>JBMFWU010000172.1:0-11052 GCA_049964955.1 Syntrophobacteraceae bacterium
AATCCTGTCCAAGGAGTTAAATCTCTGTTTCTCAGGCAACTTTGACGAAACCGTGTAGAAACCGCCTTTTTGTAGCTCCTCCGGCGAGTACAAATAACGGAAGCGCAGCATTTTCACAAGTTCAGGAACAATAGGCGAGGTTTCGAGTGATTTGCTTTCCGCCGGATCACTATTGCTTTGGACCGAGCAACTCAACGAAAGCGACCCTATGTGCAGCCTTCCGTCCCGGACATCCATTCTTATAGGGTCACCCGGTGGAGGCGCCATCGCTATGCCCCATATCAGTCTTGCCGGGACGCAAACTTGGCCCGCCCAATTGCCGATCGCCGGCCCGCCGGTTGAAATCCCGTCAAACGAAATAACGAAGTCACGGCCCTTCATCGACAGGACCGCATCCGCGGCTTGTTTCTTTTTTGCGAAGTGCTTCAGCGGTTTCAGCATCGCAAGGAAATCTTCTCGTTTGATTGAAATGCTGTTATCCAAAGTTTATCTCTCTCGAAACTTGGCAGCATTCTCGGTTACCTTGCAGTTCCAGAGACCGAGGTTAGGCTGCTAGGTTTTTTACTCTGACGGCTTGCTGATTGTTCTGCCATCGATCAGAGAACGCCGAACTGAATCTTAATTTATAGATTGAATGAGCCCGTCGCAACTTTGTCGGTTGATTCTTCCCCTATGCTGGCATTGTCGTCAGAGTCGGACATCTGGACAACTTCAGTTAGCTCTTTGTTTTTAATCATAATTGGAATGTTTCCATTCCCTTGAATCCTTCCTCGAATGTCCTGCTATCGAGTAATCCGATGAACGTCCCATCCGGCATTAGGCTCCATTTGTTTGATCCCTCGCCGCTCTGAGTCCGCCCCAATTCAAAGCCTGAAAATTCTTTTAGTACTGGACGGGTTGGGTAACGAAGTGCACTCTCGATGAGCTTCAGCACTGTGCGTTCTATGCCTATTATGAGAGGAACCCAGTCTAAAGAATGCTGGATGTGACGCCATATGCGCCAGTCCGGCTGCGATGGATGCAGGCCAAGATCCCAAAAATGAAGGGCATATGCCCACCGCATCCAGCTTTCGGGCTTTGGCAAATGCTTTTCAGGTACCGACCATCCAGCATTAACGAAAGCAAAGCTCCTGCCGCCTACCTCTAAGATTGGTAGGTCCACGTAGTGAGCAGCTCTTTCTTTCATGCCCCCTAGGGCTTGGCTGGCCGATACTAATCCCATCCCTGCGAGCCACGCGGCGTAATTTAATCTGCGGATAAGATCCGGAGGAAGTTCTATAGCGCCAGCATTGGGGTCGTCCTGTCCCGGCGGATCAACATAGGCGATCAGAGAGGGATCACTCCCGCTGTCGTTCTCCTCTCGGAGATAGGTGCCAATGCCATAGCTCTTCTCTGGAGTAGGCGTTATTACAGTGGACCAGGCGGCAAGTTGTTTCAACGCCTGTCGCAAATCCTCTTTCGTCGAAGGCTTATCCTCGATGGGATTTACAAAGCTGCCTTTTGCCTCCATCAGCGCGACACTGCCGTCGCCTTTTTCAAATATGAAGTCTGGCTCATTTTGCGGACGGCCTGGAGCGACCCGCGACGGAAGAAACTGCGTACTGCGCAAACTCTCCGGGTGGATTATGTTCGCGTTTACGGCGGCTCTTCCCCATACCGTCTGACAACGATCCCAAAATACATAACCCCATTTAATCATAGTAAGATAGGCAATCGCCTCACCGACACGACCAGCTAGTGCTGCCGACGCGAAATCCTCCAGCTCAAAATTGCTATTATCAATCTTCCGGAAATTATTGGTATTCCAGATGAACGTGTCTTGATGTTCAAAGGCGAAAGCGTAAGTATTACGAATCGCCTGCACGCCTGTAAACGAACTGGCCAGCTCAGTTTTCTTGGCTGCGTGAAAGAACTCCCACGCGCTGAATTCGAGATTTTCGGCGTCGAAATTGCCGAATGAACACTCAGCCGATTGCCGATTTGACGAGCCCCTCCTGAAACGAATGTGCTTGCGCTTACTTAGCACATTGGACCTGTCGATCTCAACCATAGGCAGTTGGCTCATCCCTTGCGGAGGATTCACGACTATAGGTTCGGATGGAATAACGAGTTGGGTCATGATGTTCCTCCAATTGAATTGACAGTTCTGTGGCACCTGTAGTCGGGCAGCCCCCTCTTTACCGAGGATGCTCCGCCCGCGCGAGCAGTTCGTCGAAATCGTAATTTACGCTGGTCACTCCGAAATCCGGCTCGCGCTGGAAGGGCTGGCGGACATAATGAATGCGATGCGAATCGCCGTCGAGGAACTCAACGATCGCCAGTATAAAATCCTCCGGCTTGTTCAGGGAATACAGGATTTCGTTGCGGGTCACAGTTATCGTGGATGCCCCGGCCGCCCGTCCTTTCACCTCGATAAAACGGAGCTTGCCTGTGCCGGGGACTCGGCTCTCGATGTCATATCCGAGTTTCTCAAGTTCCCGGTCCATTGGCTCGAACCCGAGACTCCGCTCTGCGGCCATCACTACGGCGCGAGCCCTGGCGGCGGAGACCTGCGTGTCGATTGGGGGACCCGGCGTGGGCCTTGCGCCCTTCATGGCGGCCAGGAGGCCCGCCGGTGCTATGAGAAGTCCTCCGAGAACCACCGGGGGCAAGGGAGAAATTCGGGCTTCGAGATCCAGTTCCTCCAGACGTTTCTGAAGCCTGGCCTGCAGGTTGTCTGCGCGTTTCCTGGCTTCACCCGAATTGAGCCGGGCATTCGGTCTGCCGGCCTGCTCCTGCAGCTTTAGTTCCTCGGCCCGATGATCCCAGTACGTGATCTCCTTGGTGAGCCTGTCCTTGACGGCCGCCCTGGTTTTGGCAATAAGCGAAAGTCTTCCATCCCTGACTTCGGCAAGGTGCTCCGGTACCACGGAGGCTACGGCATGATGTTCTGCTCTTTGCTCCAGTTCTCGCGAAATCCAAGAGCATTCGGGCCTGTCCAGGATTTCATCGATGTCGGGCTCGCTATCGGCCAGGGGACGATAATCGAGATACGGCGCATAATGCAGGTGGCGGGCTTCTCCATCCGCACCGAGTTCGATGTAGAGCATCCGCCTGGAGATTACACGGCGCTCGCCGGAGCGTGTCAGGCCGGCGTCCTGGATGGCATGTTCCAGGTAGAACAACACTCGGGGCTGCATGCTTTTATCACTGTCGTCGACCAGGATCGCTCCGCGCTTCAGGATATCCCGATTGCGTTCGAGAATGAGATCGATTACCGAATCGAGCAGAGGATGACCCGGGCAGACAAAAGCGGCAGGCGGCCGGCCCCGGGATGCAATCAATGACTTTTCGAAGGCGATTCGTTCGTAGCGCGCCAGCACCGGTTCACCGGTACCGATCAGACGATCGCGGTTACGAACCGGGGCAGGCACATGGGTGATTTCATAACGGCGAGGCTCACGTTGTCTGGCCGACCCGCCAAGCAGCCGAAACCCTTCGATGAAAAAAGATTCGATATAATGCGGCTGCAGCCGGCGGGCTTCCGCTCTTTCCATATTTTCGCGGATGTGCTGAACGCGGCTTAAATCCATGACGTCCCTGGAAAGCGCGCGTTCTTCAATCAGGTCGCGCAGCCTGGCCCGATCGAGGGCCTGGTCCAGTACGGTGGTTAGACGGGCGCGAACTTCGTCCCGGTCTCCGTACCTGATTGCCTGGATCATGAGGTCGCGGAGCGGCTTGCCCTCGAATTGGAGTTTTCCCAGGACGTCGAACACCCTTCCCCCCAGGGATTCGCGAGCCTGTTCGAGTTTATCGAGAAGTTTGTGATATACATCTCCTTCACGTGTCTCTTCCGCTACAAGGTTCCAAAGATGGCACACCTCGGTCTGGCCGATCCGGTGTATCCGCCCGAATCGTTGCTCTATTCGGTTCGGGTTCCAGGGAAGATCGTAATTGATCATCAGGTGGGCGCGCTGCAGGTTGATGCCCTCGCCAGCAGCATCGGTAGCGAGAAGTACACGCACCTCCGGGTCGTGCCGGAACGACTCCTGCGATTTCATTCTCTCTTCTCGCCCCATGCCCCCGTGGATGGTTATGACCGCCTCCCTGCTTCCGAGCAGAGTGGTGATGCGCTCTTCGAGGTAATTGAGTGTGTCGCGATGTTCGGTAAAAATGACGAGCTTTTGTCGTGGCGACGGCGTAGGGGGTGGAATTTGGCCCGAACCATACGGGGAGGACGGTTCGGCCAGGTGATCGGCAATCAGGGAAGCTGTGAAGACTTTTTCCCCCAGAAGATTTGCCAGCTCTCGCCATTTGGCGTCATTGCCGCTTCTACGCACACTGACGGCCAGTGATTCAAGGCCTTTCAGCGTCTCGATTTCGGCTTTCAGTTCGGCAATGGAACCTGCTGCGGTCGCCTGATCGAGGATCTCTTCTTCGGCAGTCTGGACTTCATTATCGGGTGCTTCATCGAGGTCCTCTACGTCTTCGGCGTCAAGTTTGGGGAGATCGTCTGAGAGGATCGGCGGCGCCAGGCCTCCACGCAGGAGAATTTCCAGTTCTCGAAGACGGCTTTCGAGTCTTTCGCGCCTGCGGCGAAGCGACTGGCAGATTGCTTCGGGCGAGGAAGCAAGCCTTCGCTGCAAGATGGTGAGAGCAAATCCGACCGTGCCCGCGCGTTTATCATTTTGGAGCGCTTCGGCCCGGTTGAACTCCTCACGTACGTATTCGGTCACCGATTTATAAAGCCTTGCCTCCTCGTCCGAAAGCTTGTAGGCAATGGTGTAGGCAATCCTTTCAGGAAAAAGCGGCGTTCCGTCGAACTTTAGCAGGCTCTCCTTTACCATTCGGCGCATTAGATCGGAAACATCGGTCGAGTGGACCCCGTCTCGAAATTTTCCTTCGAAACGGTCTCCATCAAGCAACGCCATGAACAGTTGAAAATCAGCCTCCTTACCGTTGTGGGGAGTTGCGGTCATCAGCAAAAAATGCCGAGTCAGGGACGAGAGCAGTTGGCCCAGCCGGTAGCGCCTGGTGTATTTGGTTTCGCCGCCAAATATCGTGGCCGACATCTTGTGCGCTTCGTCGCACACAATTATGTCCCAACGACAGTCGGGCGCTCTGAGCTTCTCCTGAACGGTCTCATCGCGCGAGAGCTTATCGAGTCTTGCTATGGCGAGATTTGTTTCGAGAAACCAGTTGCCGGTGCGGGCGGCTTCAAGCTTGTCGTTGGTCAGAATTTCGAACGGCAGGTGAAAGCGCCGGTAAAGCTCATCCTGCCACTGCTCGGCGAGGCTGCCGGGGCAGACTATAAGGCAGCGTTGCAAGTCGCCACGGGCGATCAATTCCGTCATCAAAAGGCCCGCCATGATGGTCTTGCCGGCCCCGGGATCGTCAGCCAAAAGAAAACGAAGCGGCAATCGGGGCAGCATGGCCTCATAGACCGCCGTAATCTGATGCGGCAACGGTTCGACGAGGGAGGTGTGGACGGCAAGCACCGGATCGAAGAGGTGGGCAAGACGTATGCGATGCGCTTCGGAGACCAGGCGAAACAGCGCGCCATCCCCGTCAAAGCTCCATGGGCGACCTAGTTCTACGATTTCCAGGCGTGATTCGGCGTCTCGATAGAGCAACTCGTTGGCAACTTTACCCGTTGGCGTCTTATAAGTGAGTTCCAAGGCTTCGGAGCCGTACCACTGGACCGAGACAACCGTTACGAGACTGTCCGGAAGGATACCGTGGACAGCGGCGTTTGGCTGAAGGTCTTCAAGTCGCATCATTCGACCCCTTGCGTCTTTCGCTTAGCTGCTCACGGGAACGAAAGGCCCACCATATGGTAAGTGTATGATTAAGAATCTGAAAGCCACAGTAAAGCAGGAGAAAAACCAGCGAGCCATATAAACCTGAGGTGAGGGTGGAAGTGTCGCTCCACCGAACACCCAGCGACCACAGGCCTAGAATATACGAGATCAGGAACAGCAGGCATAAAATCGTCCAGACATGCCAGTCCACGATCTTGACTGCGACGCGTGCGACGGATTCTCCCTCGGACCAAGCGGCTGCAGCTTGAATGTAGAACAGCAAGGCGGATAGCGTAAAGCCGAAAATTATGCTTGTGGCGGTCAGCAAGTCGCCGAAGTGATGTCGTATTTTTCCGACCATGGAAGGATTGTGGCGAAACCAGAAATACGCAGCTATGCCACCGGCTATGGCGGACCACAGCTCGCCGTCCTTCCAAATGGATTTCTGGGGCAGTATTTGTCGAGCGAATTTCCACAACTCGTAATACATTATTGGTCCATGTGGTCCATAATATCCGTGAGTTTTTCCCATGCGTCATCGGCGATGACTTGGCCACGCTCGTCTACGTCCATATTAATCGTGGCGTGCTTACCCAGTTTTTCCGTGTTAAATTTTTCAGTCTGCCTGCCGCGTTGCCCCTTGATGGCAGTGAAACCGAGTTCCCGCTGAATGAAGGCATTCCGTATCCACGCCAGGATGCCTGATTGCTTGTCGAGGGATGCCCTTCTCCGAGCAGTCATTGTCAAGTCAATTTTGCGCGCATCCGATTCACCTGCCATTTCGCCGAGTGTGGTTTGGAGGTCACGCCAGCCGGGGTTCGGCCGCACTGTGCGAACAGTTACCTCTGTGATCCGATCCAAGGACTCCATTCGTTCCAGGAACTGCGGCCCGGGTTCGGCCTCCAGACTGACTGTCACGGGCTCTTGATCCGCATCTTCACGGTTCGCCTCCTCCCGAGATTCGTAAAAACTGTCAGCTACCCATTGGAGGTATCGCTCGATCGTAGATGGCCATATGCCGCTGTTATTGCGTTCGATCAGCAAAATGTAGCGTCCTGACTTCAGCGAACCGAGGACATGGGTCCATTCGACATTGGTCTGAGATGGAGTTAGCGGATTGGGTTGAAGAGAGAGCATGTCAGTATCGAGAACATCCGGACGAAGGCCCTGAGTATAGCTTAGGAAACGTAGGCGAAGCCGATGGTTCCGTATAGAAATTTCGCCGGCAGCGTGCCATTTCTCTCCTGCCCTCATAATCAATTCTGACAAAGGCTTGTTCAAAAGGCGGCTGAGAAATGACCCATATGAAATATTTTCGGGCAGGCCGGAAATTGTCAGTCGATGGATCTCTATCTTGCGCCGTTTTGTCGGCATGGCTGATCCTTCCTGCAATGAAGGCGGGCAGCTTGTATCATTAGCGTTCCAGCCCTGTTTGGAGATGAGAACCTTTATTATGCACCAACTTCACGGGATTATTTAAGATACTCTTCTGAAGCTTGAAAGGCCATTCGAAAATTGTTTTGGATAGGTCGTTAGTCTATTTGCAAGGACAGGCTTTGACGTCAAAGGTGTCGGCGTTCCGGTTCGCGGGTTTAAAACCCGGAGCCCGCTCCCTTGAGAAAGAGCCGCGTAGCGGCGTGGGGGTGCGGGGGCCGGCCGGCCCCCGCGCTTGTCGTTTTTCGTTTTTTTTAGCTCAATCGTTCGACTATGGCGGCGACCCCGTTTCCACCGCCGATGCAAAGGCTTACCGCGCCCAGGGTCACATCCCGCTGCCGCATGGCCGAAAGAAGGGTTGCGAGTATTTTAGTGCCCGTGGCCGCAACCGGATGTCCCAGGGCGATAGCGCCTCCGTAGGGGTTGACCTTGGAGCGGTCGAGGCCCAGGTCCTGTTCGCAGGCGATGTACTGGGCTGCGAACGCTTCGTTCAGCTCGATCAGGTCGATATCTCCCAGGGTGAGGCCGGCTTTTTTCAGGGCCACCGGAATCGCCTTGGCCGGAGAGATGCCGAATCTTTTGGGTTCGACGCCCACGAAGGCATAGCCCCGGAGAAGTGCTGCGGGTTTAAGCCCCATGGCCTCGGCCTTGCCCCGTTCCATGAGCACTGCGGCCGAAGCGGCGTCGCAAAGCGCGCAGGCGTTGCCTGCGGTTACGGTCCCGTCCTTGGAAAAAACGGGCTTCAGCTTTTCGAGCGATTCGGGGGTGACTCCCTTCCGATAGATCTCTTCTTCGGTCACCATGAGCGTTTCGCCCTTTTTCTTAACGGGGATCGGCACGACCTCATCTCGGAACCATCCCTCGCGCACCGCGGCCTCGGCCTTGTTGTGCGACTCGGCTGCGAAGATATCCTGCTCTCGTCTGGAAATTCCTTTTTCTTTGGCGAGCCAGTCGGTCATCTCGCCCATGAGCCCCCCGCCCAGCGGGCACAGGAAACCGTCCTTGTGCATAAAATCGATCAGTTCGCCGTTTCCCATGCGATAGCCCCAACGGGCGCGCGGGAGACCATAGGGGATCTGGCTGGCGCTTTCGGCGCCACCCACCATTACCGTGTCCACGTCGCCCGCCTTGATGGCCTGGGCGCCGAAAATGAGCGCCTGAATGGAGGAGCCGCAGCGCACATTGACCGTGACCGCCGGGGCCTCCACCGGAATGCCGCCCTTTACCGAACAAATCCTTGCCGCGTTGGGGCCGACTCCGGCCTGCCAGGCGTTTCCAAAAACCGTCTGCTCGATAACGTCGGGAGTGATTCCGGAGCGTTTTATGGCTTCCTTCACCACCTCGGCGCCAAGTTCGGGGGCGGTGAGCCCCTGAAAAGAGCCGCCGAACTGTCCACCGGCTGTCCGGGCCGTTCCCAGTATAACCACTTCTCTCATGAACTTTACTCCTTGCAGAATTGGATTGAGGAATCGAAAAACGAGAATTTCATCTCCATAACTACCGATACTTGTCCCGCAGCTTCCTGTGAAGGATTTTCCCCGTAGCCGTCCGGGGCATCTCTTCCTGCCGTATGACGATGACCTGCTTGGGGCGTTTGAACCGCGCCAGGTTGATCTTGCAATGTTCCGTAACGATCTCGATCACCCGCTCCTCTGCAAAGTCCGCATGCGGGATTACCACAGCCACCACCTTTTCCCCCCATTTGTCATCGGGAAGTCCGATGCAGGCGCAGTCAAAGACGCACTCAAGGCTGCCTATCGCCTCTTCCACCTCGCTCGGGTAGACGTTTTCGCCTCCTGTTATTATCATGTTGTCCCGCCGGTCGACGATGTAATAGAACCCTTCTTCATCTTTTTTGCCCATATCTCCGGCGGAAAAATACCTGCCGCGAAAAGAGGCCGCGGTTTTTTCAGGAAGCTTGTAGTAGCTGTCGAAAAGCATCGGGCCGCACGAATAAATCTCGCCCACCTCGCCGGTAGGAACCTCGAGGCCGTCCGGATCGAGGATTTTGACAAAATCGGTCCCAAGGCATTCGGAGCCGATCGAGCCGAGTTTTCGCAACTGGTCTTCGGGTTTTAGCACGGTGACGGTTCCGGCTTCGGTGGAGCCGTACGCCTCGTAGAGCTGCACGCCGGGGAAAAATTCCATGATTTCGCTCTTCATCTTCTGCCTGACCGGGGCAGAGGAGCAAAGAAGCTTGCGAATCGAGCTCACATCCCGGCTGCGCCCCTTTTCCGAAACGGTCAGGATGAGGTTGTAGTGGGTGGGGATGAGCGAAATGAAGCTGATCTTTTCCCGCTCGATGATCTCGAGCACCTCTTCGGCCCGGAAGGAAAGCGCCGGGTGAATGTAGACGCTCGCCCCGAGGTAGAGAAAGGTGAAGGTGAAGTAGGTGGAATTGATATGGCAAAGCGGCATCACGTTCATGCAGATGTCGTCTTTGGTGAAGCCGAAATCGAGGGCATTGAGCAGGTAGAAGGCAATGTGGGACTGGTGCGACCGAAGCACCCCCTTGGGCTTTCCGGTCGTGCCCGAGGTATAGATCAGAATCCAGATATCCGAGGGGCTCACTTCGCAGGCGGGCTCAAGAGCCGAGCCCCCACTGAGGAATGCATCGTACTCCCGGTATCCCTCCCTGGGCCCCCCGACGACGAAGTAGCGCTCCGGAGCTATCCCTTTCAGTTCGCCCCGAATCTCGTCTACGGTTTGGGTAAACTGCAGGTCGACGAAAAGCGCCACCGCATCGGAATTGTTTACGATATACTCTATTTCCCTGCCGACGAGCCGGAAATTTATGGGGACTATGATGATACCGGTCTTGGCGGTCGCAAGGTAGAGCTCCACGATTTCGACGCTGTTTTCCATGAGTACGGCGATCTTGTCGCCCTTGCGCACGCCCATGGCGAGCAGGCTGTCGGAAAGCCGGTTTACCCGCTCATTGGCCTGCCGATAGGTGAAGCTTCTGTTTTGGTCCTTGAGGACCGGTTTATCCGGATACTTCTTCGCGTTGACCTTGAAATGTTGCCCAAGGTTAAGCCAGTGAGCCATCGTTTACCTCCCTATCAAGCCTCTTCAAGCTGTTCGATGAACGCCTCAATGTTGGTCTTGGTCTGTTCATCGGAAATAAGCCTCATGTCGTTCAGATCGCCGTTCAGGATCAGGGCCGGGATGGACGTTGCGGCCTGGAGGCGCTGGGGCATTCCATACCGGCAGTTGGAATTGTTGGGGCATGTCTTGGCATCATGATAGACGATGCCGTCGCATTGGAAAAATGCGAGCTTCTCCCGAATGTATTTTTCCTTGTACTCTTCCGAGCGGACGATGAAAAGCTCCGCATAGGCCCTGGCCATGCTCTCAAAGGGTGCGGCCGGGTCCAGGGCGTTAAATATCCAGCTGCTGCAGTAGGTGGAGGCGATAACCGCCGCGCCAAGCCCCGAAAAGAGTTTCGAGTGCGTGCTGAGGCGTCCCCAGACCGGCATGCCCTCCCAGTAAATGCGATACCGCTCGTCGGTTTCCGTTGCCCCTTCTCCCCGCGCGATCCGCTCGCTCAGCTCTTCCAAAAGAAGCCCGTAGAGATCGAGCACCCGCTGGCGGCCTCTGCCCACGACCGCAGGTCCCATGAGCGTGGTCGAATCGAAAAAGGTGAGGGGGGAAGGAACCGCGGAGGCTGTCGCAAGGACCTTTTCCCAGAGCACCGAGCATTGGCGGGAAAGCTCGATGGCGTTTTTCAGCTCTCCCACATCGAACCTGCGCCCTGCGATTTTTTCGAGAGGTTCGATCAAAGCCTCCATCTGCGAGGCGATCGAGGAGACGTGTGCCGGGGTCACCTGCTCGATAT
>JBMFWU010000173.1:0-11024 GCA_049964955.1 Syntrophobacteraceae bacterium
CTCAAATCACTCAGTTCCTTCATCTCTTTTCCTCCTTCATGGCTGGAGCATGTCGCGCATGGCGCGGCGCGCCGTGCGGCCGGGACGTATGTCTTCAACGATTGTCACAGCGATCTTGCGTAGTCTGTCTTTGAGCACCACTCTTTCCCCGGGCGCAAGCCTGGTCTTTACCCGTACAAACCCACAGCTCAGCCCTTTGGGTTCGAACCCCTCCGGCTTGTCAGGCGAGGCAATGCTCACGATGCGCCCCTCCTGGCGGCCGATCCCCATATCCGTGGCACAGGTCAAAACGACTCCGATCTCAGTTCCCGAAGCGTCCAGAACGACCGCGGGGTCGCTCGCCGTGACCTTCCGCAGATCGTCTCCCACAAAGGCATGGGTGAACTCGGGACTTTCGATCGCAAGCAGGGCCTTTGAGCCGAGGAAGCTCTTCGTAAAGCCCGTTTTTGCTCCGTTATAGGGCAAGGCGAACGACCAGGGATGATTGATAAAGGGCCAGTGGCCGATATCCTGGTGCGACAGGGGCAATACGGCGCCCACTCGCAAGGAATCCCTCGCCCCCAGCCCGCAGACCGTTATGCCAAACGCTTCGCCCGCCTCGAACAGCATCTGCCAGAGCCGCACGAAATGCGCCGGGTCGATGAAAAGTTCAAAGCCGAATTCCCCGGTGTAGCCGGTGCGCGACACCAGGAGCGGTGTACCGTCCTTCAGGCGGACCGGTGCGACAGGCAGCGAGGTTTCGCTAAAATAGCCCTTAAATGAAAAGTAGCCCATCTTGTCAAAGGTGCCCTGCGGGTCCTGGAGAACGGACCCGAGGATTTTGGCCGCCAGGGGCCCCTGCAGATCCAGTTTCCCCACCCCGTCGGTCATGTCCTCGATGTGCACGGAAAGCCCGCCCCTTTGCGCCGCAAGATGGGCGGCGATCTTCCCCCCCATCCCGGCGTTCACCACGACCAGGTAGGCCTCGTGGCACAACTGGTAGACGAGGGCGTCATCGATCGTGCCGCCGGCACTGTCCAGAAATGCCCCGTAGACACACCTGCCCGGTACCAGACAAGACCCGCCCGCGCCCAGGCACCCATCGAGATCTTTTGTAAAACAATACTGGAGAAGCTCCCTTGCCCCCGATCCCCGGAGCGTTAGTACCGCCATGTGGCTCGTGTCGAAAAGACCTGCGCGGGTAAGCACCGCGAGGTGCTCGCTTCTTACCCCCGAAGGATACCAGAGCGGCATCTCGTAGCCGCCGAAATTCGCCATGTTCGCCCCGTAGGCGATATGCCAGGCGTGTAACAGGGTCTTTTGGGATTGTGTCTCCATTGTGCGCCACTCCCGCCTCGCGGCCGATTCGAGTCCTAAAAGATGTAAGGGACCCGTAAATTGAAGCTCTTGTACACCACGAAGGTTTCCACCGATTCCACGCCGTGGACCCGCGAGACCTCTTCGGTGTAAAACTGGAGAAGGTCATAGTCATCTTTTAGAAGCACCACGAGCATCAGGTCGAAACGGCCCGTCACAACGCTTACGGAAACGACCCCCTTGAGCTTGCTGAACTCCTCCCCCCTTTTCACGAGGTCCATGTTCTGCAGGCGAACGCCGATCATAACCACCTGGTGCCCCTGAATCGCTTCGGGGTTTACCTGACCGGAAATATCAAAAACCTCGTCTTCGACAAGCTTCTTTACCCGCGTCCGCACGGTGTTTTCGGTAAGGCCCATTTCCTCGGCGATTCGCTTGAAAGACTTTCGCCCGTCACGCAGGTGTCTGATAATGGCTAAATTGGTTTCATCGATCCTCATTTGGCTATCCCCCCCTCTCCCCGTGTGCGCTCCGGCAATGGCGGAGCCCCCCTGTGCGGGAAAGATTCTATCGCTATTTAGGTTTCAGTCAATATAAATTTTGAAAAATTATCAAGTCATGAAATATCGGGCCGTCATTTTCTGGCTTTCACAATTTTTTGACGTTTGCATCGATTTCAGAAAATATTTTTTATGTTTTCATTAATTCATAACCATTTTTTTCTTGCTTTGAGACCCATCTCCGCTACCATGGCGAAAACCAAAACAGGGGCCAGGCGGCCCAAACCGTTGCAAACAGGAGACAACAGGTCATGGCGGAAAAGATCGCGATCGCAGGGGCGGGCCCCGGCGGGTATGTGGCGGCGGTGCGCGCGGCACAGCTGGGTGGGGAAGTGACTCTTATCGAAGAGGATAACGTCGGAGGAACGTGTCTCAACTGGGGGTGCATCCCCTCGAAGGTGCTGATCACCACCTCGCGGCTCCTGGATTCGTTTGGACGAGCGCAGGAGTTCGGGGTAAGGCTCGAGGGGCGGTTTTGCCCCGACATGCAGACTCTTATGGAGCGCAAGGAAAAAGTCATACGCGATCAGTCCAAAGGCATTCACGAACTTTTGCGCCATCACAAGGTGCGCTATGTTTCCGGGAAGGCCTTCTTCGAGAGGCGGGGGCTGGTACGTGTTGCACTTCCGGATGGCGCGAAAGAAGAAGTCTTGTGGGACAAGCTGATCCTTGCCCCCGGCACCCGGCCTCTCGATTTTTCGGGCTTTCCCTTCGACGGAAATGGCGTCATTTCGAGTAACGATGCGCTAGGTCTGCTAGAGGTCCCGCAATCGGTCATGATTCTTGGCGGCGGAGTCATCGGATGCGAGTTTGCCTTCATATTTTCTTCTCTGGGTTCTTCTGTAACCGTAGTGGAAGCCATGGACCGGATTCTTCCGCTCCCTTCTGTCGATGAAGCCTGCTCGCGGGTGCTTCACCGGGAGATGAAGAAGCGCAAGATCCGCGTGGTGTTGAAGCGAACCGTCGAGGGGGTCGCCTACGAGGAGGGGAAACTGACGGTCACCACCGGCCCCTCGCCGCTCATCGAAGGTCTTGGCGAGAGAGAGCGGCAGCAGGCGGTCGAATCGGTCGAAAAGCTTCTGGTCTGTGTGGGCAGAAAGCCGAACACTACCGGCTTGGGGCTCGAAAACCTCGGCGTAAAGCTCGATGAGCGCGGCTGGATCATCGCCGACGACCATATGGAGACCAATGTGGCCGGCGTCTATGCGGTGGGGGACGTCCTTGGTCCTAAAAAAATCATGCTTGCCCACGTGGCCTCTACCGAAGGGATGGTGGCTGCGGAAAACGCCCTGGGAGGAAGCCGCGTGATGGGCTACGAGGTCGTGCCCGGGGCCATTTTCACGCTGCCCGAGGTGGCAAATGTGGGGCTTACCGAGGCGCAGGCAGCCTCTCAAGGGATTGAGGCAAGGGCCGAAACGGTTTTATTTCGAGCGCTGGGAAAAGCACAGGTGATCGGGGAAATCGCCGGGGAGGCCAAGATCGTTTCCGATCGGAAAACGGGCAAAGTGCTCGGGGTCCACCTCGTAGGCCCCCACGCGACCGATCTCATCGCCGAGGCGGCCGTTGCGATGAAGATGGGGGCGACGGTGCAAGACCTTGCCAACACAATCCACGCCCACCCGACCCTTTCCGAGGTAATGCTGGAGACTTCTCTCAAATCTCTAGACATGTCATTGCACGGCTAAGGCGGGCGGCTGGCGCCGCGGGCAGGTCGCCAGGCCGAAAGCGCCGCTGCCCTCGGTGGCGGCGGGGCCGTTACGATAGACGATGCGGCAGCATTGTCATAGGGGTGATGGCCCGCCCGCGAAGCAGGCGGGCAACCCGGCAGGCGGCGATGATGTGTCTTGACATTGTCTGGCGATGGGGATACCTTTCGGGCATGGATACGAAACGAGCCAATAGAACCGAAAAGCTGGACCTGCGGCTCAGCAAGTCGGCCAAACAGACGCTGCAGGCCGCAGCCGCCGCCGCGCGCAAATCCGTAAGCGAATTCGTGCTTGAAACGGCGCTCCGTGAGGCTGAGGAACGCCTGGCGGACCGGCGCGTCTTTACGCTCAACGATGAACAATGGGAGGCCTTCGTTGCCGCCCTCGATGCCCCGCCGCGCCGTCCACCCCGTCTCGAACGGTTGTTTCGCGAACGGTCGGTTTTTGACGCTGAGCCGTGACAGCCTCTCTGCGTATCGAGAAACTGCAGCGGATCCATGAGGTGGATGTTTTCACGTGTGGTGAGCCCGAACTTGACCGCTTCCTCAGCCGCCATGCGCTGCAGGCGCAACGAATGAACTCCTCCCAAACCTACGTCGGTTTGAGCGGCCGGACGGTGATCGGGTACTACACGATTGTCGCGGGTGAAGTTCGCCATGGCGAGGCGCCCGAGCGTGTCATAAAAGGAATGCCGCGTCATCCAATACCGCTTCTCGTGTTGGCACGTCTAGCCGTACATACCGATTGGCAGGGCCGCGGGGTCGGGGCCGGGCTGCTTCTTGACGCCCTGGGGCGCGCCTTGCAGGTGGCCGATATGGTCGGCATACGCGCTCTTGCCGTTCATGCAAAAGACGACACTGCGGCTGGGTTCTACCTCCATTTCGGGTTCGTACCTTCGCCCACCGACAGCCGACATCTCTTCATGCTCATCAAGGACATCCGTGCTACAGCCGGAAATTAGGGAGCCTCTTGCAAAACGGTGCGAAGACCGGGAGCGGCAGGGCAGATTCCCCCCTTTTTTAAAGGGGGCAAGGGGGGATTTGAATTCTCTGCACCCGCCTAAGGGCGCAAAATCCCCCTCGATCCCCCTTTTAAAAAGGGGGAAGAAGAAAGCACCGCTCGTGCCTGTCCACAGGTAGTTTTGCAAGAGGCTCCAGGATTTCCAATTTTCCTGTTCTTATCCTCCCCGATGGTTTAAAAGTAGGATACGCTTCCCGTTATGGATTTTTTTCGAGCATTTGGACCAGGGCCTCGGTTGGGGCCGAGGCTGTTTTTTCTTTCAGGGCTTTGGAGGCAGGTCGGGTGTGAGTGAAGACAATCGGAAAAGTTCGGTGCAGGCCGCTGAAGTGACGGTTTTTCAGGCAGGCGAGCAGATAACCCCGCAGGGTTTTGAGAGTCCCTGGTTTTATGTGATTTTGAGCGGGCAGGTGATGCTTAGCCAGGATGGGACGAAGCTCAGGACTCTTGGCGAGCAGGATATTTTCGGACTGGAGAGCCTGTTGCTCAAACGGCCCGCACACTATGCGGCCGAAGCCGTGCACAGCTGCCGGATCGCCAGCTACGGGCCCGAGGTGCTCGACCAACTCATTCGTCAAAGCCCCCGGATGGTTGAAGGAGTTCTGGTTTCCATCCTGCGCCAGCTGACCCAGACGGCACAGAACCTGCTCGAGCCTTCTTCGCAGGCGTTGCCGGCGGAAAAAAAGAGCCTGCGATTTTTTTCAGACGGGGAGGCGATTGTAGAGGAGACGGGGAGCGAGTGGGCGCTCTACCGGCTCATCACCGGCCGCTGCAAGGTAAGCGGGGCGGGGCGTGAAATCACTCAAATCAGCCGGCCCGGCGATTTTTTCGGCGCTCCTCTTTCGCCCCGCAACTGCTGTGTGCGGAGCATCGGCCAAAGTGTCGTCGAAAAGTACGGTGCGGGCGACCTCGATACGATCATAAGAGATTATCCCGACGCAGCGTTACGGATCATGGAGGCGATGATCGAACGTGAGCGGGCGGCGTGTCGCCGCTGACAGGGTTGCCAAGCCGGCGGCGTGTCGCCGCAGCCGGATCGCCAGGCCGGGAGCGCCGCTGCCTGCGGAGGCGGCGGGGCCGTGACGATAAGCGCATGGTCAATGAGTGATGGCCCGCCCGCGGCGCCAGCCGTCCACCGCTGGAAACAGGTAAATAGATTATGTCCGAACCACTTTTGCATTCGTGCGCTCCGCGACGGTTATACGTGCAGACCTTCGGCTGCCAGATGAACGAATACGATTCGCTGCAGGTGCAGCGGCAACTGGCGGCCCTGGGCTACCAACCGGTGGAGGAGATGGACCGGGCCGACCTTATCTTTTTAAACACGTGCTCTGTACGGGGAAAGGCGGAACAAAAGGTCCACTCTTTTCTGGGAAGGCTGCGGCGGCTAAAGGAGGCAAACCCCGCTCTCCGGATCATCGTCGGAGGGTGCGTTGCCCAGCAGCTCGGACAAAAACTGCTCGACAGGTTCGACCACCTGGATATGGTGGTAGGCACACGGGCGGTCAACTCGATCGGGCAGCTGCTCCAACAGGTGGAAGAAAGCGGCCGCAGGGGGGCCTTTTTGCACGACGACGGAAACTGCGGCCCCGTTTTCCAATCTCAGGAGATTTTGCCGCAAACGGGAATAACGGCCCCGGTCACCATAATGCAGGGCTGCAACAATCATTGCGCCTACTGCATCGTGCCGACGGTGCGTGGAGCCGAGCGGAGCAGGCGGCCGGGGGAGATTCTCGAAGAGATACGGCTGCTCGAGCTTTCGGGGGTACGGGAGGTGCTTCTGCTGGGCCAGAATGTCAACTCCTACGGAAGGGGCCTGGAGGAGCCGATCGACTTTGCGGGGCTTTTGCGCCGGATAGCCGCCGAGACGGGTGTAGCGCGCATACGGTTTACCACCTCTCACCCCAAAGACCTGACCGAGGAACTGATGAATTGTTTTGCCGAACTGGACCCGCTTTGCAAACACCTGCATCTTCCCGTCCAGGCCGGCTCGGACACCATCCTGGCCCGCATGAACAGGCGCTATACCGCCGGAGACTACAGGGAAAAAGTGGCGCGGCTACGCCGGATTTGTCCGCAAATAGCACTTACCTCCGATATTATCGTCGGATTTCCCGGGGAGACCGAAGAAGACTTTGGCAAGACCATGGAACTGATCGAAGACATCCGGTTCGACAATCTTTTTTCCTTCCGCTATTCGGACCGTCCGAACACGCGGGCGAGCGGATTTGCAGACAAGGTGGACGGGCAGGCCGCAGCGCGCAGGCTGGTCGAACTCCAGGGGCGTCAGGCGGCGATCACGCTGGAGAAAAATCTGGCCGAAACCGGGTCGCTTCGCGAGGTGCTCGTCGAAGGACCCAGCAAGGCCTCACACGGGCAGATCACCGGGCGCACCCCGCAGAACAGGATCGTGAACTTCGAAGGACCTGTTTCCGCCACGGGGAAAATTTTGTCTGTAAGAATTACAGCCGCCTATTTGCACTCGTTAAAGGGCGAGGCGGAGAGAACAGTGAGCGGTGAACAGTAAACAGTGAACGGGGAAGTTTTTTCTGCTCACTGTTCACCGCTCACTGTTCACTGCCCTGCACACCGACCTTGCCTCTCCTGCCCTTTGCGGTTATAGTGTCTGATAAGGCCTGCCTGCAAGGAAACCTCTTGACCACCGAAAGCCAATCCAGGCCGGGGGATGCCGGAACTACTTTGGAGGTATACATGTTCAAAGAGATGAAAGTGACCGGATTGGTGATGGATCCCCATTCGAACACACCGATCCTGGTACTCAAAGACATTGCCGACGAAACAACGCTCCCGATCTGGATAGGTCTGCTCGAGGCCACGGCGATCGCTACCGAACTGGAAAACATCCAGTTCCCGCGACCCATGACTCATGATCTGATCCGGAGCCTTTTCGATATTCTGAAGGTCAAAGTGGAGCGTATAGAGGTCTGCGAGCTGAAAAACAATACCTATTACGCCCTCATCCACATCCGAAACGGCGAACAGCTCACCTCGATAGACTCGCGCCCGAGCGACGCAATCGCTATCGCGCTCCGGACCAACGCCCCCATTTTCGTCAAAGACGAGGTGATTTCCAAGTATCTCAAATCCGATGAGGCAAAACCCTCTTTTGACGAAAAAAACAAGGAGCAGTGGAGCGAAATGCTCGACAAGCTCGATCCTTCCGATTTCAGCAAATATAAGATGTAAAAATCTCTAAATCGGTAAAGCGGTGAGTAGGTGAAGCGGTGAATCGAAAAGGCATCGTTTTTCCCATTCACCTATTCACCCATTGTAAGTTGGGGGGGCAATGAAGTTGGATAGCGCGCGTTTGGCGAGGCTGATCGCGGTGGCAGCCGGAAGGCAGCCGGCCGACCTGTGTATCAAGGGATGCCGCCTGGTAAATGTTTTTACCGGAAAGATCGAAGAAGCGGATCTTGCCGTGTGCGAGGGCTTCATCGCCGGGGTGGGCGCCTATGAGGGCAGCCATACCCTTCGGGCCGAGGGAATGTTTGTGAGCCCCGGCTTTATCGACGGACACATTCACATCGAAAGCACCTTGCTGAGCCCTGAAAATTTCTGCGCGGCGGTGCTGCCTCGCGGTACGAGCGGTGTTGTCGCCGACCCGCACGAGATTGCAAACGTACTCGGGCTGGAGGGGATCCGCTATTTCGCCGAGTGCGCGCGAAGGGTCCCGCTCGATATTTTTCTCAATCTGCCGAGCTGTGTGCCCGCATCTCCCCTCGAGACTTCCGGGGCAAATCTGCGGGCCGTCGACCTCGAATCGCTTCTACCCAACGAAACTATCCTCGGTCTTGCGGAAATGATGAACTTTCCGGGCGTCATCGGTGCGAGCGCCGAGGTGTGCGACAAGCTTTTGCTTTTTCAGGGCTCGGTCCTGGACGGCCATTGTCCGGGACTCTCGGGCAGGGACTTAAACGCCTATATTGCCGCGGGGATAGGCTCCGACCACGAATGCACCTCGGCACGGGAGGCGGCGGAAAAGCTCTCGCGCGGCATGGCGGTCATGATTCGCCAGGGGAGCCAGTCAAAGGACCTCGGAAAGCTCCTCGAGGTTGTCGACGATTCCACCTGGCAGCGCTGCATGTTCGTAACCGATGATCTGCACGCCGACGATTTGCTCGAAAAAGGCCACCTGGACGCCATTGTAAATGATGCGATGGCGTTGGGAATGGACCCGGTGCGCGCGATCGCCATGGCCTCCTGGACTCCGGCCAACTATTTTCGCCTCAAAAGGCGGGGGGCGCTTGCCCCGGGATTTTTTGCCGATTTCAGCCTCAGCCCGACTCTAAATCCCTGGAACCCGGTGCGGGTGTTTAAAAATGGAATCGAAATCGCCGCCGAGGGCAAACTGCTGCAAGATCCGGCCTCATGGCGCGTGCCGACTGCGCCCCAAAGCCCCATGCACCTTGGCACGATATTCCCGGAACATCTGCTCGTAGCGGCCCAAGGCAAGAATGTGCGGGTGATCGAAGTGCTCGAGTCGACGCTTTTTACACGCGGGCTCTCCATGGCTCCTGCAATCGAAACCGGGTTTGCGGTAAGCGACGTGGGGCGTGATCTCTTAAAGGCGGCGGTCTACAACCGGTACGTTCCGGGCAGAAAGCCGGCCCTTGGCTTCGTACACGGTCTCGGGCTGAAAAAAGGCGCCATTGCCACCTCCGTTGCCCATGATTCGCATAATGTTATTGCGGTCGGGGTTTCGGATGCTGATATTGTCTCGGCGGTGAGTGCGCTGCGGGATAGCGGCGGGGGCATGGCGGCGGCATCGGAGGGCAGGGTCGAAATTCTGCCTCTCCCCATTGCTGGACTCATGTCCGGACAGGGGGCACCGGAAGTATCCCAGGGACTGCAAAACTTGAAGGCATGCGCAAAAGAGTGGGGGGCGAAGCTCGAAAACCCCTTCATGGCGCTTTCCTTTTTATCGCTTTCGGTCATCCCGGAGCTCAAACTAACCGATCTTGGCCTTGTGGATGTTTTGAAATTTTCGCATGTACCTCTGTTCGAAGAGGGCTAAGTCTACTTTTCTACCAGATTATGGAGGATTTCGATGAGTGTTCTTTCCTGTCATGCCGTTAGCGATGTAATCAATTTCGCCATCGAAAAAGAAGAAAAGGCGATGCAGTTTTACCAGGACTGCGCCGGGCGCGCAAAAAACCCGGGCATCCGGGAGCTTTTCCGGGAAATGGCGGCTGAGGAGCAAAAGCACAGGGACCTGCTCAAAAACCTGGACGTGCTCAACCTGGGCGATGTCCAGCTCAAAAAGGTGGAAAACCTCAAAATCAGCGACTATCTGGTGGAAGTGACTTTTTCTGAAAACATCACCTACCAGGAGGCCCTCATCATCGCGATGAAAAAAGAGGAAAAGGCCATGGCGTTCTACGGCTCCTGGAAAGACAAATGCGTGGACGAGAAGGCTTCCAAACTCTTTCAACTTCTCGAAAACGAGGAAGAAAAACACAAGCAGAAGCTCGAAAAGCTCTATGACGAGGACATTCTTGGTTGGGATTGAGAAGGAAAGCCGCGTAGCGGCGAGGGGGTGGAGGGGGCGATAGCCCCCCCTCTTTTCCGACTCTTTACCGCCGGAGCTTCGTCATCTGTTTTCCGACCGGATGACTCTCGGGAAGATGCGATTTATAATAAACTTGAACCTGAGGCGACAATGATCAATCCAAATTGTATATGAGGGGCATCCGATGCATGGCGAACCTCCGAATTTTCCCGACCAGGAAACTCTTGAAAAAGAACTGAGCGATTATCTGACCAAAAAATACGGGTACCGGATCAAGGTTATCTCTCCCATGATGGCCACAGAACACAGCAGAGAACCGGGGGAGGGGGCAGGGACATCGGGCGGCATCGAGAACATTCGGTTCGATATGAAGCCCGAGGAACTCGAAGCCTACCTCGACCGGTATGTGATCCGCCAGGACGAGCCCAAGGCCGTCCTTGCCACAAAGATTTGCACGCACTACAACCGGATCAGGTATGTCAAAAGCATATCGCGGTTTGGGTCCGAACCGATGGTGGGAAGGATAAAAAACAATATCCTCCTGATCGGCCCGACCGGTGTGGGCAAAACCTACCTGGTGAAGCTCATCGCCCAGAAGCTGGGGGTGCCCTTCGTGAAAGGCGACGCCACCAAGTTCAGCGAAACCGGCTATGTGGGCGGGGATGTGGAAGATCTGGTGCGCGAGTTGGTGATCCAGGCAAACGAAGACATCGAATTCGCCGAGCACGGCATAATTTACATAGACGAGATCGACAAGATCGCCTCCTCGCAGCACCTGATCGGCCCCGACGTTTCGAGGACCGGGGTCCAGAGGGCGCTTCTAAAACCCATGGAGGAGACCGAAGTCGATCTTAAGGTCCCCCACGACCCGATCTCGCAGATGCAGGCGATCGAGCAGTTTCGCAAGACCGGCAA
>JBMFWU010000174.1:0-3575 GCA_049964955.1 Syntrophobacteraceae bacterium
AAAAGTATGTATCATGATATTTGAACCACCATTGCCTCTTTGCGTGCGATGCGTGCGCTCGACCTCTGGCGGGCGATATAGCCCGTACTTATATTGGATGCGCGTTACACAGGGCGATTTCGATTTTTGTTTTCATTTACTATTTACAATCGAGAGGCGGGAAAGAGGAAAATGCCAACCCGGGAAATCGATCTTATACACCATATCAGGTATCTTTCGATTCTGGACCAGGAAGGGCGAATCGACGAGGCCCTCGATCCGCAGCTTTCCGAGGACCTGCTGCGCAAACTCTATCGGGCGATGGTGCTTGCGCGAAGGTTTGACGAGAGGATGCTGATCCTGCAGCGGCAGGGAAAGATAGGGACATTTGCGCCGGTAAAGGGTCAGGAGGCGCAGATAGGGGCTGCGGCCGCGCTCGACCCGGGCGACTGGATGGTACCCTCCTTCCGGGAGACGCCCGTGGAGATGTGGCGCGGGAAACCCATGGAGAGCATACTGCTCTACTTCAGCGGTTACAGCGAGGGAGGAGATCTACCCGAAGGGCTCAACCTGCTGCCGGTCTCCGTACCTGTGGGATCGCAAATGACGCATGCGGTGGGCATCGCGTTCGCCATGAAGTACCGCGGCCAAAAGTCGGTTGCCGCCACCTTTTTTGGCGACGGAGCCACCTCGCAGGGCGATTTTCATGAAGCGATGAATTTCGCCTCGGTCTACCAGGCGCCGGTCCTCTTCGTCTGTCAGAACAACCACTGGGCCATATCTCTTCCGAGAAGCCGCCAGACAAATTCGGCAACCCTTGCCCAGAAGGCCCTGGCCTACGACGTGGAGGGCGTCCAGGTAGACGGAAACGACGTTCTGGCCGTTTACGCGGCGGTAAAGGAGGCGGCGGAGCGCGCCAGGCAAGGCGAAGGGCCAACACTCATAGAAATGGTGACCTACCGGCTCGCGATGCACACAACGGCCGATGATCCCAAAAAATACAGAAGCGAGCAGGAAGTGGCGGAATGGGAGGCACGCGACCCCATCACACGATTTGAAAAATACCTGTTGAACAAGGGGTTGCTCGACGAGCAGCAAATCCGCACGATTACCCAGGAGATCAAGGCGGAGATCAGTTCGGCCGAGCAGCGCTGGGCCGAGATCGCGCAAAAGAAAATCGATCCCCTGGACATGTTCGCGCACACCTATGCGGAGATGACCCCTTCGATGCACGAGCAGAAGGAAATGCTGCGGAAGGAACTCGAAGAGAAACAATAAGGCGCTTCACCGCCTTTTACCCGGAGAAAATCGCCAATGGCAAAGATGAATATGGTTCAGGCCCTCAACTTGGCTCTTCGCCAGGAGATGGAAAAAGACGACAGGGTCGTTTTGCTGGGGGAAGATATAGGAGTGGACGGGGGCGTTTTCCGTGTGACCGAGGGACTCATCGAAAAGTTCGGGCCGCAGCGGGTCCTGGATACGCCTCTGGCCGAATCCGCAATCGCGGGATGCTCCATCGGAATGGCCCTCTACGGACTGCGGCCGGTAGCCGAGATGCAGTTTTCGGGCTTTAGCTATCACGCCTTCCACCAGATGGAAAACCACGCGTCGAGGATGCGCACCCGGTCGCGAGGCCTCTACGAAGTCCCC
Source organism: Syntrophobacteraceae bacterium (assembly GCA_049964955.1). Classification (GTDB taxonomy): domain Bacteria; phylum Desulfobacterota; class Syntrophobacteria; order Syntrophobacterales; family Syntrophobacteraceae; genus SbD1. Next base: position 1,630 of record JBMFWU010000174.1, read on the forward strand.
ATGGTCCTTCGGGCCCCTTACGGCGGGGGGGTGAGAGCGCTCGAGCACCACTCGGAGAGCCGCGAGATTTACTGGGCGCATACGCCCGGGCTCAAGATGGTGATTCCCTCCACTCCCCGCCTGGCGAGGGCCCTTCTTGTGAGCGCCATTCGAGACCCCGACCCGGTGGTCTTCTATGAACCCAAGGCGCTCTACAGGGCGTTCCGGGAAGAGGTGCCCGAAGAGGAGGAAACTTTCCCCCTCGGAAAATCCCGGGTGGCCCGGGAGGGAGGAGACATCACGATCATCACCTACGGGGCGAGCCTCATGCCCACACTTGAAGCCGCCTCGGAGCTAAAGGAAAAGGAGGGGGTGGAGTGCGAGGTGATAGATCTTCTCTCGCTATCGCCCCTCGACGACCGGCTGTTCACCGAATCGGTCAAAAAGACGGGCCGGGCCGTCGTAGTCCATGAGGCGCACTCTACCTACGGGGCCGGGGCCGAAATCATCGCCCGAATCGTGGAAAAGGCACTTCTCTACCTGGAAGCCCCCGTGCGCAGGGCAACGGGCTTCGATGTCGTTATCCCTTTGTATCAGCGCGAGCAGGAGTATCTGCCCGGTGTTTTCCGGATCACCCGGGCGGTTCGCGAAACCCTGGCATTCTAGGAGGAATTTATGCCCGTCGAATTCAAGCTCCCCGACCTCGGAGAGGGTATCCACGAGGGGGAAATCATCGAAGTGCTGGTGCATGCAGGAGATACGGTCGAAGACGGACAGACCGTGCTCGTGATCGAAACCGACAAGGCGACCGCCGAGGTCCCTTCCCCGGTAACCGGAACCGTGACGGAGGTGAAAGTTAAGCAGGGGCAGACGGTGAGAGTGGGGGAAGTGCTGATCGTTTTTGCAAAGGAGGGCGATCAGGAGGGAGCGGAAACGCCTCCGCCGAGGACCTACGAAAAAGAGACGGTACCGGGCAGGGAAGTGGAAAAAGCGGGAGAAAAGGCCGGGGAGGAAAAACCCGTGCCGGTTTCCGCCGGCCCGGTCGCCGCCGCCCCCTCGACCCGGCGCCTTGCGCGGGAACTGGGCATAGACATCGGGAAAGTGACGCCTTCGGGCCCAGGGGGCAGGGTCACGCCGGAGGACGTGCGCGCCTTTGCCCAGAGTGCCTCTCGGCCGGAAGGGGAGAAAGCGCCCGAAAAGGAAGTTGCCCGTCCGGCTGAAATCGAAAAAGAACCGGTTGCGATCCCCGGGACCTTCGGCCCCGAAGAGCGCATTGCGCTCCGCTCCGTGCGACGCGCCACCGCAAAGCGCATGTCCGCCGCATGGGCGCAGATTCCTCATGTGACGCACATGGACTCAGCAGACCTGACCGCCCTCGACGCTTTCCGCCACAAGCACATAAAGCGGGTCGAAGCGCTGGGGGGAGATCTCAGCCTCATGGTCTTCGTCATGAAGGCGGCCGCTGCCGCGCTCAAAAAATTCCCCTCCTTTAATTCCAGCCTGGATGTGGAATCCGGAGAAATCATCCTTAAACATTACCGTAATATCGGCTTCGCGATGGATACCGAGCGCGGGCTTCTCGTGCCGGTCATCCGGGACGTCGATTGCAAGAGCATCTTTGATCTTGCGATCGAGTTCCGGCAGATCGGGGAAAGGACCCGGCAGGGAAAAGCCACCCGGGAAGACCTCTCGGGCGGGACTTTTACGATAACCAATGTGGGGCCGATGGGCGGAACGGGCATTGCCCCGATCATCAATTATCCTGAAGCCGCCATCCTGGGGATGGCCCGGGCCAAATTGCAGCCCGTGGTGCTCGGAGATGCGAAAAATTATGAAATCGTTCCCCGCCTGATGCTGCCTCTTTCCATCACCTTCGACCACCGCATTTTGGACGGGGCCGAGGCGGCGAGATTTCTAAACATGATCAAATCGGCCATGGAAGAGCCGGAGACGTTGTTGATGATAAG
>JBMFWU010000174.1:3675-10975 GCA_049964955.1 Syntrophobacteraceae bacterium
TTCTAAACATGATCAAATCGGCCATGGAAGAGCCGGAGACGTTGTTGATGATAAGCTGATCCGTCCGGGAAGGCACGATGTTGGGGTTCGCGTAGCACGATGTTGGGGTTCGCGTAGCACGATGTTGGGGTTCGCGTAGCACGATGTTGGGGTTCGCGTAGCTCACCCCGACCTACCTTGGGTATGGGTTGTCCGGGATGTTGGGGTTCGCTTGGCTCACCCCAACCTACAGGAGTTTTTGGAATGGTAATGGGAGAATTTACCCAGGAAACCGATCTGCTGGTGATTGGGGGAGGCCCCGGGGGATATGCCGCGGCCTTTCGGGCAGCAGACCTGGGGCTGGACGTAACGATGGTCGAAAGGGACCCCGGACCGGGAGGCGTATGCCTCTTTAAGGGCTGCATTCCCTCCAAGACCCTGCTCTATGTGACCGAACTCATGCATGACGCCCGCAGATCGACCGAGATGGGCATCACTTTTCCCGAACCACAGGTGGACCTGGGTTTACTCAGAAGCTGGAAGGACAAGGTGATCGACCGGCTGGCCAAAGGTCTGGCCGGCCTTACCAAAAGGCGCGGGATTCTCTACATTCAGGGCAAAGCCACCTTTGAGGATTCCACCCATGTGCGGGTCCAAAACGGCGCTTCGAGCCACATCCGGTTCAAGCACGCAATCATCGCCACGGGTTCTGTTCCCCGGCCCCTGCCCGGCTCCGAGTTCAAACCGGGGGGACGCATCATGGATTCGACGGGCGCGCTCGAGCTGGCCGATATCCCCGAGCGGCTCCTGGTGATCGGCGGCGGCTTTGTCGGCCTGGAACTGGGCTCGGTCTACGCATCGCTCGGGAGCCGGGTGGTCCTTGTCGAAGGCGACAGCCAGCTCATGCGCGGAATTGACCAGGACCTCTCCCGGCCGCTTCTCGATCGCCTCAAAGAGCTCTTCGAATCGATTCACTACAACACGCTCATCGATTCCGCCCGCGAGGACGAAAGCGGGGTTACCGTCACCCTCCGCGGAGAGATCGAACAAAAGGAGCAGCGCTTCGACCGTGTGCTCGTGGCCGTCGGGAGAGACCCCCGTTCGCAGGGACTCGGCCTCGAAAAAACCCGGGTTCAGGTAGACGAGCGCGGGTTCATCAAGATTGACGACCAGCGGCGAACGGCCGACGAAAAAATATTTGCGGTCGGAGACGTCACGGGCGGGGCCTTGCTGGCTCACAAGGCCATGCACGAAGGCAAGGTGGCCGCCGAGGTGATCTCCGGAATGCCCTCCGCGTTCGATTTCCAGGCCGTGCCGGCCGTTCTCTACACCGACCCGCAGATCGCGGTGTGCGGGCTGAGCGAGGAAATCGCCAAGGCTCGCGGGATAAAGATCAAGGCGACCCGATTCCCCTGGTCTGCCTCGGGGCGTGCCGTTTCGATGGGCGCCTCGGGCATGACCAAGATGATCATCGATCCCGATTCGCAACGGGTGCTGGGGATGGGGATAGTCGGCAGGGAGGCCGGCGAGATGATCTCCGAGGGGGTGCTTGCCATCGAGATGGGAGCGCTCGCCGAGGACGTGGGTCTTTCCATTCACCCGCACCCGACCCTTGCGGAAGCCGAAGAAGAGGCCGCAGGTGCCTTCCTGGGAAGCTCAATCCACATTCTGCCCCAGAAAAAATGATCGATCTTTTGCCTTTTACCGCTATCCGCACCAGATAAGGAGAACAAGATGAAGGGCAACGACAGAGTCATCGAGAAACTGAACGACCTGCTTTCCGACGAACTGACCGCGATCAACCAGTACTTCATTCATGCGGAGATGTGCGACAACTGGGGATACGAGAAGCTTCACGACAAAATCAGGGAACGCTCGATCACCGAGATGAAACATGCCGAAAAGCTCATCGAGCGCATCATTTTCCTCGACGGCAGGCCGATCGTCAGCAACTACAAGACCATCTCCATCGGCGGAGATGTTCCCGGCCAGTTCCAAAATGACTGGAAGGCCGAAGAGATCGCCATCAAGGGCTATAACGAAGGCATTCGCGTCGCGGCCGAAGAGGGCGATAACGGTACGCGCGAACTTCTGGCGTCCATTCTCAAAGAAGAGGAGGAACACATCGACTGGATCGAATCCCAAAAGGACCAGATCCAGCAGATGGGCCTTCCGAATTATCTGGTAGAGCAAATAGATTAAGAGCGGAAGCGGGGAGCAAGAAGCAGGAAGCGGGAAGAAAAGCTTCGCCTCCGAGTGACCAGGAGGGAGGCGGGAAACCGGTTTTGATTCCTGCTTCCCGCTCCCCGCTTCCCGCTTCTGCTTTTATAACTTTTCGATCTTCACCGCGCAGGCCTTGTATTCGGCCGTCCAGCTTATGGGGTCGAAGGCTGCGTTGGTGAGCCAGTTGGCACAAGCCTCCCGGAAATGAAACGCCATCCAGACCATGCCCGGGGGCACCTCGTGGGTGATTCTCGCCTTGACCACCACTTCGCCGCGCCGCGATTTGACGCGGATTTTCTCGTCGGCTTCAATCCCGAGCGAGCCGGCGTCTTCAATGGAGATATCGGCCGTTTCCTCCCCCAGAAGGTCGTTCAATCCCACGCAGCGCCCGGTCTGGGTCCTGGTGTGGTAATGATAGAGGCGTCTGCCGGTGCTGAGCACCATGGGGTATTCCTCATCGGGCACTTCGGCCGGAGGGGTCCAGTCGACGGCGTTGAATTTCCCCTTGCCGCAGGTAAACTCCCCGTTTTGGTGCAGAAAGCAGGTCCCGGGGTGCTCCTCGTTGGTGCACGGCCATTGGAGCCCGTCATTTTCCAGGCGCGCATACTTGATGCCGGCAAAGTTGGGGGCAAGGACCGAAATTTCGTTGTCCCAGAGTTCCTGCGCGCTGTTGGATGTCCACTCGTGGCCGAATCGCTTCGCCAGTTGCTTGAACACCCACCAGTTGGGCATGGCCTGCCCCGGAGGGGGGCTCGCCGTGCGCACGCGGTTTACGCGGCGTTCGCTGTTGGTGAAGGTACCGTCGTTTTCGCTCCAGGCAGCCCCGGGGAAAATCACGTGTGCAAACCGCGTGGTCTCCGTGGGGAAGATATCCTGGCAGACGAGAAATTCGGCCGAAGCAAGCTCATGTTCCACCTTGTGGATGTCGGGCTCGCTGTTGGCCATGTTTTCCCCGAATATGTAGAAGCCCCGGACCTTTTTGCTCGGGAGCGCCTCCATCATCTGCGGGATCGTAAGGCCGACTTTTCCGGAGAGCTGAGAGGTGAGCCAGGCCTTCTGGAATTTTTCCCGGGAAGCCTCGAGAGCTACCCCCTGATAGCCGTGGAAGACATTGGGCAGCGCTCCCATGTCGCAGGCGCCCTGCACGTTGTTTTGCCCGCGCAGCGGGTTTACGCCCCCGCATTCCATGCCCATGTTTCCAAGCATCATCTGCAGATTGGCGATCGACATGACGTTGTGCACGCCGCAGGTATGTTCGGTAATCCCGAGGGTATAGCAGACCATCATCGGTTTCACCGAGGCCAGCAGGCGCGCCGCTTCCCGGATTTTCTCCGGTTCTATGCCGCAGATTGGAGAAGCATATTCGGGCGTGTACCCCAGGACCTTTTCCTTCACCGCCTCGAAACCTGTGGTGCACGACTCCACGAAGCGCTTGTCGTAGAGGTCTTCTTCGATCAGCACATGCATGATCGCGTTCAGAAGCGCAATATCGCTTCCCACCTTCAACGGCAGGTGCATGGTGGAAATATCGCAAAGTCTTTGTTTTCGGGGATCGGCAATCACGAGCTTTGCACCGTTGGCCACCGCGTTTCGAACATACGAGGAGGCTACCGGGTGAGCCTCGGCCATATTGGAGCCGATTACGAAGAACATCTTAGCCGAGCCGAACTCGCCGAACGAATTCGTCATTGCGCCGGAACCAAACGAGGCCGCAAGCCCTGCGACCGTAGGCGCGTGTCAAGTGCGTGCGCAGTGATCTATGTTGTTGGTTCCGAGCACCCCGCGAAAAAACTTCTGCATATTGTAGGAATCTTCGTTGATGCTTCGGCCGCAGCTGACTCCCGCAAGGGCGTCGGGGCCGCTTTCGGCGATGATCGCCTTGAACTTGTTAGCCACAAGGTCCAGCGCCTCATCCCAGGAGGCTTCCCGGAAACCGTCGTTTTCCCGGATAAGAGGCGTCGTCAGCCGTTCCTTCGAATAGATGAAATCGAATCCGTACCGGCCCTTGACGCACAATCTGCCCTTGTTTGGCTGAGCGTCTTCGACACCGGTTACCCGGACGATCCTGTCGTCTTTTACGTGCAGGTTGAGCTGGCACCCCACACCGCAGTAGGGGCAGGTGGTCCGGACTTTTTTTGTTTCCCAGACGCGCCAGCGGGAAGGGGTTTTCTTTTCGAGCAGCGCGCCCACGGGGCAGACTTGGATGCACTCCCCGCAGGAAACGCACTTATCCTGGTCATAGCAGATCAGCTTGCCCTCGGGTTCTTCGAGAATGCTCAACGCTCCGATGCCCTGGATTTCATTGCAGGCGCTCACACAGCGCAGACACTGCACACACCGCTCCGGCCAGGATTTGAGGAAAGTCGTGCTGTACCCCGAACGGAATTTGGATGTCGGCGGCTGGGCCTCGACACTCGTTATTCCATGTTCGTAGACCAGTTCCTGGAGCCTGCAGTCGCCCGCCTTGTCACAGATCGGACAGTCCAGAGGATGGTGGACCAGAATAGCTCTCAGCGCATCCTGCCTGATGTTTAAAAGGGTCTCGGATTGCGTGGTGACCGTCATCCCCTCGACCACCGGAGTCATACACGACTGCACGATCTCCTTGCCGCCGTCGATTTCGACAACACACATCCCGCAGGACCCGATCGGTTTCATTCTTTCGTGGAAACAAAGAGTGGGAATCGCTATCCCGGCTCTTTTGGCGGCATGAAGAATCATACTGCCCTTTTCGGCCATAACCTCTTTGCCGTCGATTGTCAGCTTCACCCTGCCCATCCCGGTTTACCCTCCGTACCGTTTGCCATAGAGCCAAAACTGAGGCTGCACACAATTTGCAGCCCGTCGTGGCACTGCGAAGCTTAAACGACTAATCGCCTCCCGTCAACTAAATTGCCGCAACTATTCGAATTCCCGTGACGGAACTCTGCCACCAAATGGAGCGGGAAGCCGGAAGAAAACCGTCCCGCCGCTTTTCATGGTTTCAGGGCGCCCCGGAGGGGCAATGAAAGGCTGCAACGAAAAGAAGCGGCAGTTGTGGCGGACGCTCTTTGCAGTACCTATTTTCGTCCGAAAAGGATAATTAGAAGATCAATCGAAATAAATCGAAAAAGGAGGGTATGCGATGGAGAGGAAATTTCCTGAGTGGTATGACAAGATTCGGGAAGAGCACCGGGAGTACCTGGATGCCGTGGAAAATCTGGGGGAAATGACCAGAAAAGCGGGGCCGCTGGATGAGAAAACATCCCATTTGATTCAGCTGGCGGCTGCAGCGGCCATTCGCTCGGAGGGCTCCGTCCACAGCCATGCCCGAAGAGCCATGAAGGCCGGGGCCTCAAAAGAAGAAATCAACCACACGCTGCTGCTTCTCACCAGCACTATCGGGTTTCCAACAGTCGCAGCGGCCCTTAGCTGGGTCCACGACTCCACAGCCGCTGAAAAGTAATCCGGGGGTGCGGCCACACGCGCACTACCGCGTATGGCCGTTGCACCCCCACCGACCCGATTTTCCCTGGAGAATCACTCCTGCTTTTTGACGACAGGAAGTCTTGTCCGAAATTCCGACGGTGTTGACTTCGCCTGCCGCCCGTAATACCATAAACATAATTGCGTATTATCGGGGGATTGATGACAACGATTAAAAATCACGAGGTCATCTCCCGCCTTGATCTCGCAGGGGATCTTGCCGGGTCGCTGGAAGGCCCATTCGATCTTTCAACCAATCCGCGTCACCTGAACGGGTACGGAGAATGAGACGGGAGGTCATCATCGACAGCGGCCCACTGGTGGCTTTTCTAAATGCCCGTGACAGGCGCCATGACTGGGTCGTGGCTCAGTTGTCCTCGATCGCTCCCCCGCTCTTGACTTGCGAGGCCGTCGTTTCGGAAGCATTCTTTTACGATCCTCACCCTCGATAATGACTTCAATATCTACCGCAGGCACAAACGCCGGACAATTCCTGTTCTGAACGCCTTTGACTATTAACAACTTCAATCCCGTGAATATGCCATGAGCCTGAACACCAAAATACTCAAAGCCGATGGACTGCTGCTGGTCACCGCAATTCTTTGGGGGTTTGCTTTTTCCGCCGCCAAAGAGAGCATGTACCATGTCGGTCCTTTTTTCTATAACGCGGTGTGCTTCACCCTGGGCGCCCTCACCCTGCTGCCCTTCCTGTTTTTGTCCAACAGCAAAAAGGTTGCCGCAAGCCGGGCCGAACGGCGCGCCGAGTTTCGAACCCTTTGTCTGGGCGGCACTCTGGCGGGGCTTGCCATGTTTTGCGGCTCTTCCTTTCAACAAATGGGGATCGTTCACACGACGGCAGGAAAAGCCGGCTTCATCACCGGTTTATATGTGGTGATCGTACCGCTGCTCGGACTTTTCCGGCGGCACAAAGTCGCCATGGGAACCTGGGTGGGAGCGACTCTGGCGGTCGTAGGGCTCTATTTTCTGAGCATCACCCGGACGTTCGGCATTTCCCCGGGGGATCCCCTGGTGTTTGTCGGCTCCTTTTTCTGGGCGCTGCAGATCCTGGCTGTGGCTCGCTTCAGCTCCCGCATCGACCCTGTCAGGTTCGCCTGTTTTCAATTCGCGGTCTGCGCCCTGCTGAGTTTTCTCGCTGCGTTCGCCCTGGAAACGATCACCCTGCAGAAAATTTCCGATACAGCCGTTCCGTGTCTGTTCAACGGCGTTTTCGGCGTGGGACTGGCCTTCACGCTGCAGGTGATGGCCCAACGCCATGCCCACCCAGCGCATGCGGCGATCCTGATGAGCATGGAAACGGTGGTTGCCGCTCTTGGAGGATGGCTGCTCCTGAGCGAGGCTCTCTCGGCCAGGGCGCTCATGGGCTGCGCACTGATGCTCGCCGGAATGCTCAGCTCCCAGCTCTCCACCTATCTGTTTCCAGACAAGCAGCCTCGCCCTGTCGCCTCCTATGCCGGAGAATCCTCCTGCACAGACTAGGAATAGCTCCCCCGTAATCGGGTGCTCGAAGAGTAGGGAAGAGCGGGACGCGGCTCTTCCCGCTTCCCGCTTCCTGCTTCTTACTTCGCGGCGTCTGCTTTTTCGGCCTTGTACAATTTGAAATTGTAGCTGTCGG
>JBMFWU010000175.1:0-10854 GCA_049964955.1 Syntrophobacteraceae bacterium
TGGGCTTTCCGCACTTCCGGTAGCTTTCCGAAAGAGTTCCAAGCCGCATGTCTCCGATCTGGGTAATCTGCTCTTTCAGACGTTCGCGCGTGAGCTCAAGGTCATGGAGCGTTGCTATTGGCTGGTTTGGCATGGGATGCCTCCTTTCTGATTATATTATATAAAATCAGAAAGGAGGCTGCAACAGCCCCTCCGACCCTTTCTCGAAAATATGACGTGCACCCCCCTGGAGTCTTTCCTTGGCAGGACGAACCTGTCATACTCATTAAGTTACCTGATTAGCGTCGATCTTCAGCCTGTGATCTGAGCGACCGCTTATGGCAAGGGGCCGTGGGTTTCACCGATCCTAAGAAGACGGTCAATAAAACCAATCAGAATGCCGTTCTGTAAACGCTAGGCTGAAGATTAGCACTAATCAGGTTAAGTTAAACCTCTTCAGTACTTGATGCTTCTCTTGGCTTGTTTGTGTTAAACATTCATCGTGACAGCTTTTCGCGCATTCTTGGACAAAGGGCACGATGTACACGGTGGCCGCATGACCGGCCCCGAAACGAGACATGCCGGGAAGGCTCTTTTCCCCGCCTGGACAGAGGTCCCGACGAAAATCTAGGGATCCTGTCACATTCGGAAAACAGAATGCGATTCTTCCTCCCGCAGCACGGTTGCAAAGGTCTGACGATGGCCGGAACAGACACCCACCTGCCGAGAGCCCGAACGAGAGGGGCCGCACCAATATTTTCCTTTTTGGAGCACGGCAGGCGCGAATCATCCATCGTGGTCACGGAACACGTTTCGTGAGACCGAATATATTGGCGCGACCGCTTCCTCCCAAAGGAGGATCGAGATTGAGCATGGGTCAGGATCACGACTTTTCAATGCTGTTCTTTCGGGAGAAGAAGTACAAAAAAGAACCCCGTTACAAGGGTATCCGGAGGAAACGTTTGGTACGATCTTCAGAAACTGGGAGCCGGAATCCCCCCCCGGGAGGAAAGTCCGCGCGAGTTCTTTCCACAGAATGGCTTTCGAAGCCGTACAGATTATTGAACCACGCTGACTTAAAAGAGAGGGAAACCTCTTGGCAACCTTCCCGGACCATATATTCTGTCGAAGAGGCATCTAGGCATCCATAAAACCGATGGAAATCTTCAGGTGTTTTGCTGAACATGAAAACCTTTATCTGTGCTTTGGTAGATCCCTGCCTCGAAAGACCATTAACTGGAGACGAGTACTAAAACTTGTAGTCCACCCGGGGCTTTATAAATCACTGTTTTACAGCTTTTTGGAGTTTATAATGGCTGATATTTTTCGTATTGATAGTCACAAGCTAATGTTTCATCCTCATCGAGTTTCCCTGTTTCTTGAGGCAGGAGATGATTGGGATCGGGCAAAAAGTGTCTATCCCATTTATATTGAAGTATCTCCAGTGGGTGCCTGCAATCATCGGTGTACATTTTGTGCTGTCGATTATATAGGCTATAAAAGTCGAACGCTTGACCTCGATTTGCTTCGCAGGCGCCTGCCCGAAATGGGCCGACTTGGTGTAAAGAGTATTATGTTTGCTGGCGAAGGAGAGCCTCTCTTACATAAGGAGATAAATGAAATTGTGCGTGCCACAAAAGATGCTGGAATAGATGTGGCAATCACAACAAACGGAACGGCACTGAACGACAAATTCATCAAACAGTCTTTACATTTGACGTCTTGGATTAAGGTTTCTATCAACGCAGGGACAGCTGTTACCTATGCAAAAATCCATCAAACGCGCGAACGCGATTTCGAACGTGTAATCAGTAATTTGAAGCGTGCCATAGCTTTTAAGAAAGAAAGAAGACTTAGTTGTACAATTGGAGCTCAATCTTTACTCCTTCCGGAAAATGCTGAAGAGATGGAGAAGCTAGCTTTGATTTGTAAAGACGAGATCGGGTTGGACTATTTAGTGATTAAACCCTACTCCCAGCATATATTTAGTGAAACTCATCTCTATGAAAATCTTAACTATGAAAAATACTTGTCAATGGCTGATTCTCTGAAGAAGATAAGCACCGATCAGTTCAATTTGGTGTTTCGTGAACATACAATGGAAAAATATATGGATCACGGCAGGGACCGTTACACAAAATGTAATGCCACTCCTTTTTTCTGGGCTTATGTCATGGCTGACGGATCTGTATATGGATGCAGCGCTTACTTACTTGATGAGCGATTCGAGTATGGGAATCTTAATGAGAAGTCATTCCAAGAAATTTGGGAGGGCGACAAGCGAAAACTTAGCTTTTACCATGTCAGGAATACGTTAAATATTGAGGAGTGCCGAAAGAACTGCAGAATGGATGAGGTCAATCGATATCTTTTTCAGTTGAAGGAAGGCACTACAGAACATTTAAACTTTATTTAAACCATTAGGGATGCCATGAAAGCTTTAGTGACCGGCGGTGCTGGCTTCATAGGAAGCCATTTGTCAGAGTTATTGATTGCGGGCGGACATGAAGTTATTATAGTCGATAACCTGATTTCTGGCCGAGTGGAGAATTTGAAATCAATTTCCAGTTCCCCCAGGTTTAAGTTTGTCAATATGGATATTTGCGATATTTCTTCGATACTGCCTCTATTTGCAGGTGTTGACTGGGTGTTCCATCTTGCTGGATTGGCAGATATCGTTCCATCAATCGAAATGCCTTCGCAGTATTACAGCGTTAATGTTTCCGGTACATTTAACGTGCTTGAGTGTGCTCGTCAGTGCGGCATAAAGCGATTTGTCTACGCTGCTTCTTCCTCCTGCTATGGAATTCCGGACATTTATCCAACACCTGAGGCTGCAGCCATTAGGCCCCAATACCCTTATGCGCTGACAAAATATATGGGAGAAGAACTGGTGCTTCACTGGTCTAGCGTCTACAAATTGCAGGCGCTCTCTCTGCGATTGTTTAATGTTTATGGGCCGCGCTCGCGTACCTCGGGAGCGTATGGAGCGGTGTTTGGTGTTTTTTTGGCACAAAAGCTGGGCGGACAGCCTTTTACTGTTGTTGGAGACGGTAATCAGACCAGAGACTTCACTTACGTTACTGATGTCGCAGAAGCTTTTTTGCGTACGATAGAGTCAAATATCTCCGGTGAGGCGATGAACGTGGGAAGCGGGAATTGTTACAGTATTAATCGACTGGTTGGCCTTCTTGGTGGAAATGTCAAGTTTATTCCAAAACGCCCGGGAGAACCGGATTGCACCTTTGCAGATGTTTCCAAGATAGAAGGATTGATTGGTTGGAAAGCACGGGTTTCTTTTGAAGACGGCGTGCGTCAGATGCTGATGAGAATCGATGATTGGAAAGATGCTCCGATATGGGATCCGACTACCATCCTTCAAGCCACTGCAACTTGGTTTCATTATTTGGGGGAAGAGAAAAAATGCAATTGAATTTGAATATAAAAAACATGTCTCTTGCTAGCCGTACGGCAATGTTTTCCTCGCTTATTGATCATTGCGAGATCACAGGAAAGGATGGATCTCTACTTGAACGTGAGGCAGGAGCAGATGCAGTTGTAAAGATCCTGGCGAAACGATCCGGCAGTATTTATATCATTGGCAATGGGGGCAGTGCCAGCATTGCGAGTCACTCGGCCGTCGATTTTTTCAATGTCGCTAAGCTTAGGGCATTCACCCTCCATGAATCTTCGCTTATGACCTGTATGGCGAATGATTATGGCTATGAGAATGCCTTTGCCCGGATGTTGGCTCAGATCACAAAACAGGGAGATGTGTTATTTGCGATAAGCAGTTCTGGACGTTCTGAAAATATCAGAAATGCAGTTGCACAGGTGTCAGACAATGGTGGCACTGTTATCACGCTCAGTGGTTTTGCTCACGACAATCCTTTGCGGTCTATGGGTGATATCAATATTTGGCTCAATTCTGACGATTATGGGCTGGTAGAAATTGGACACCAGTTCATTCTTCACAATTTGTCTGATCGGTTTGCCAGTAATCATGCATGCGAGATAATGCCATGACAACACAGAAGATCATTTCTTTAGATGAGATGACCGATCGATCGCGTCGATTGCGAGCTCAGGGTAAGCGTGTTGTTTTGTGTCATGGTACCTTCGATCTGATGCATATCGGTCACATTCGTTATCTGCAGCGTGCGAGGCAGGAAGGGGACGTGCTGTTTGTTACCGTGACAGGAGATGCTTTTGTCAAAAAAGGCCCAGGCCGACCTGTCTTTTGCGAACAATTGCGTGCAGAGAATCTGGCCGCCTTGGCTTGCGTCGAATTTGTTGCCATCAATCATGCCATATCTGCAGTCGAGGCCTTGCATAAAATTCAACCTAATGTTTATGCCAAAGGCAGTGAATATCGCTCGCAAGATGATGACGTGACGGGAAACATTGCACTGGAGCAAACAGCTGTTGAGACACATGGTGGTCACCTTTTTTATACCGATGAAATCACTTTCAGCTCGAGCAATCTATTGAATGAGCATTTTGGGGTATTTCCTCCGAAAACCGACGCATTCTTAAGAGATTTTCGTGACAGGTGGATGATTAAGGAAATTGATCAGATGATTGCATCGCTATCGGATCTGAATGTCTTGGTACTGGGTGACGCCATCATTGATCAATATCACTATGTTACTCCGTTAGGTCAAACAGGAAAGGGAAATATTTTTTCCGTTCTGTACAATGCGGAAGAGCAATTTGCCGGAGGAGCTATTGCTGTTGCCAATCACATAGCTGGATTTTCAAAAAGTGTTACTTTAGTGACTGGATTAGGGGCGACAGACGGCCATGAACAGTTTATCAAGGACAAATTGCAACGGAACGTAATTCCTATTTTTTATTACTTTAAGGAAGGATCGACGGTAACAAAACGGCGTTTTGTTGATACTGATCTATCCAAGTTATTCGAGGTGTATTTTTTTAATGAAGATTCGACTTCAGGTGAGACTGAGGTCAATATTTGTCAATGGCTCGATGCTAATGTAGGTTCGTATGATGTGGTGATCGTGCCGGATTTCGGAAATGGATTCATTACTCAAAGAATGGTAGGAATATTAAGTGAAAAAGCCAGATTCATCGCGGTCAACACGCAGATCAATAGTGGCAATCGAGGCTATCATGTAATTAATCGTTACCCAAGAGCGGATTTTGTATCTCTTAATGAACCGGAACTCCGGTTGGCGGCGCATAATCGCCACGATTCACTCGAAATAGTGGCAAAACAAGTTTCTGAACGAGTTCAGTCAAAATATTTGGCCGTCACACGAGGAACAAAGGGTGTGATGATGTTCGACTGGAGTGCTGGAATATGTTACCAGGTGCCCGCCCTCTCAACCAAGGTCGTTGATCGGATCGGTGCAGGTGATGCGTTCCTTTCATTGGCCGGTTTATGTGTGGCTAAAGGTTTTGGGGCTGAAATTGCGGCATTTGTTGGGAGTATTGCTGCAGCGATTGATGTTCAGATTGTCTGTAATCGTGAGCCTGTCAGTTTTGTAGACCTCAGTAAGTACGTTTCTACCTTGTTGAAATGAAGGATATATGAAACAGGAAAACCGTTTAAGCCCGTTAGAATTGTTTTATTCGATGCTGAGGGTTCGGCGGGTCGAGGAAGCACTCGCTGACCGTTATCATGAGCAGGAGATTCGTTGCCCGATGCACTTGTGTATTGGTCAGGAAGCAATTGCTGTAGGAGTCTGCGCGACGTTATCTAAGAATGACGTAGTATTTAGTAATCATCGGGCGCATGGACACTATCTGGCCAAGGGAGGCAGTCTGAATGCGATGGTTGCGGAATTGTATGGCCGTTCAACCGGGTGTTGTGGGGGCCGTGGGGGGTCCATGCATCTGATTGACATGGACGTCAACTTCATGGGCTCAACTCCGATTGTTGGTGGAACGGTACCGTTGGCAGTTGGTTCGGCATGGGCCGCCGCATTGGACGGAACCCAACGGGTCAGTGTCGTTTTTTTTGGGGATGGGTGCTTTGAGGAAGGGGTCGTTCATGAATCCATGAATTTTGCGGCGCTACATCGATTGCCGGTCTTGTTCGTATGTGAAAATAATAATTATTCCGTGTACACACGATTGGCTGACAGGCAACCGAACCGTCCAATCTTCCGTCTGGCCGAGGCGCATGGTATAGAGGCCTATTCTGGTGATGGAAATGATCTTGAAGAGGTTTTGTCACTATCGGAAGTGGCGGTTGATAATGCCCGGCAAGGTAGAGGGCCACAATTTATGGAGTTGAAAACTTTTCGCTGGAGGGAGCATTGTGGCCCCAATTTCGATGACGATCTCAATTATCGATCATCTTCAGAGATTGAAACCGGTTTGAAAAGTTGTCCCATTTTAAAATTTGGGACTCGTCTCATGCGGGATGACCCCGCGTTTTCATCCAAGCGCGAACGATTCGAGGCGGAGATTTCTGAGGAGATCTCCGAAGCATTCAAATTCGCTCATTCAAGTATGAAACCATCCTTTAAAGATGCCATGGAACGAATTTATGAATGACTTTGAGAAGAGGGAGATCTCGTTTGCACAGGCAATTCGCGAAGCTCTTGATCAAGCTATGGAAAAAGATCCCAGAGTAATTGTCATTGGTGAAGGTGTGCCCGATCCAAAGGCGATCTTTGCTTCGACAGCAGGACTTCTCCAAAAATATGGAGCCCGTCGTATATTTGACATGCCTCTTTCAGAAAATGGGATGACAGGTATTTGTATTGGCGCAGCATTGTGCGGCATGCGTCCTGTTATGGTCCATCAGCGGATTGATTTTGCCCTTTTGGCAATGGATCAGTTGGTGAATAATGCGGCCAAATGGCATTATATGTTTGATGGCAAGGTATCTGTCCCTTTGGTCATACGGATGATCATTGGTCGCGGTTGGGGACAGGGACCCCAACATTCGCAGAGTTTTCAGGGAATGTTTGCGCAAGTACCGGGAATGAAGGTTGTCATGCCAACAACTGCCTATGATGCGAAAGGCATGTTGATCGCTGCGATAGAAGATGACAATCCGGTTCTGTTCATAGAGCACAGGTGGCTCCACCACATCCAAGATGCCGTTCCTGCAAGTTGCTATCATGTACCGTTAGGGCAAGCAAGAGTTATGAACGAAGGCACAGATGTTACGATTGCATCTTTTTCCTATATGACGGTCGAATCGCTGATTGCTTCTAAAGCGCTTATATCTTCAATGGGGATTGATGTTGAAGTGCTGGACATGCGCAGTGTGCGGCCTTTGGACATAGAGAGTGTTCTTAACTCAGTTCGCAAGACGGGACGTTTGATTGTGGCGGATACTGCGTCTCGCACAGGCAGTATTGCTGGTGAATTAATTAGCCAAGTGGTCGAAAAATCTTTTGGTGTACTGAAATCGTCTCCGGTGCGGGTAACGTCACCCGATTATCCGGTTCCGACGTCTCATTTTATGGCTGAGGGCTATTACCCCAGCTCTCTAACGATTGCGGACGAGGTTGTAAACGTGGTCGGAGCTGATAAAAGTTCAGATGGCTACTGTAGGTTGATTGCCTTGTTACGAAACGATGGACTACACGATACTCCAAATTGTGAGTTTTCTGGGCCGTTTTAATCACAAAGCTCTCTCGATCGTTCTGAACGATAAGGGGGGGCGGGGTCTTCTCCATGCCCCCACCCGACTATCACCTCACGGGAAACCGTGCCAACTTCCACGTGTTGGGTCATCCCAATGAACCTGAACGAACTCCGTTAGAGGAATAGCAATGGAGCGATCATTTCATGATTGTGTGCGCCTCTCGGCCAAAAGCCCCGGAGCTGTCAGGACCTCACGGGAAGGAAGGAGAGATGTTCTTCCCCAGCCGGCTCCCTCTTGGAATATAGGGAAAGCTTTGGTCTGACCGAGCCGTATAGTGGATGTCGGAATCTAGAAAAAAACAGAGGGGAGATTTAAGCTCAATATGAGCGCCATCCGAAAACATTATTCCACTGAGCTGAAGGTCAAGATCGTTCTGGATATTCCGAAGGAAGAGAAAAGCGTCACTCAGCTCTCTTCCGACTACCAGATCCACTACAGTCAGCTTCTGAAATGGAAGAAACAGGCTCTGGAAGGGCTTCCTGGCGTATTTTCAGACTCCAGGACAGAAGCCCTGAAAACGACCCATGAAAAAGAGGTCAACGCGTTGTATCAGGAGATCGGACAACTGACGACACAGATGGCCTGGTTGAAAAAAAAGTCAGGACTGGCCTAACTCATGGAGACCGTAAAGACCTGCTCGAACGCGACTGTCCGGAGTTTTCTCTCTCGACACAGGCCACGCTTCTCGGGATCTCCCGTTCCGGGCTCTATTACCGGGCCGTCCTGCCGTCTGCCGAAGAGGTTGCCCTCCGACGCCGGATCGATGAGATCTATACCCGCTGGCCCTTCTTCGGGAGTCGCCGGATTGCGGCAGTCTTGGGGAGAGAAGGACTTTGTGCGGGTCGCGACCGGGTCAGGACGGCCATGCGCGAGATGGGGATCGAGGGCATCCTTGGACCATAAAGGTGCACGGGTCGGTAGATCCCCTTTCATGTGGGACTACGCTGACAACAATTCCCGTCGGTGGATAGACAGAACCTAACCCATTCGGATGCCGCACTTGCGGAACACGGTAAACCCTTCTTTCCGCCTCATGTCTTTCCGAGGCAAGCCGACCGTAGTGCGACGCGAAAAGTCGTGTCGATTGATTGTTCAATGTCACCAGTATCTTGGTGGCATAGAGAACCTCCCGTTCCCTCGGGTGAGCCTATCAAGCGGGGCGTGGCTGGTAACGGCCGGGTCCTAAGCGCTTGTGACAATGAACCTTCCGTTTGGAAAGCTCAAATCGCGAGAGGCGAGTTTGGATCTCAGCTGGCATCGGCTGATTCGGGTGCTAGGCTGAACGAAAGGGCGAAGACAACTGAACTGTCGCAAGGACCGTCAGCTTGAACAGGCTTAAGATGCGAAATGGCCTGAACCAACAAGGTGAGGAGCCGGTTATTCCTTTTGCGGTTAGGAATACAGGGACCAGGCGCTCCCGGTCTATAGACAGCGCCCTCCTCGTTCGTGTCATCGATTCGAAACGCGGTAAACCGTTTCACGTCCCGGAAGACTGTCTTCAGGGAAAGCGACCCGCGAGGGAAGCCCCTACGTGAGACGGCAAAGGAATCGGGAGCAAGCCAATGCCCCGCCGTAATCGCGGGGATAGGGTCTGCCTTCCTTCACCGGGAGGGTCATGGCCTGGTTCGAAAGGACGCCCACTTCCCGATAGTCGTTCATCGCGAGACTTATTGGCGAACTTTTAAACGAGGAAAATGCAAATGGGACGATCTCAACAATCGTGTGCTCCCTCGGACCTTCCCTTGCCGGACTGGTCCCAGATCCCTTGGGCCAAGTACGAGAAGCGGGTTCAAAAGCTCCAGACGAGAATCGCGAAGGCAATCCGGGAGAGGAAATATGGAAAGGCGCGAGCCCTCCAGAAGATCCTCACCCGCTCGCTTGCCGCCAGAGCGTTGGCGGTCAAGCGCGTCACCACGAACAAGGGCGTCAGGACGCCCGGGGTGGACCGTGTACGCTGGACCACCCCAAAGCAGAAGATGGAGGCCCTGAAGAAGATGAAGAAACACAGGACGTACCATGCCCTGCCGCTTCGCCGGATCTATATACCCAAAAGAAACGGCAAGCTCCGACCGCTCGGAATCCCGACGATGCTCGACAGAGCGATGCAGGCGCTCTATCTTTTGGCCCTGCTGCCCGTCGCGGAGGAAACGGCGTATCCCCATGCCTACGGGTTTCGCCCGTATCGATCCACGGCCGACGCGATTGAGCAGTGTTTTATCCATCTCTCGCGATTGGATGCACCAGTGTGGGTTCTGGAAGGGGATATTGTCGGATGTTTCGACAACCTCGACCACGACTGGCTTCTCCGGAACGTCTTTCTGGACCGGAAGATGCTTCACGAATGGCTCGCATCAGGGTATGTCGACCATCATTCCCTCTATCCGACCCTGGCAGGGACTCCTCAAGGGGGTATTGTCTCTCCCACCGCGGCCAATATCGCGCTGTCGGGTCTGGGACCGTTCCTTGCGTCCCGGTTCCCCAAGTCCTACCGGGTGCATACGGTGATCTATGCCGACGACTTCGTCGTGACCGGAGCCTCGAGAGAGGTTCTGGAGCAGGAAGTCCGACCCGCAATCGCGCTCTTTTTGCGGGAAAGGGGTCTGGAACTCTCATCCGAGAAGACCCGCGTCGTACATATCTCGGAGGGTTTTGATTTTTTGGGCCAAGTGCGACGTGAAGTCGCGTAAACAACTGTTATTAATAGCTAACTTTCCGTTCAGTCGGAAAAGCCTACCGGCACATGCGAGAAGAGTAATTTTCTTGTATGAAGCTGCCGGAAAAGTACCCGCAGGAAACTGTAGGCCAACCCGTGAGGGAAGGTCGAAGCTGCCAGCAACGGGCGGTGAGGGGCGAGGGCTAGGATGGCAGGGTGAACACCAAGTGAAGTGTCGATAAACGTCGTTAGGAAAGAACAAGCCGAAGTTGCTGCAATTATCTGGACGGCTTGGACCAAAAGGTATGCGGGAAGGACTCGATCCCTTTGGCCAGGACGAGCACTGACAAGATCCCCCGCCGGCGAATAGACACCACCTAACCCATCCGCATGTTGTTTGCGCGGAACACGGCAACCCCGTATGCCTGCCAATTTGGCAAGTCAACCGCAAGGAAGGCCCTTGGGCATGCGGGTGGAGGAGTGAGGAAAAAGCAAAGGCTTCCCTGTAATGGGGAAGATACCGGTTGAAACATCACCGGGCCTGAAAAGGAGCAGACGTCCTCTTGGTCTCGAATCGCGAGAAGGCTTACGG
>JBMFWU010000176.1:0-10755 GCA_049964955.1 Syntrophobacteraceae bacterium
GGGCCGAATCACCCGACGCGCTCCAGCTTTTCCGGAGGGATATTAGCTATAAAATAGCTTGACTGTAGCTGCGCAACGTGTGAAACTTCCGGCCCGGAAGTGAGAACCGAACCCTTGGGCGGAGGTCACACGATGAACATCGCGAAAAACTTGGAGCGGGCAAGCCTTTATTTTCCGGAAAAATCAGCGCTCATATTCGAAGGGAGGACCTTTTCGTACAGGGAACTCAACGGATTGGTGAATCGTCTGGCCAATGCGTTGAAGGCCCACGGGGTGGGAAAGGGAGACAGGGTGGGACTCTTTTTGCCCAACATCCCGGCATTCCCGATCGCCTACTTTGCAGCCCTGAAGCTTGGCGCCATCGCCGTTTCCATCAATGTGATGTCGAAGAAAAGAGAAGTAAAGTACATAGCCGGCGACTCGGGCTGCAAGGTCCTTTTCACGACGGGCGAGTTGCGTCACGAAGTTCCTGCGGATGAACTGCCTGCGCTGGAGAGGGTAATAATCGCAGAGGGAGAAGCCGGAAACGATCCGGATATGGAGGGACTGATCGCCCGGGCCGACGGTGCGCTCTGCAGCCTCGATATGGACCCCGGCGACCCGGCGGTGATTTTGTACACTTCCGGGACCACCGGTTTTCCCAAGGGGGCGACGCTTACCCATGGGAATGTGGTATCCAATTCGGCATCGGCCGGCAATCACTCCGGAGTGTGTCCGGAGGATCGGATGCAGCTCTTTTTGCCTCTTTTTCATTGTTTCGGCCAGAATTTCATCATGAATTCGGCTTTCACCAAGTGCGCAACCCTTGTTTTGCACCGCCGTTTCGAACTTGAACCGGTGCTCGAAGCGGTTGCCGCAAACCGTGTGACCATGCTCTTCGCGGTTCCGACCGTGTTTATTCACCTTCTGAATACGGACACCTCCCGGTACGATCTCTCCAGCCTGCGATATTGTTTTACGGCTGCCGCCACCATGCCGCGGGAAACCGCCCTGCAGTGGAAGGAAAAGTTCGGAATGCCCGCCCACGAGGGCTACGGACTGACCGAATGCTCGCCCCATACGCTCTACAATCATCAATTTCGGTTGAAACACGGCAGTGTGGGCACGCCGATCGAAAACGTGGATGTACGGGTTGTCGACGAAGAAGGAAACGAGTTGCCGCCCGGAGAGCAGGGAGAAATCGTCGTACGAGGGCCAAACGTCATGAAGGGCTACTGGGGAAAGCCCGAGGAAACGGCGCGGGCGATTCGAAACGGGTGGCTCCATACGGGCGATGTCGGCAAAACGGACGACGAAGGCTATTTCTACATCACCGACAGATTGAAGGACATGATAAACGCGGCCGGATTCAACGTCTACCCCAACGAGGTGGAGCAGGTTATCTACCAGCATCCCGCGGTGCGGGAGGCGGCGGTGTACGGCGTAGCCGACCCGGTGCGGGGGGAGACCGTCTATGCGAGCATTGTGCTCAAAGACGGAATGCAAGCCAGTGAAGAGAGCCTCATGGAGTTTTGCCGGGCCAATATGGCCGCCTACAAGGCGCCCAGGAAGATAATCCTTACGGGAGAGCTGCCCAAGAGCCCGACAGGCAAGATATTGAAGCGGATATTGCGAGGCGAGAAATAAGATCGGTCTGATTATCGAGATAACGGAGGAATCATGAAGGAGATCACCACAATCGGAGTGGTCGGCGCGGGCAACATGGGTTCGGGAATCGCGCAGAAATTGGCCCAAGAGGGGCTGAACGTTGTACTTGTCGATATGAAGGAAGAGTTTGTCCAACGCGGTATCGGCATAATCACAAAAATTCTCGGACAGGGCGTCGAGCGGAAGATATTTACCAGCGAGCAGGTAAACGAGACCCTTGGCCGGATTAACGGAACGGCCGATATGAAGGCCCTTTCCGGCGTAGACCTGGTTATCGAGGCGGTCTTCGAAGATGAACAGGTAAAGAAGGACCTTTTTAAAAAGCTCGATGCCATTTGCTCCCCCGATACGATATTGGCGACGAACACGTCGAGTTTCTACGTAACCGAAATGGCCAAAGCGACCAACAGGCCGGACCGCTTCGTCGGGATGCACTACTTTTTCCACCCGGCCAAAAACCGGCTCCTTGAAATCATTCCTCACGACGGGACAAGCGAGGAGACGGTAAAAATCGCTCTCGAAGTCGGACGACTCCATGCGAAGACAACGATTCTGGTAAAGGATGGTTCCGGGTTCTGCGTCAACAGGTTTTTTTCTCCGCTTCTCACCGAATCGGTGCACATACTGAGCGAGGGAATAGCCAACATCGCCACGATTGAGGAGGCTGCAAAGCGCGCCTATAACATCGGCATGGGGGCCTTCGAACTGATGAACGTCACGGGCATACCCATCGAGGTGCACGCCTCGACGACCTTTGGCCGCGAACTGGGCTCGTTCTACGATACGCCCAAATTGCTTCACGAGCAGATGCAGTCGGGCAAAAACTGGGACCTTTCCGGCGAGGTCGACGAAACGAAGATGGAAGAGATCCAGGACCGGCTCTACGGGGCCTGCCTGGGGGCTGCGGCAGCGCTTGTGAGCGAAGGGGTCGCAAGTATCGAGGACACCGACCGGGGCGCCAAGGTGGGGCTGCGGTGGCAGCAGGGCCCCTTCGAGATCATGAACCGGTTGGGAATCGAAAAAAGCTTCCGACTGGTCGAGGCCATGACCAGGCGCTACAGCGATTTCCAAATGCCCGAGATCCTGGTGAAGCAAAAGGCGCTCGGAAAGCCCTTCGAGTTTCAACTGGTCGATCTGGCGGTCGCGGAGGGCATAGCGACGATTACGATCAATCGGCCCGAGGCGATGAATGCGCTGAATGAAACCGTAGTCTCCCAGCTCTCTCAAAAATTCGACGCAGCCGTGGCCGACCCGGCAGTAAAAGCGATTGTCTTCAGGGGCGCGGGAAAGGCGTTTGTAGCGGGGGCCGATATACGGTATTTTATCGATAACATCAAGAAGGGCCGCAATGACGACACTTATGCCTTTACGAAAAAGGGCCATGAGTTTCTGCTGCGTGTCGAAGAGTCGCCCAAAATCACCGTGGCGGTCCTGGACGGGCTTTCGATGGGCGGGGGGAGCGAACTGGCGCTTGCCTGCCAGGCCATAGTGGCAACTCCGGCCGGATCGATGTCGTTTCCCGAAACGGCGATAGGGATTTTCCCCGGCCTTGGCGGAATGATCCGCTCGGCGCGCCAGATCGGTGCGGGCCTTGCCAAATACTATGTGTTTACCGGCAAGACCATTTCCGCGCAGGATGGCCTGGATCTCGGGATGATCGCAAGACTTGTCCCGCCTCGGGAGCTGGAGCAGGCGATCGCCGAGGTGTGTTCGGGGAAAAAGCCCGAAAAATATCGTCCGCGTGAGATCCCGGCACGGTTTTCCGATCTCGCCAAGACCTGTTCGGCGGAAAACGTGAAGGCCCTTTTGGCGGGAAAGAAACCGGAGTCCATTCCGGAGGGACTTGCCGAGGCGACCCTCAAGGCGGTTTCCCGCAAGGCCCCCCTGGCCCTCAAGACGGTTGACGAACTGATCGATGCCCAGGAGAAGGTTTCGATTCGCGAGGCCATAGATCTCGAACTTGGCAAACTCAAGTATATTTTCTCCACCGAGGACGCTCTTGCCGGTCTTTCGTCGGTTGGCGGCAAACCGCCCCGCTACCTTGGCAAATAAGAGCTTGAAAGAAACCTGAATACAACCGGAGGAACTTCAAAAATGTTTGAAAAAGCATTCATTCCCTACAAAGGCTACTATAGCTCCCCCTTTTGCAGGTGGCAGGGGGCTTTTGCAAATGAGAATTCTATCCAGCTGGGCGCCGAGACGGCCAAAAGATGGTTTGCTACCAAAGATTTCGATATGTCTCAATTCGACTATACCTTTTTCGGGATCACCGTGGGCCAGAACCACTGGTTCTACGGCGGCACGTGGGCCAACGCCATGATGGGCCTGCAAATTCCCGCCGTAAACATCATGCAGGCCTGCACGACCGGAACGACCTGTGTCTACAATGCCGCCCTGGCCGTTGAGCAGGGCTATATGAAAAGCCCGATATGCCTTACGACCGATCGGCTTTCGAACGGCCCCCACACCATCTGGCCCAATCCCAACGGTCCCGGCGGGGAAGTGATCTCCGAAAACTGGGCCATGGACAATTTTAACGCCGATCCCAACACAGGCCAGCCGATGATCCAGACGGCGGAAAATGTGTCCAAAAAGGCGGGGCTCACCCGCGAGCAGGCCGATGAAGTCGCTCTTCGTCGCTACGAGCAGTATATGGATTCCATGAAAGACGATCGCGCCTTTCAGAAACGCTACATGTTCCCGGTGGAAGTGAAGCTTTCGCGCAAAAAGACGATTCTGGTGGACGCCGATGAGGGCATCACCCCTTCGACCAAAGAAGGCCTTGCCTCGTTACGGCCGGTTCGCGAGGGCGGCATCCACACCTTCGGCGCGCAGACCCACCCGGCAGACGGCAATGCGGTGATTCTGGTGACCACCAAAGAGCGGGCCGCAATGCTGAGCGGCAATTCCGGTATCACCATCCAGGTTGTCTCTTACGGGTTTGCCCGGGTCGAGAAGGCGCACATGCCCATGGGCCCGGTCCCCGCGGCTCAAATGGCGCTCGAACAGGCGAAGATAGGCATCCGCGACGTGGCGGTAATTAAGACACACAACCCCTTTGCGGCCAACGACCTCTATTTTTCAAAGCAGTTCGGCGTTGACGTGAATTCTTTCAACAACTACGGATCTTCCCTCGTTTTCGGCCATCCCCAGGCCCCGACCGTTCCGAGATTGGTAATCGAGGGCATCGAAGAAGCCGTAATCCGGGGCGGCGGATACGTGCTCATCACCGGGTGCGCTGCGGGAGATACGGGCGCGGCCCTCGTTTTGAAAGTGAATTGATCCGGGCTTTAATTCCTCCTCCAAATGCAAGGGAAAGATGTGACCGATGGCCGATAGATACAAGGGTGGAAGTTTTCTTCTGAGTGAGACGGACCCTGGGAGCATATTCACTGCCGAGGATTTTTCCGAAGAGCATCGAATGATTGCCAGCACCGTGTCGCGCTTTGTGGGTGAAAAAGTCTTGCCGGTAATGGAAGACTTGGACTCCAAAAAAGAGGGCATGATGCGGGGGCTTCTCGTGGAAGCCGGAGAACTGGGGCTTTTGGGCGCAGATATTCCCGAGCAGTTCGGCGGTTCGGAGATGGACGAGGTCTGTTCTACGATCATCGCCGAGGGGTTGGGATGTTCCGGATCGTTTTGCGTGGCCCACGGCGGGCAGGTGGGCATAGGCAGCCTGCCCGTCGTCTACTTTGGAACCGAGCAGCAGAAGAGCAAATACCTGCCGCCGGTTTCGACAGGGGATAAGATCGCAGCCTACGCCCTGACCGAGCCCGGTTCGGGCTCGGACGCCATGTCGGCCAAAACCAAAGCAGTGCTTGGCCCCGACGGAACCCATTACATCCTGAACGGGGCCAAACAGTTCATAACCAATGCGGGTATGGCCGACATCTTCATCGTCTACGCTAAAATAGACGGAGACAAGTTCAGCGCCTTCATCGTGGACGGGGATTCCCCGGGATTGTCCACCGGGGCCGAAGAAAAGAAGATGGGCATCCGCGGTTCTTCTACACGGAGCGTCTATTTCGACGATGTGAAAGTGCCGGCGGAAAACCTCCTGTTCGAAATCGGACGCGGCCATATCGTGGCCTTCAACATTCTCAATATCGGCAGGCACAAGGTCTCGGCAAATGCCCTGGGCTGCGCCAAACTTGCGGTGGATCTTTCTGCAAACTACGCAAACGAACGCAAGCAGTTCCAGGTGCCTATCGCCGAATTCGGGATGATCAAAGAAAAACTTGCCCGGATGGCCACCTACACCTATGTGGCCGAAAGTGTGGTCTATCGGACCGCGGGGCTTCTCAACGACATACTCCAAAGCTTGGAGCGTGGTGGACCGGAGGGCGGACGCGCTGCCGCCGCGGCGATCGAGGAATATGCGGTCGAGTGTTCGCTGGGCAAGGTGTTCGTGAGCGAGGTGCAGGCGTACGTGGTCGATGAAGGGGTCCAGATCCACGGCGGCTACGGGTTTATCTCCGAATACGCTATCGAGAGGCTCTACCGCGATGCCCGCATAACGAGGATATTCGAAGGCACAAACGAGATAAACAGAACGATCGTCCCGACCACCCTGGTCCGCAGGGCGCAGAAGGGCTTGCCGTTCCAAAAGGCAATGGAAGACCTGAAGGTTCGGCTTGCTTCCGAAGTTCCGGTCCGGGAAAACGAAGCAGGCATCGTGCAGGCCGCAAAAGATGTGTTCCTGTTTGCTCTCGCGACGGCCCAGGATAGCTTCGGAGCAAATCTTCTGAAAAATCAGGAAATCCTCGGCCGCCTCGCCGATCTCGCCATACTCGCCTATGCCATGGAAAGTGGATGGCTCCGTACCCGCAAAGCCGCCGGTGTCAAGGCGGAAACCGCTTTACACAAGACCGCAATGGCCAGGGCCTTTATCTATGAATCGATTCGCAAAATCGAGACCTCGGCCGTCGAAATTCTCGCCGCCTGTTCGGCAGGCGCCGAGGCGGCCCAACTGCTTGCCAAACTCGGAAACCTCCTGCGACACGCCCCGATCGACCTGATCGCCCTCAGGCGCGAAATCGCGGCAAAGATATCGGAGACGGGAAAATACGTGGCCTGAGGCGGCGAGGGGAAGAGAAAAAAGCGCGGGGGCTTTCGCCCCCGCACCCCCACGCCGCTACGCGGCTCATTTGGCGCTCCCTGGAACATCCCTGGAAGGAAAGTCAGGGAAAGATCAGGGGGCCCAGTTTATTTTCGATTTCACCTTCGGAAATGACGACCGCCGGTCTGCGACCGCCCTGCTCATGCCCTTTAACCGGATCGAAATCAAGGGTGATCACATCGCCGCGTCTCGGGAAATAGTCCCTTTTACTCGCCACTCCTCTTCTCCGACGGCACACCCCCAGTCTGCCTCAGGGTGAATGTTCCCTTCTCCGATTCCCTCCAGAAGCTCTTCGGGCGAATACTTCCACCTTCTTTTTTTCAGAGGAGCCACGATGAGCTAGCCATTCTCCGCGGTAAGATCAACGATGGAATTTTCAGACAAATCAAGTTCTGTCAAAAGTCCTGACGGGACTCGAAGCGCCAGACTGTTTCCCCATTTTTTCAGCCGTGCTCTCATAGCCGCCTAGTTCTCCTTTTCGTGCATAGAGACATAGATACATGGAATCTACATACAGGCCAAAAGTCAAGGAGACAACGGAGACACACCTGCAGACACATCCGTAGGTTGGGGTGAGCCCGGCGAACCCCAACGTACCATACGTTCTAATCCTGGAAGACGTCCTTTCTCAACCGCCCCCGTTTCTGGTCGGTTCACCGCCTGGCCGCGGGTGGCGCGCTTACCGTCTCGGCGCTAATTCTGTAACCCTTTTTGCGAGAAAAGATTCAAAATCATTGTGAGCAACAAACAAGCTAAGATCAGGCTCGTTCCTGAGTCGTGCAAGGCAGGCTGCCATTAGCGACTCCGCTGAGAGGCTGCCTCTTCGGCGTTCGATATCGTGCCGATTGGCAATAATCCCGTTTATGCTCTGTTTAAATCTGACTCTATCAGCCTTAGATACTCCAATATCTTGAAGTATGGTTTCGAGTATTTCGCGCCAACTGCGGGGATCATCTTCCTTTTGGATTTCGGCATGTTCGGGAAAGCGCCACCAAAAGTACGTGTGTCCGCCCTTGTTTTCACCAGGACGCTCTAAATGTCTTCAGGAATTCGCCTGGACCTTTCTTTCTTTAACTTACTGTGCTCCCGCTTCGCCTCCAACCGTCGTTCCCTGGCTCCGCTGCTAACCCGTGTCGTCTTCCTTGCCGGGGTTTGCCTCAACGCCTCTCGCATCAACTCCACAAACCGCTCCACGGCCAATTCCCGGTTCGCCGCCTGGCTGCGGGTTTGCTGAGAAATTACCCTGAGCAGGCCATCGGCGCCTACCCTGTTCTTCAGTCGTCGCAGAACCAGGCTTTTTTGCTCCTGCGATAGGCTCGGCGAGCGCACCACGTCGAACCACAACGTCACCCTCGTACTGGTCTTGTTTACATTCTGCCCCCCCGGCCCCCCGCTGTGCGATGCGGTGAACTCGAGTTCTTCGTCGGAAAGACTCGTGCGCTCCGTAATTTCTATCATGATCTCCATCCGGTCCATGCGGGCAAAAGCGGTCTTCGGATCTGGAGTCTACCACAGGTCGGGGCGAAAAATCTTGCGGTGTCTTGACGACAAGTGAGCAAAAGAAAAAAGCCGCTCGGTGGGGCAGACCGATCGGCTTCGAGGAGGAAAGAGTTTTTCGTGATCTATGTACAAAGCAATATCGATGCCAAATGGATCTGATGCTTGGAATATCAGTAATATCCGATAGTTACAGGAAAAGAGCTTTCGATCCGCAGAAAGCCAATACCGCCATAAAGGCGCCAGAATCCGGAATCGCGCCGGAATCGCGCCGTATTCTGGCGGCTTTCTCGTCGGAACGGGGCGGTTTTTCTTCCCGCTTCCCGCTCCCTGCTTCGTTCCTGTTTACGCACCATGAACATCGAGGGTGAGATCGACCGCTCCGCTTACGAAGGCAAGGGCCATGCAGCGGGCATAGTCGTCATTTAGAGCCTGTCCTTCGAGAACTTCCTGTTCGTAGAAACTGCAATCCCTGCAGGAAAAGCCCGGCCATTTTCTGAGAATGGCATAATCGAGGCACTCTCCATAGTTGCGGCAGAATACGTTGCGCCTGACTTTGTCGCAACTGTCCACGGCAATATAGCGTTGCGGTTTTGCCCTTCTCATGGCATTACTCCTCAAGTAAGGGGGACGGTCTTCCATGGGCAATACCATAGCAGCCGGCGGGTCGGATTGAAATGAGGTCAAGCAGGGGGTTGCCTCACTGCAGTGCTGTATTTTAGGAGTTCCAGGCTATGCGGGGAGTAGAGTGGTTTGCCGGCAAGGAGTAGGGCGCCAGCGGCGCCGGCGTCCCGGCATGCGGGCTGAAAGCCCGAATGCCGGGCACGGCTCCCCGCGCTTTTGTCTGCCTATCGGTTCTTCGAGTTATTGAAGATAATGACCAGGACGTCGGCCTTGGCCTTTGGGCCGGCGCTGGTTTCGACCCCCAGGTGCGTCTGTTTGACGGACCCGGACCTGACTTCGTCCAGTCTGGGCTGAATGTCGAGGAGGAAACCCTTCCCTGCCCGCGCTTTTGTCTGAGACACCGCGAGGAGTCGCTTATCGTAGGTGAGGCGGGTAATCCGGAAGGGTTTGTCGTCGCTGCTCGTTACGGTCACTCCGCCGGAACGCACGGGCTTGTCCGCACTGAGTTTTCCTACAATGACGGTTTCAGGCGTCGCCGCAATTTCACCGGTGATGATCCCCGTAACGTTTACCAGCAGACAGGGAGCCTGCGGCAGATCGGTATTGAGCCGTATGAAGCCCGCATACTTCCCCTGTTTGAGCGTGTCGGCGACCTTGAGCCTGTACCGGGTCCCCTGCGAAACCGTTTGAAGCGAGTAGCGGATGTTTCCTTTAAGATTTGTGTCGATACTCTTGATGTGAAAAGGAGTCGTTGTTGCCACAAGATCGATGGCTCCCTCCGGGAGTTCGCCGACCGATCCTTTGAGCAGGAGATTTGCGGAGGGTTTCAAGGTGATGAGGGCGGTGACCCGCCCTCTGAGCTGCAGAAGCAGTGCGGGATTATGGGGGTCATTGCTCTCAATGGTTGCCGTCTTCAGTATTTCTCCCTGGAAAAACGCCAGGCGCACCTTCATCGTCACCTTTCCCTCACCGCCGGGAGGGATCGCCGGATCGAACCGGACGAGTGTGCACCCTCAAGAAACCTTGACGTGTTGGATCTTGAGCGTCTGCTTCCCCGTATTTTTCACGGTGAATACGTGTTCGACCGTCACGCCCTGCAGTGCTGAGCCGAAATCATAAGCGGGATTTGCGACCTGGATTTTGGGGGTGTCACCGGGCTGCTGCTGTTGCACCGGAGGAATTTGGGACGCCGCCGCAAATGCGGGCGAAAAGAAAATGGGCAGACAAAAGAAGAGCAGAACAGCAAATTTTGTAGCGTAAATTTTCATCGGGTTTCTCCTCCGGGGTTGAAGTAGGAGCTTCATATTACCTGGTTGCCAGGTCGCGGGCGGAAACCATCTGCACGCCTTCCTTTCTGAAATAGGGGATAGCGGCCTGCAGCGCGCGCAGCGTGACTTCATGCGGATGCCCGATGGCAAGGGCCGCTCCCCTGATTTTGGCGATTTGTACTGCTCTTTGTATCTGTTTGCGAATGGCGGCGGCCGAAAGGGAGTCGTCCAGAAACACATTGCGCCGGAACGTGGGGACCCCCAGCCGTCGAGCCTCTTTCCAGCCAAGGCTTGTGGCGATCGTCATGCTGTCTATAAAAAAAAGTTTGCGCTCCTTGAGTTCGCTCAACACGATGTCCATGGCTTTGGCATCCTGGGTCAACCGTGAACCCTCGTGGTTGTTTACGCCGTCGAAGTAGGGGCAAGTATCGAGGGCTGCGGTGACGCTCAACCGGATTTGCCCCGACGACATGGACACCAGGAGCGCGCCGGGCCCCGGGTTTATGCGGCTGTTCAAGGGTTCCATCGGAAGATGCAGGATGACGTCCTTGCCTTTCTGGTGGACCAGTTTCGCGATACTGTCGCTATGGGCCAAAAAGG
>JBMFWU010000177.1:0-1608 GCA_049964955.1 Syntrophobacteraceae bacterium
GTTTTGGGGTAATGGTGTTGCGGTGGACATGTCCTGAAACCCACATGATGACATTGCCGTATTGGGCGTTGATTTTCTTTACCAGGTCTACATCGGATATTATGGAGTATTTGGTCCACATTGTAGGATAGCCATAGGGGCATACGGGGATATGCGCGCAGACGATCATGAGTTCGTTGGCCTCCTGACCCGCTCCCAGTTCATTTATGAGCCAGTCGAACCGCTTTTGGTCGAGTTCTCCTGCCGCATCGCCCAGGGTTTTGTCGGTATCGTCCAAGACGATCATTTTTAGCGGCACGCCGGCCACGGGCTTAAAGGAGTAGCAGGCAAGCCCGTTGATGACGCCTGCCTGTGTGAAGCCGTGGCCTATCGGCTTGGAGGCGGTGAAAAAAAACTGGGCCATCCACTCGTTGATAGAAAGTGAACGACGGTTCTGATCGGCGGCGACCTTCGGCGGCCTTGGGTAGTTATTGACCGGCCCTGCATATTTAACCGTTCCATAGGGCGTGGACCCATCGACTACACCCACATACTCATCGCGACCGGCAAAGAATTGCTGCCAATTGGGAGGATTGCCGTTTGGCACCCCCACTTTCATAACGCTCGATCCGACGAGGGAATTTCGGATGTAGTCGGTCATCAGGGTCGAGCCCTTCCAGAACTGATCGTGGTTGCCGACGGCCTGGTACCAGGGAATCGACTTGTCAAGCCCCGCCGACTGGTAGGGCTTCTGGTAATCGATGCCGGCGGCTCCCAGGTGAGCGCCGGAGCTGGGTTGGATCCATTTGCCGTCAAGCACGTCTACAAACCATCTGGTTTCATTGTACTGGGTGCAATCGGCGACATCGCCCAGGCAAATGCCGAAATGAAACGGTTTTATCTGATGCAATGCATTGATTGTCTGGACGGCGGCGTCCAGGACCTGGGTCGTGTATAGAATAATGCCCGAATAGCACGAAGAGTTGCCTGACGGCGGTTTGGATACGGGACCGGGAGGATCGACCGGCGTCGGGCTCGGCGGCAGTGTGGGGTAGGGATATTGGTACCCCAGCGATATGATCTGCGCAGGGCTCTCCTTGTCCACCAGATGTACGTCGCTCATGGCAAAAAAAGACACAAGCTCAACAGCTTTCGGGTCTGGAACCGCTGGAGAAGTGACCTTGGCGGTCTGGATGTCAATGGCCGAATAAGGGAAAGCGCTCCCGAATTTCCACAGCCCATAACCTTTTATGTTGTATGAAGCTATGTCACAGGGAAAAATCGTGGCGAATGGAGGCTGTGGATATAAACCCTGCGGGTTGCCGTAAGGGATCACCGTCCTGTCGAGTGTGGTTAGCACCGTTTGGGAAATTGGATAGGTCGGCGCACTTTTGGATACCGCGGCAAGCACCTTGTCCATTGTCCCGAGTGAAGAAAGGTTGACCCCGAGAGTCGCCGCTGAGCCAAAACAAAATTTTAAAAAATCTCTTCTTATAATCTCCAATGGTAGCCCTTTCCAAAAGTTATTGAGGGTAGTTCGCACTGTTGCAATGGATTAATCGGAATAACTCTTATCGAGCGTTAGCGAATTCGGTATGCCCGGTCTTTCATTTCCTATCCCGATCGACC
>JBMFWU010000177.1:1708-10740 GCA_049964955.1 Syntrophobacteraceae bacterium
GCAGAAGTGTCTTTCCGTACAGCGGGCAGTGAGGCAAAAGACCGTTTTGACTCCGAATGTAAAAGAGGTTATCCTGCCCTGCCTTGGTTCCTCGGGGGACCGGTCAAAAATGGGCGACTTGCCTTTCGAGAATTTTAGATGAGGTTGGTATGGAAGGGTATTCGATGAGATTAGACGGGAACTCCAAAGCGCTTGCGGGGATCTTCGCGATTTGCACCGCCTTGATGGTATCCGGCTTGTTTTCTCTCGATACGAGGCTCGCCAGGTTTATTTTCGAGGAGGTCGGAGCGGCCTTTCTTTTCTCCAGGCCCGTTTCCAACATGCCCGATCTTATTCTTCCACTGGTATGCATCATTACGGGCACAAGCTGGGCCGCACTGTTGTATATGAGGCGAAAATCGGTCCAGGGGCGGCTCGCCGGGTTTTTCGAATATATGGGCTCGGCCCTCCCTTTGGCCTATCTTCTCAAATCGGTCTTAAAGGATGCCTTCGGGAGAACCAACACGCGTTTCTGGCTCCTTCATCCCCATCAACTGGGGTTCCACTGGCTTCAGGGCGGAGGAGACTATTCAAGTTTCCCCTCGGGGCACATGGTGATTTTCACCGTGCTGATGCTTGGAATAGGCCGCAATTTCCCGAAGTTGCGTCTGCTTTGCGTGGGAGCGCTCCTTGCCCTTGCACTGGCTTTACTGGTAACCCAGTACCATTTTCTAAGTGATATTGCGGCCGGCGTATGTGTTGGAATTCTCGCCGATCTGCTTGCCCGCAGGGGGCTTCCCATGCTGCATCGCATGGTTGCCCCCCGCCCCGGGGCCTGAACCCCTCATTCCCCGGGCTGCCTGCGGCGCCTTCGCACTGTGGACGGCTTTTGCTCTTCCACCGGCTCGGCGCTTTGCGCCCGACCCTGCCTTCTCGCCTCTATTGCTTTCACCAGGTTTTCGGGCAACCCCCTCTTTTTGGCCGCCTTGCTTCTCGCCTTGGTCAATGCTTTGGCGGCCAGAGGGGTTCGCATCGGGAAACCGTATTTTTTCTTGTACTCCTTGGAACTGATCCCGTGGGAGATCAGGTGTTTCTGCGTCAACTGCTTCATTTCCGCGCCGCACTCCAGGCAGATTACCCTGTCATTCTGAATGGAGTTCTCCGCAGAGATCGCTCCGGGAGTTTTTTCCTGCGTCGCGGCCGCTTCCTGCACCTGAAGCAGATCGATTTCACCGGATTCGGCTTTTTGCAGATCCAGCAAAGTCCCGAAGACTTGCCTGAGCGACGATGTGATTTCGCCGGCGGACATAGGAGCTAAAGAAACCTGCGTCTGTACTATCTCTGATGCGATCTCGATGATTTTTCTGCTCATGTAAACAACCCTCCATCTCGGAGTTTATGAATGTTCATTCCGTACCGAGTTTATTGGATTCTACCAACACGAAAATTTTTAAACGGTTTTATTATAAATTAGGTATTGTGGTTAAAGCAACACCATTCTCAAAAGCTGTATCACCACGCTCAACAAGGCAAGAGTTATCCCAGTCGCTATTGCCACATCGGCCAGATTGAAAATGTATGGTTGCAAGCCGGGCGCGCTGAAATTTACGAAATCGATGACTCTTCCGAATGCGACTCGGTCAATGAGGTTGGAAAGACTCCCCCCGCAGAAAAGAGCTATACCAGAAAAACACAGAAGTGGAAGTCTTTGGGAAAAGGTTAAAAATAGGATACACAGGCCGAGTAATAGGGCCGCTGCACCACTGACGGTTTCCCCGCGCCATTTCCGGGGAAGCAGTAGCTCGAAAGCGAAAACACCGCCTCTATTGTCTGCATAATCAAGCTTGAGCACCCCGGTAATCAGCACTATGGATTTTGTCTTTGGCATATCCGTTCTGACTATCTGCTTTGTAAGCTGATCGGCGCCAATACAAAGAAGAATAATCATATAGGCGAAAAAGATTCTTTTTGCTCTTTTCATACTTTTACAGGCGCCTGTATCCCGAAGACTCGCCGTGCATTTTCCGTGGTGTGGGCCGCCACTTTTTCCAAGGATTCTTTTCGGCATTCGGCGACTTTTCGGGCCGTGTGGAGAACGAAGGCGGGTTCGTTGGTTTTGCCCCGGTAGGGAACGGGGGCGAGGTAGGGGCAGTCGGTCTCAACGAGCAGTCGGTCCAGGGGCGCACGCCTTGCTACCTCCTGGAGAGGTTCGGTTTTGGGGAATGTCACTACCCCGGGGATGGAGAGATAAAATCCCATGTCCAGGCATCTGCGCGCGATTTCCCAATCTCCGGAAAAGCAGTGCATGACCGAAGGGGGAAGAGCGGTGTGAAAGTGCGAGGCGATCTCGAAAAAATCCTCCCAGGCGTCGCGGATATGGAAAATGACAGGCTTTCCGATTTTCACCGCCGTTTCCAGTTGCCGTCTAAGGCACTCTTGCTGGATGTGCCGCGGTTTCCTGTCGCGGTAATAGTCCAGGCCGATTTCCCCCAGCGCGACCACTTTTTTTGCCGCAGCGATTGTTTCAAGCTCCCGAAGATCATCGGCCGTGACCGCAAACGAGTCGTGGGGGTGAATTCCTACCGCCGCAAAAATCGAGTCGTTTTCTTCGGCTATCCGTACCGCTTTGCGGCTTGTCTCAAAATCGATTCCAATGGTCACGATCTGGCTCACCCCGGCTTGCAGTGCCCGCTCGAGAACGGCGGAAAGATCTGCAAATTCAGCGGAATCCAGGTGGGCGTGGCTGTCGATCAATTCGGCAAATTCAGCCATCATCATGCAATCAAACCTTCCAGGCATAAACAGTTGATGCGGTCCGGCAGGGTTTTTCCTTGCCGATCCCCGGCGACAAACCTATAATGAATCCCCATCACTCAAATATAATTATCAGGTTGCGAGGCAAATTGATATGAGTAGATTCCCTTTCCTTTTGGCGATGGCTGCTGTTCTTTTTACCATGGCGCCCGCAGGGGCTGCGGCGGCGGAAAAGGCGTACACGATCAACACACAGCCGATTCCCCTTCGGGCCTGGCCCGCGGAGAGGGCGAAAACACTTCTCATGGTGCCCCCCTCCTCCACCGTGGAACGCGCTCAGGCGCGCGCCTACACCCGGGTCATTTACCAGACCCCCGAGGGCAAATCTGCGGTAGGCTGGATTTCCTCGCGATTTCTCAGCGCCGTTCCTGCCGATGCGACCCAGGCGCTCTCCTCGCAAAATCAGACGCTCCAGGCGCAGGTTTCCCAACTCCAAAACGATACCTCCGCCTCTTCCCAGAAAGAAAAAGAGCTCACGGACCAACTGAACACGTTGAAGGCTGCCTACGAGGAACTGAAAAGCGGGTCGAAAAACTATCTGAAGCTAAAAGCCGAGTACACCTCGGCAAAGTCGGGCCTGGAGAGCGCGCGGCAAACCGTCCAGACCCTCACTCGGGAAAATGAGAAGCTCAAGCTCTACCACAACCTCCAGTGGTTCCTGGCAGGCGGGCTTGTGCTTCTTTTAGGCTGGCTTATGGGATGGAGTTCCACCAAGTTGGGGAAAAGGAAAAAACAGGGCTACTACCTATGAGGCGCCCGACTCCTCGACCGCTTTGTCGTATTCCTGCTCAAGCGATTCCATCAATTCCTTAACCGAAAGGATTCGGTCTATGCGCCAGGCATTTTGCCCGGCGAAGGCGAACCCGCCCTTGAGCTTTCCCTTCCGGGCGTTGGCCAGGGCCATGGATATGCAATAGGGGCTTTCCGAGCAGTTGCACGAAGTAATGCAGTGGTAGGGACATTTGAAGGGTTTCTTGAGCCCCTTCTCGATGCTCGTGATAAAGTCGTTCTTTATGGCTCTTCCCGGAAGCCCGACCGGGCTTTCTATGATTACCAGGTCCTCTTCTTTGGCTTCTATATAGGCCTTTTTGAATTCCTCGTCCGCGTCGCATTCATGGGTGGCAACAAACCGAGTTCCCATCTGAACACCGGCTGCGCCAAGCTTTAAAAACTCCAGGATGTCGGCTCCCGTGTAAATTCCCCCGGCGGCGATCACCGGGATTTTTACCCCGTTTTCCCGTTCAAAAACTTCGACTGCCGCAACGACTTCCGGAATGATCCTTTCGAGCGAACAATTCGGGTCGCGGAGCTCTTCGCGACTAAACCCGAGGTGACCGCCCGCCAGAGGGCCTTCGACCACGAAGGCGTCGGGGAGTATGCCGTAGCGGGTGAGCCATCTTTTGCAGATGATTCGCGCCGCTTTGGCCGAAGAGATGATGGGAACCAGCTTGGTCGAGCTTCCCTCTTTGCGGTACTTGGGTAAATCGAGCGGAAGACCGGCGCCTGACAAAATGATATCGATCCCCTCGGCGATCGAGGTCTTTACCATGTCGGCGAAATTGGTGAGGGCAACCATAATGTTCACCCCCAGGATGCCTTTGGTCGCTTCCCTGGCTTTTCGGATCTCTTCGCGCAAGGCTTTGACGCTGGATTCCAGGTAGCCCAGCTCGCTATCGGGGCACAAAACACCCAGTGCGGCCGTCGCGATCACGCCCACACCGCCCTGGTCCGCTACTGCCGAGGCCAAACCGGAAAGAGAGATACCTATACCCATACCGCCCTGAATAATAGGGACTCTGGCCACCAGATCACCGATTCTGAGTCCGGGGAAAGTCAAAGACGTCTCCAATTCATTTTTTAAGATTAATTAGCAGAGGATGTATCGCAAAATTATTCACATTAGGCAAGTACTTATGAGGTATAAAATGGGAGCGGCTTCATTTTTGGCGACCTTCATTCCTGTCGGGACCGGCCGGTACCTCCAGGTATTCTCGAAATGTTTGAACGGTTTTGGGGCCAACGCCCCGAATCTCACGCAACTCGTCGACACTCGCCCACGGTTTTCGGCTTCTCCCGGCAACGATTTGCGCAGCGATCGCCGGGCGCAGGCGGGGAACCAGAATAAGCTCGTCAGGGGAAGCCGAATTGAGATCGAGTCTTAATCCCAAGGCCAGAAGGGCCGCCCCGGGCATGCGTCCGAATTTTATGGCCGCCCCCTTTTTTTCGCCGCATATCTCGAGCGACTGTCCCGGGAGGAGTTTCCTTTCCGCTTCCCCCTTCGGAATCTCCACGCGCGCGCCTGCCTTTGCCGCAGCGACGCCAACCGTTGCAGCAGCCGGGTCCAGCAGGTAGGTCCCCGGCCTTGCAACCTCTCCTTTGACCTCCACTGCCACCGCGGGTCGCGTGTGGGGCTTCTGCGAACCCGTTTTTGCGTACTCCACGGCGGAAAAAAACACGAAGAGGCCAACAGAGCAGAGGAGGATCGCCCACTGATTTTTTATCCAGTCTTTTTCCAACGCCATCGCTATCCGGTTCTCATTTTAGGAAAAATGGATTAAGCTCCCGGCTCTGATTCTTCGCCGCCATTGTATACAAGGACCCCTGATGCGCAAGTTCAATCTAAAAGCGCTTCTTTTGCTCTCGAGCGGGCATGTGGCCGTAGATACCTTTCAAGGGGCCCTTCCCGCCGTACTTCCGTTTCTCAAGGAAAACCTCGGCCTCTCCTATACTTTGGCAGGCAGCATTCTCATCCTTGCAAACATTTCCTCCTCGGTCATTCAGCCCTTTTTCGGCAGCCTCTCCGACCGGAAAAACACCTACTATCTGCTTCCTCTCGGGGCCTTGCTGGCCGGGGCGGGATTTTGCGCCCTGCCCCTGGCGTCAAACTTTTTCCTGGTCGCACTTCTTGCGGTCACAAGCGGCATAGGCATCTCCGCCTTTCACCCCGCGGGTTTTAAGACGGCACGCTTTTTTACCGGCGAGAAAATGGCGTCCGGAATGTCGATCTTCTCTGTGGGCGGTAACGCGGGAATGGCCCTGGGACCGTTTCTCGCCCTTTCCATCATCCATTACAGAGGCTTTTCCTCTCTATGGTGGATGTCGGCAATCACTTTCCTGTTCGTTTTCTCTATCGTCATATTTCGCAGCACGGTCGCTTTGCCGCCTCAGGCGCCGCCCTCTGCGTGCAAGGAGAACAAAACCGGATCGAAATCCGCCCGCCGTGCGTTCATCGTCATAATCGGTTTCATTATGCTGCGAACCTGGACGATGTATTGTCTGATGACCTATATTCCCTTCTACTATATCAACTATCTCAGGGATAATCCGGTGTTTGCCGGAAAACTGGTCAGTCTTTTTCTGCTGGGCGGCGCGGCAGGGACCCTTGTGGGCTCTCCTCTGGCCGACAGACTCGGCCATCGTTTCTGGCTGAGGGTTTCCATTTTTTGCGACGTGGTGCTGTTTCCGCCAATCCTGTGGGCGCAGGGGGGGCTCCTTTTCGTTCTTGTCGCCTTGTTCGGGTTCATGCTAGTTTCCACTTTTCCGATTACCATTGTAATGGGACAAAACCTTTTCCCCCGGAGTACGGGAGTCGCGTCCGGCTTAATGTCGGGGTTTGCGATCGGGGCGGGGGGAATCGGCGTTACGGTCCTGGGACTTTTTGCGGACCATTTCGGGGTCCTCGCGGCCATGAAATGCATCTGGGCGCTTCCCGTGGCGGCCTTTTTCCTGACTCTCATGCTGCGCTATCCGGTTACAGAAAACGTCACCAGCGATCTCTCGGCAGCCTGACGGAGGACAAATACGCAAATGGAGCTTTGGATCAGACTTCTCGTGTTGTTGTGGCTCGTCAACTTCGCTCCGCCTGTTGTTTCCGCGGTCATGGAAGATAAATTCGCCGGCCCCTGCGATGACGGCTGTTTGTGGCGCGACGGCAGGCCGCTTTTGGGAAAACACAAAACCAAAAGAGGGGTCCTGGCGGCGATACTCACGGGGGGCGCGATCGGCCCGCTTCTGGGGTTTCCTTTCTGGCTCAGCCTCAGCGCAGCAATGCTCAGTATGGCTGGAGATCTTTTTTCAAGCTTTCTCAAGAGGCGCTTTTCGTTTAGAAGCGGCGACACCGTTCCCGGACTGGATCAGGTCCCCGAGGGGCTTCTCCCCTTTTGTCTCATCGGTCCCTATTACAGCCTGACACTTCGGTATGTTTTGTTTTTCGGAATAACCTTCGGAATCGGCGCCTACCTGGGGTCGATTTTCCTGCACAGGGTCCTGCTTCGCAAGCCCTTCGAAGCCTATCCCCGAAAAATCAAGGCCCTTACGCGATTTCGCGAACTGGTCTCGTGCCGGATAACGGCCAGGCCTTTGAGCCAGATTCTAAATTTTGAAGATGCCGTTTACTACCACGTGTTCATGAAATCCGTTCTAAAGACTATCGGCATTTACGAGCGCGGCGAACGCAACGCCCTGGTTTTGGAAAAACAGGAGGTTACCTTCCATTTCGACGATCTGCCCGCCGCTTTTGACGGCTACCGGATACTGTTTCTCTCCGACCTGCATCTGGACGGTCTGCCGGGTTTGACCGAAAAGGCCGTTCAAATCATTCGCGAGGCCCCCGCCGACCTGTGCATCCTCGGCGGAGATTTCAGAATGAACACCTACGGCCCTTTTACTCCGGCGCTCCGGCAGATGAGTCTTCTTTTGCCCGAGATCCAGGCAAAGGACGGCATCCTGGGAGTGCTCGGGAATCACGACTGTCCGGAAATCGTCGAAGCACTGAAACAAATGGGGGTAGATTTCCTGGTAAACGGTTCCCTGCCCGTCGAACGGGAAGGGGAACTCGTCTGGATCGTCGGAACCGATGACTGCCACTACTTCAAGGCCCACGATGTCAAGGCCGCGTTCAGTGGATTGCCGTCCGGGATTTTCTCGATCTTCGTCTCTCATTCCAACGAGATCTATAAGGAAGCGTTCGACTATCGGCCCAAGCTTTACTTGTGCGGCCACACCCACGGCGGCCAGATATTGATCCCGCCCTTCGGTCCGGTCTTCACCCACAGCAAGGCCCCTCGTGCCTTTTGCCAGGGCAGGTGGAACTATAAAGGGATGCCGGGCTACACCTCCGCCGGAGTAGGTGTGTCGGGGGTTCCGGTCCGGTTCAACTGCAAAGGCGAAGTGTCCCTGATCGTTTTAAGAAGAGGTCGGTAGCCGAGCGCGCGAAACGGCGAAGGGCAAAAGAGCGCGGGGCGGCGAGTCGTCGCAGTCCTCCGCGCTCGTAAAGATCAGGCACTACAGGGTGATCTTCGTTCCCAAAACCACGAGAAATTTCGCCAACCACTCAGGATGCGCAGGCCAGGCGGGCGCAGTCACGAGGTTGCCGTCCACGTGCGCCCGGTCGACCGGTATATCGACATATTTCCCCCCGGCCCGGTTGACATCGGGGCCGACCGCGGGGTAGGCGCTGCAGCTTTTTCCCTCCAAAACTCCGGCGGCGGCAAGCACTTGCGCCCCGTGGCAGACGGCGGCTATCGGTTTTTGCGCTCCGGCGAAGTGTTTCACTATGCTCAGGACTTTTTCATTCAGCCGGATATACTCCGGCGCCCTCCCGCCGGGGATCACCAGCGCATCGTATTTTTCCGGCTCTATATCGTCGAAACTCACGTTGAGCGTAAAGTTGTGCCCCCTTTTTTCGCTGTACGTCTGATCGCCTTCGAAGTCATGCACTGCGGTTCTCACCTGATCGCCGGATTTTTTCCCGGGGCATACGGCATGCACACTATGGCCGACCATTTGAAGCGCTTGAAAGGGAACCATGACCTCATAATCTTCCACGTAGTCTCCGACCAGCATCAGGATCTTTTTTGCAGCCATAATCTTCTCCTCTCTTTCTAAAGGGTTGGGCGCCGGGAAGGACTCAAAATCCTCCACAGGATGCGCGCCTGCTCCGCAACAGGCGGCCAAACATGCTGCGACATTTTAACAGAGTGGTAAATTCTTAACAGTTGTTTTCCTTAAATATTGCTCATGCCACCGCTTAATGATAAACTGCCTGCCGAGATAGATTTAAACATGCGGCAGGCAGCAATGCGATCCCGCCGCGAATTCCTCGCAAATGTAACATGACGAAGAGCTCGGATTCATCGCTGACGCAGAGGAATCGGGAAACGGGGTCATGGTCTGGTCTCAAGCTTTTTTCAGGAAGCGAATCGAGATGAGCGAAAACAGTCAGGTAAAGTCCTCTACGG
>JBMFWU010000178.1:0-7358 GCA_049964955.1 Syntrophobacteraceae bacterium
TTTGGCATTGCGCATCGCCGCCTGCCACGCCGTCACTACGGGCACGCTGGCAAGGACCTTGTCCTTCTCCCCTTTGGCCGCATAGCTTCTTATCTCATCCAGGGAGAAAAGCCCCGCTGCCCATTTCTGTTCCATTTCATACCGGGTAGCCGCGGCCATCAGACATATCGCCCGAGCCTTGCTGGTAAACGCCCGGATCGTGTCCTCTTTGGACCTGACGGCGTACATATGGAACAGCACTGCGAGCAATATCGTAGGGAGTACTACACCCAAAGCAATTATTTTTATTCTAAGAGACCATCTTTTGAAATCTACCATTCTAATCTTCCTTTTTAATCAGCGGGATGGAATCCTTCCTGGATAAGGAAAATGCGCTCCCTCCTCGAAACGACCTACATACAATCCCGCCCCAACCGGCCCCTAAAATGATTATGTGCGCCATTTTCCGCCTCTTTCCCCTGTGCCCGAATCGAGTCTGCGCCCTAATTCCTATGCGGAACTCATTCCTCTTTCGCTATGTAATCGGTAGACATTTACAACTGGATAAGAATTATTTGCCGCGTCGTTTTCCGGAAAGCTATTTCAGGAGAGCCCCTCCTTGCGACGTTAAACGCCAGTCTTGCGTATCCAAAATTTGCTTGCATTTCCCGATTGAAATGTATACTATTGCCCGTGGGACTCAGTTTTCAGCCGGTACGCTCATCCCGGCCTTCCAGTGTATAATCGGAGATCCACACCATGTTCGAACACCTGAACCCGGTCCTTCTTTCACGAATTCAGTTCGCAAGCATCATCGCTTTTCACATTCTGTTCCCGGCTTTTACGATAGGGCTTGCGAGCTGGCTTGCGGTGCTGGAATGGCGGTGGTTGAGCACTGGAAACGCTGTCTATGCCGACGTCTACCGCTTTTGGGTAAAGATTTTTGCCATCGTCTTCGGAATGGGCGTCGTATCGGGCGTAGTCATGTCGTTCCAGTTCGGCACCAACTGGTCGGCGTTCGCAGACAAGGCCGGAAACATCCTCGGCCCCATGCTCGGCTACGAAGTTCTAACCGCATTTTTTCTGGAAGCTTCCTTTTTGGGACTCATGCTGTTCGGCTGGGACCTGGTCGGGCGAAAAATTCATTTCGCCTCGAGCCTGATAGTCGCTGCGGGGACGCTGATTTCGGCTTTCTGGATCCTTGCCGCCAACAGCTGGATGCAGACACCCCGAGGATTTACGACGGGGCCCCATGGCCTTTTGTATCCCGAAAGCTGGACAAAGATCATCTTCAATCCTTCCTTTCCCTACCGCTTCCTTCACATGGTCACTGCCGCATACCTCACCACTGCCTTCGTCGCCGGCGGGGTGGGCGCCTGGTATCTGCTGAAAGGGCGCCACACGAAGGAAGCGCGCGTGATGTTCGGCATGGCGATGATCATGGCCATATTCGTTGCCCCGACGCAGATTTTCTTTGGCGATCTGCACGGCCGAAACACCTTTGAATACCAACCCATCAAGGTTTCGGCCATGGAGGGGCTTTGGCAAACCCAGCGCGGAGCCCCCTCGATCCTTTTCGGCTGGCCGGACCAAAAGGATCAGGTTACCAAATACGCCGTCGAAATCCCCAAGCTCTCCAGCCTGATCATCACCCATGACCTGAACGGAGAAATACGTGGCCTCGCGTCATGGCCCAGAGACGACCTGCCTCCGGTAGCCATCGTCTTCTGGGCCTTTCGCGTGATGGTGGGGCTGGGTACCTTGATGATGCTGACGGGCCTTACCGGGCTCGTCCTCTTTTTGCGCAAACGATTGTTCGAGACGCGATGGTTTCTGCGCTGGTGCACGCTCATGACGCCCGCCGGATTTCTCGCCGTCCTGGCAGGGTGGTGCGTCACCGAAGTCGGCAGGCAGCCCTATGTCATCTACGGCATCATGCGCACCTCCCGGGCGGTGTCCCCGGTGACCGGGACATCGGTCGCCCTTTCCCTTACGGCCTTTATACTGACCTATGCCGTGATCTTCGGCTCCGGGATCTATTACATCACCAAGCTCATACGCAAGGGTCCGGAGACCGGGCAAATTCACGGCCCCCACGCCCTGAAGGAGCCCCGTTTGATAAAGCGGCTTGCTTCCAAAGAGGATGAAACAGATGTCTGATATTCCCTATGTATGGTACGGGCTGCTCTTCATCGCCCTTTTTCTCTATGTATCCCTGGATGGCTTCGACCTCGGGGTGGGCATCTTGTTCCCCTTCGCCCCCTCGGATGAATCCAGGGACCTTATGATGAACTCCATCGCCCCTTTCTGGGATGGAAACGAAACCTGGCTCGTATTGAGCGGCGGAGGTCTTTTGGCGGCCTTCCCTCTCGCCTACGCCATCCTTATGCCTGCCTTCTACATGCCGGTCATCCTGATGCTCCTGGGGCTGATTTTTCGCGGCGTGGCCTTCGAATTTCGTTTCAAGGCGGAAAGGTCCCGCCGTGTCTGGGACTATGCCTTTCATTTCGGCTCCATCGTCGCCGCTTTCATGCAGGGCATGATTCTTGGCACGTATGTCCGCGGAGTGCAGGTGGCCGGGCGAAGTTTCGCCGGACAGCCCTTCGACTGGATCAGCGCCTATAGTTTCATGACCGGGGTGGCCCTCGTATTCGGCTATGCGCTGCTCGGCTCTACCTGGCTCGTCATGAAAACAGAGGGTCCCACACAGACCTGGGCGCGCAAGTGCGCTTCCTATGTGCTTA
Source organism: Syntrophobacteraceae bacterium (assembly GCA_049964955.1). Classification (GTDB taxonomy): domain Bacteria; phylum Desulfobacterota; class Syntrophobacteria; order Syntrophobacterales; family Syntrophobacteraceae; genus SbD1. The sequence continues at coordinate 2,724 of JBMFWU010000178.1, forward strand.
TCTACGTTGCTCTTTTCCTCTGTGTGGTAAGCGTCAGCATGCCGCTCATGGACCAGAGAATAAGAACACTCTGGTTCTCGTTCCCCAATATCTACTACCTTCTTCCCATACCCGCGGCCACAGTCGCTCTGGTTCTTACGATCTGGAAAAACCTTGCCGCGGGACTCGAAAACCGGCCCTTTTTACTGAGCCTGGGCGTATTTTTTCTGGGCTATCTCGGTTGGGGCATAAGCTTTTGGCCGTGGATCGTCCCCTTTGCCTTTACCTTCAAACAGGCCGCGGCAGCCCCTTCCTCGCAGGCGTTCCTGCTCGCCGGAACCGTGGTAATCCTGCCGGTCATCCTGGCGTATGCTTCCTATTGCTACTACGTCTTCAGGGGGAAGGTCTCCCGGGAGGGTTTCTATCACTGAATCTTTTGGTCGAAAAAGAAAGGGAGGGCAACATGAAGAAAGGCTTTTTGTGTTTCATCACCATAGCCGGTTGCATCGTACTATTTTCTTTTTCGTGTATGGCTGCCGAGCCCATCAAGATCGGCGCGCTTATGTCTACAACCGGCGATCTTGCAGCGTATGGCATTGCCTGCAACAACGGCGCCTTGCTGGCCGAACGGGATGTCAATGCGGCCGGGGGAGTGCTGGGGCGCAAAATCCAAATCATTCTGAGGGATGATCAAACAAACCCCATAGCGGGTGTCGACGCGGCCAAGAAGCTTATTGACATTGATAAGGTGGTGGCTATCGTGGGGGCTCTTTCTTCCGGGGTGACCATTCCGGTTGCAACCTCGGTTTGCATTCCGAGCAAGATTGTACAAATCTCTCCGGCCTCGACCTCGGAAAAAATCACCACCTTGGAGAAACATGGGTACCTGTATCGAACCGTACCAATGGATGCGCTGCAGGCGCCGGCTCTGGCGCAAGTACTTTCGAAAGACAAACACTTCAAGACCGTGGCCATCATCTATGTGAACAATGACTATGGCGATGGGCTGGCGAAAGAATTGGCTCAGGCTTACGAAAAACTGGGCGGCCGTGTGACGGCGCTGATTCCCTACAACAATGAACAGGCATCTTACAGGGGGGAAGCGGAAAAAGCGATCAAGGGCAACCCGCAGGCGGTGGTCATGATCGCCTATCCACAATTCGGCACCGTGATCATGCGAGAGATCCTGGAGGCGGGATACAAGGGGACTTTCGCCTATTCAGACGGTATGAAGGCGCCCGAGGTGGCCAAAAATGTGGGCGACCAGTATGTCGAGAACACCTATGGGACCGTTGCCGCCAATCCCAACCTTACTCTGGCCGACTGGTTCGCCAAAGACTACAAGGCCAAGTTTGGAGAGATGCCCCCCAAGCCCTACATTGACACCACTTACGACGCAGTGGTCCTCATTTCTTTGGCAATGGCGCGCGGCGGCGCGGCGACCCCGGAGGCCGTCTATAAGAACCTGCGGGCTGTGGCCGGCCCTCCGGGCATCAAGGTGGACCCCAGTCACCTGGCCGAAGCCTTCAAACTGTTAAAAGAGGGCAAGAAGATCGATTACGAGGGCGCTTCCGGAAGCTGTGATTTCAATAAATACGGGGACGTCCCCGGGAACTACGAAGTGTGGAAGTTTTCTCGTGGCAATATCGAAACGGTCAAGTATGTTACTGTTGGCAAGTAGATCGTGAAAGACCAAAAACTAGAAACTAAAAACTAGTAACTAATAACTAGAAACTAGAAACTAGAAAAGGCCGCCTCCCACCGGGAAGCGGCCTTTTTGTATCCCTGCTATTCCGTCGCCTGCCTCGCGGAGCGCAACACGCGTTTCTCGCCGAGGATGCCCTGGGGCCTGACGATCAGGATCACTTCGAGGAATATGGCGATCACGATCACGCGCAGAGCGCCCGCCTTCACCGCAAACTCGATCGGCACCACATTGGAGATCAGTCCGGTAAGCGACCAGACTCCCCAGATCACCACAGCGCCGAGCAGCGCCCCTTTGTTGCTGCCGCTTCCACCCGCAATAAGCATCACCCAGACAAGGAAAGTGCCGGTCATGGGCACAAACACCTCGGGGCTGATAAACTGGATAAAATGAGCGTACAGACTTCCGGCCATTCCCATGATCATGGAACCGAGCACCAGGGATTCCATCTTGTAGCGGAAGACGTTTTTGCCCATGGCCTGCGTGACGGCTTCGTCCTCTCCGATGGCCTTCAGCACCCTTCCCCAGGGGGATTTGAGCGCGATTTCAAGGGCCAAATACACACCGATCACCAACGCCACCATCAGCATCAGGTAAAAAAGGTTGTAGTTAAACGAGATGTAGCGCTCAAACGGTCTGGGGATGCCGCTCACTCCCCGGACCCCGTTGGCGAGCCAGTCTTCGTTATTGAAAATAAGGCGAATGGTTTCCGCGATGCCGATGGTCGCAATAGCCAGGTAGTCCTCTCGCAACCGCAAAGTGGGGAGGCCGATGACAAAAGCGACTAAGCCGCTCAGCAGGACCGCAATCACCAGGGCGACCGGAAACGGCAGATTGAACCCTCCGAGATGACCCGGCGAGGCGGGAGTGGTGAGGATGGCGGAGGAGTAGGCGCCCACGGCGAAAAAACCGGCAATGCCGATATTGAACAGTTTTGTGTATCCCCACTGGATGTTCAGCCCCAGGCTGAGCAGTCCGTATATGGAGGCGATCACCAGAAAAAATATCAGGTACGAGAAAATGCCGCCTACATCCATCGTCTTGAAACTCCAAAGATGCCCTGGGGACGGATCAAAAGAACCAGGACCATGATGATGAAGGCCACAGCTGGTTTATAGGCCGTGGAAAGAAAACCGGTTGAAACCTCCTGGGCGATTCCGATGATCAGGCCGCCCGCCATGGCCCCGTAGGGCTCGCCGATTCCGCCCAGAATAGCCGCGGCGAACAGGGGCAGCAGCAGCTCCCAACCCATGGGTGGGCGCAGACCGTTTTCCATCCCCAGCATGATGCCGCCGATAACCGCCAGAGCAGTTCCCACACACCAGGTCCAGACAATGACGCGCTGCGTATCGATCCCGGCTACCTCGGCCAATTCCATGTTGTCCGAGGAAGCACGCATGGCTTTGCCAATGTTGGTTAACTTCAAAAACAGATGCACGAGCACGATAAGCGCGGCAGTGACAATTATTATCATTACGTCGATATTGTTGAGGCGAATCCCCGGGAGGATCGAATGGGAGATTTGGATTGCCCGGGAGTAATAGGTGAGATCGGGTCCCCAAAAAAGCAGGATGACGTTACGCAGGAAAAGCGCCACGCCGACCGAGGCGATGAGCAGGATGATCGATCCCTTTTCCCGAAACAGTCGATACAGATAGCGGTCGATGACGATGGCCAGCACTATGGACACCGCGATCGCCAGGACCGCCGCAAGCGGGAAAGGCAGTCTCAGGTCCAAAAAAAGCAGCGTCAGGTAAGCCCCAAGACTCATCGTGTCGCCGTGGGCGAAATTGCCGAATTTCAGAATGCCATAGACCAGCGTCAGACCAATCGCCCCGAGGGCGATGATGGAACCGAAAACAATACCATTGGCGAGCAATTGCAACATAGGCGACATTATCTCCAGGGCAGTTATTAGACTAACAACTACGCGCTGCCCAAATACAGGCGCCCGATTTCGGGATTGGCGAGCAAGGCTTTGCCGGTATCTTCAAAACGATTCTTCCCCATGACAAGAACGTAACCGCGATCAGACATCTCAAGGGCCTTTTTGGCGTTTTGTTCGACCATCAGAATGGACACGCCGCTTTGTCTGATTTCCACTATTTTGTCAAAAATTTCGTCCCGCACCTGGGGAGCCAACCCGGCGGAAGGCTCATCGAGGAGCAACAACCCCGGCTCCAGCATCAGGGCTCGCCCCAGAGCCAGCATCTGACGCCCTCCCCCCGAGAGCACCCCTGCTGTTGCTTTACGATTTTTGGCGAGGAAGGGAAACAGTTCAAAGACTCTTTCCATAGCGGGAGCGATATCATCTTTCCTTATGAAAGCGCCCATTTGCAAGTTTTCCAGGACACTAAGAGACGGGAATACGTTTTTTTCCTGGGGCACATAGCCCATGCCCAGCTTCACCAGATGGCTCGCCCGCATTCCCATGATGGGCTTACCCTCGAAGACGACCGAACCCTGCCGAATTCCGATCAAACCGAAAATAGCCTTCATCAAAGTCGATTTGCCGGCGCCGTTGGGACCCACGATCGATACGATTTCATTATTCCCGCACTGGATGGAGACCCCGTTGAGTATGAGCACCTCGCCATACCCGCCAACTACATCTCTTACTTCCAAAATAGCCATAATCAACCACCCAGATAGGCGTCTATCACCCGTTGGTCGGTTTGAATCTGCTGCGCTGTCCCCTTAGTGAGAATGGAACCGGCATTCATAACGATAATGGGATCGCATAAGCTCATCACCAACTCCATATTATGTTCCACGATCAAGAAGGTTTTTCCCTGCTCGTTCATCTGTCGAACATATCCCATGAGTTTGTTCATGAGCGTCGGGTTAACGCCCGCCCCCGGTTCGTCCAAAAGGATGATTTCCGGGTCGGCCATCATGGTTCTGGCGATTTCCAGGAGCCGCTTTTGTCCGGTCGAGATATTGCCCGCATA
>JBMFWU010000178.1:7458-10587 GCA_049964955.1 Syntrophobacteraceae bacterium
TCGGGGCGAAGACCGTCGATGCGACAGCCGTTCAGGAAGACTTTGCCTTCATCGTAGCGATGAAAACCGCTGATAAGGTTGAACAACGTGGTTTTGCCGGCGCCGTTGGGACCGATCAGGGCTGTAATGGTCCCCTTTGCGACCTCCAGAGAGCATCGGTTGACAGCCATCATTTTTTTGAATGACTTGCAGACCCCTTCAACTCTCAACAACTCTTCAGAACGTTCCATGGTCGAACTCGTTTCTTAGGCTTCCGTTCAACCGAGCCGATTTCTACTCGTGTTGCCGGGGCGCCTGAAAAAGGGTTCGCACAGCAGCTTCTGTTCAGCCGTTTCAACGGATGGGCAAAGAAATATTGCTTTAGACCCTTAGCAGCTTCCAGGGAGAGGGTCAAGAATATTTTGGGGGAGCTTCACGCTCCCCTAACTGTTTTCCCGTTGCTTTCGATCCCTATGGTAAGAAATAGAGTAATATTTAATACTGCTGCTGTCTTTGTAAAGATAGATACACAATCAGCCTTATCAACTTGTTACATAAATATACAACCAGACATTGGGATATAGGAGCAACACGCTAGAAGATCTGCAACTATTTCGGGAAGGATCAATGTTCTAAAACCCGGGGGTAATTACACGATCATGAGAAGCGGAGGCCATGGCATGACCTGTTCACAGGCCGAACATGGCCCGCCTCCGCTCTCCGGGTCCTTTATGCGGCCCTAGTTGTTGAATCCGAACTGCTCGATTAAGGTAGCGTAGAGATTGTGGCCCAAAAAGGACCTCAATTTCAGGCTCTGCCGGCGCCTCGAAGCAAATTCGAGCCAAAACTCGTCAAATTCATCGTGCACCGCGCCCAGGCCGGATAACATCTCCTTAAATTCATCATGTCGCCCATAATAGTCTTTAAACATTTCGCACCCGGAGGCATCCAGGACTAGCATGAACAGTACGTCCACGGCCGATAGACTGTTTTCCTCGGAGGAGGCCTCCACATAGAAATCTACCGCCCTGCCCTGCCTGCTCATCTGGTACTTGTAGCGATCGACAGCCTCTTTTCGGCTAACGCTCCGCGGTTCGCCCGACTTCATCTTCATCAACTGCATCGAAATTCCATGCGTGTTCATGAATGTTTCGATCGACGCGCTTTGCATACTTCACCTCCGTAAGACACTCCGGGGCAGAAACTCTGCCCGTTCCCTGTCACTGAAATGTGCGTTTATTTATTCGTATGAATACGCCGATCGGAGGGAAAGTAATATGGGGTGAACCGGGTAATTACCCGCATTAAAGGTGTATTTTACCGGAGGGGGCGGTAGGCGGTGGGAGGTGGCACCGCCTGCCAGGTGACCTGGCCCTTCCGCCCTGCCAATTCTGTAACCATAAGGGTGCCGCCGAAGGCAGTGGCGCTACTGTCCGGCGATTTCAGCCGCGGCGAGGCGCCGCTGCTGGACGCAAGCCGTTGCTCTGATCTGTTCCAGACTGGGATCGTCGGCCCCTCGGGCAAAAAGGTCGCCTCGGGCAAGAGCGCTACAGATCATCTCTGTGGCAAGGTTCAACCTCTCCCTGTTGTCCTGGCCCCAGTCCGGCCGGAAATCCGCATCGCGAGCGATGGCATTTCGCGCCGCAACCGCTCCCGCCAATTGAGGATATTCCTGGACGACCGTCGCAAGCGAGGTTCGGCCGGACTCGTTTTCAACCGCCTTCCGCAACGCCCGGGCAAGTTCGCTCGACGAGGCGTTTTTGCGGGGTTTTATCACGCGTGACCGTTCCTCGGCACGAGCCAGGGCGAGAGCCTCTGCTTTGGCCTTTGCCGCCGCTTGCTCGCGTGCAGCGTCTTCTGCCAAAGAAGCCCCCGTGGGGACAACCTCGGACCGTTGCGGTTTGTCCGATATAAGTGCCTCCCTGTGCTGCATATAGGCATTTCGCATCGCGACGTAGGGATCGAGAGAAGCTTTTTTCATGGCTTCATATTGATCGATATGATCCGAAGCCTTGCTCGTATATTTGACGGCATCGACGGCATAGCCGAGCCAGATCGGCCCCGGGACCCAGTAAAGCGGATCCATGAAGTGATCGGCCGCCAGACCGACGAGGTCTCTTGTGTCCGAGGGGCCGAGGGCCGGGACCACCAGATAGGGCCCTGGCCCCACGCACCACGTACCCAGTGTTTCGCCGAAATCCGCATCATGGTCCTGAATTCCGAGGGCGCATCCGGCGACATCGAACATGCCGCCAACGCCTGCGGTCGAATTAACGACAAAGCGCGTCACCTCGTCTCGCGCCCTGCGGGGCTTTCCCTGCAGGGCCAGGTTGACGGCGCGCGAAGGGGTTTCGAGGTTGTCGAAACCGTTTCGCACCACCTTGCGGACAGGTGCGGGCAATTTCCTGTACACCACGGTTATGGGTTTTACGAAGTCTGAGTAGAGCAGATCGTTAAAGTAGAAGACCTTCCTGTTGGAACTTTCGAGAGGGTCCCAGACTTTTTGCTCCATTTGGCCGGATTGCGGGCTGACCGATTGGGCCCGGGAATTGAAAATCTGGGCCCCTGCCAGGATCGGGAAACACAAAGGACTACACAGCAAAAGAAAAAATAGCGTCCGGACAGTTGTGGTCTTTCGCATCGAGATTACCTCCTGATTGTGCACCCGGGGTTATTTGTGGCATCTTATTGGAACGAGTGTTATCCGTCAAGTTCTACAAATAGGTTTAAAATGCCTGCCCGATGCTGAAATAGAACTGGTAGGGAGCAAAGCTGACATGTTCGGGGGGGTTGAGTTCGTAGCCCACATCGAAGCGCAGGGGGCCAACCAGGGTGAGATAGCGCAATCCAACACCTGCCGTGTACCGATTATCCTGCCATGAGAAACTGTCCAGGGTAGGCGCGACGTTTCCGAAATCCGAAAAGATGGCTCCTTCCAGCGTTTTTTTTATGGGAAATCTGAATTCCAGGCTCCCTTCAAGCAGTTCCATTCCTCCGATGGGGTTGCCGTCGGCGGCAAGCGGCCCCAGCCTCTGGTATGGATAACCTCTCACGGAGTCCGCACCCCCACTGAAAAACCTTTTGAAGATCGGCACCTCCGAGGTGTCCCCCAGGGGTTCGATCGCCCCGTATTTGAGCCTTGCCGCAAAG
>JBMFWU010000179.1:0-10476 GCA_049964955.1 Syntrophobacteraceae bacterium
TAAATGGGGAAGCGCCTGCTTTCCAAAAACTACCGATCAGCGACGATTATAATTCCCGTCGGTCTCGCTTTGACGCACCGTAAGCGCCTGTTGCCTAACTCGGACTGGGGACAATTTCGAGAAAAGCAAACTACCAATGGCGAGTTTTGATTGGTGTGGGGTCCCCTGAGCCTGCCTTTTTTCTTAACAGAATGAATATACCACAATGGAAAATGGGATAACAGAACGACCTGTGGTCCGCCATAGACAGCTCCAAAATAGGGATGCTGCCAAAAGCCGATGGTTTTCGCTATCTACCCGTAATTGTGACTAAATTTTCTTGACTGCAAACTCAAACTTAGTCAAAACAAATGACAATTTATTCGGCAAACTCGTATGACCATGAAGATAGTATGGCCAATAAGTTCTGCGTCTCTGCGTGAGTCCGGTTTTTTACCTCACGCAGAGACGCGGAGAGCCAACTTTCGTTGGCCGCGACGACATGATGGCTGCCTCACAGGGAAATTCACGACGAATGATAGCCGGTAGGAGCAGGGGCCGATGAGATTCGGCCCCTGCTCAGGAAATGTACGGCAAGCCCTTAGAGTCTCAGGCTCCGGCTTTTGACTTTGCCCTCAGCCGTAACTTTTACCGGATCGCCTCGGTGCAGCCGTTTAAGCCGCACTGCCGTCCAGTGGTTGATTGGCAAGACCAGGATTTGCTTTTGCTTTTCGAAAAGGCCGAGTGTCTGGCCGTCTACCTCCCGCAGTCCCCTGAATACCAACTCGCCGGCGTCCGTTGGACAAAATGGTCTATGCTCGAGGATATCGATGATGGTTCCCCGTTTGCCGTTTCTCTCCTCGATATACTTAAGCGCGGCCAAATCCGGAGCACCCATGGGCGCGATGGGCCGCCCTTCAAGACTCGAATGGCCTGGATGCTCCAACTCCGCCTCAATGCCCGGGGAAACGGCAACCCCGGCTTCCTCAACCTTCTTTTTGCCGCCCGCAAGCGCAATCCGTCGCCGTTCAAGCTCGGGGTCGTCAAACTCCACGGCAAGCCCGGCTGCAGCGGCGGCCCCGACGATGTCGTTCTTGAACTCGGCGCTGCCGTTTACGGTAAGCTTTTTCCCAAAACGCTCGCGTGCAATTTGAAGCGCGACTTGCACAACTTCCCGGCCTGCCCCCTGGCCCACTTTGACCAGTTTCCCATCGTCCCGGATGGTGGTGTCGAGATACCGGTAGACCACGGTACCCTGTTTTGTCACAAAATCTATGACGAGACCCTCAACCGGGTCGTGTTCCAGGGCGAAAGCCTTGTTTCCAATCGTATCGCCCTTGAGACCTTTGGCCCCCTGCCTTGATCGAAGCACTTCGAGGGCGGTCATGTTTCCGCGCTCGGCCTTCACCTGGAGCCAGTCGTTCCAGGTCCTGCGCTTATACCTGTCATAGATCGCCTGACGCTCCAGGGCGTATTCCCCGCGAATCTTCGCGATATCGCTTTTAAGCACCCCGCTGACCTGGCTGTAATAAAGCTTCCTTGAAAACCGGCCCGAAATAAGCCTTACGGCCGATCGATCGGTGCGGGCGGAGCTTTTAGCCTGTTCAATGCGCCGCTCCTTTCTTTCCCTGGCCCTCTTCCACTCAAGGCCCCTGTCGCGCAGGCCTGCTTCCCGTTCGGCTTGATACTCGGCATAAAGCTTCGAGGTATCTACACGGGAAGGAATTGGTCTTGGATGGTAGCGGCGTTTGGGCGGTTCCGGGGCGGGGGCCCCGAGCGCTGGCTCGAATCTGCCGAGTCTGGATTCAAGCCCCGCCTTCGAGCATTCCCGGGAAACCGAGCTCGCTTTTACGGTCAGTCCTTCCTTGTTTGCGATGACCAGGCCGTTTCCCTGCAACTTGATGGAAAGTCCGTTTTCTGCAAGCGCCTTGTGAAGTTCGGCCCAGGATTTCGCATTCAAAAGGTCGTCCATGCACTGGCGCCGTATCCAGCTAATGAGGCTCTCAAGACCTGCGGCCGCTTCCATGTCCTCGGCCTTGGCTTCGCCCACCGTCTTTTTCGCGGTGTGATTCGTCCTCTGAAGTCCGTATTCGATTTCAAGTTTCGTGCAGAGTCTGCCCAAAATCTTATAAGCGTAGTAGGGCTTGTGGACGGTGAGCCGTTCGGGGTGAATCCTGTTGATGCACAGATGCAGGTGGAGATTGTCGGTATCGGTGTGGACCACCGAAACCCGCTGGTGTTCGCCGTAGCCCAAACCCTCGCAGATTCGGTCCTCCATGGCGGCGAGGACCTCCGGGGGCGGGTTTTCGCCGGACGGAAAAGACACTAAAAGGTGGTAAGTCTTGTCCGACTTCGTTCTCTTGTTCTGGTCCTGGATAGCCTTTATTTCGATTGCAGCCACCTGCGGATCGGTCGAGTGACAATTTGTGATGGTCACCCGCCCTACCCGTTCGACTTTTCCATGCGGACCGGTAAGATAGGCGATAAGCGCCTTGATGCTGCTCTTCTCTACGGTCCTCATTGGAATGTGTTTGGCTATCACGAGAGCTTTTTCACCTTGTCCAAAAGTTCCAACTGAACTTGCGCAATCTTTGAAAGCGCGCCGTTGATCGTCGCCTGGATCTGGACAGGCTCATACATCTTGAGCTTCTCATCGTTTGTGAGCCACATCTTGAGCAGCCCGCCGAGCCGGCCCAGGTCGGCGTTGATTTTCAGCAGATCGCCGATGGCCTTCTGGTCCGTAACGCTCTTGGGCTCGTAGCCAAGCCCGACATTTCGAAGATAGGCGGCGATGCTCAGGCCCGTATTCTTCGCCATCGCCTTAATCGCCGCTTCTTCTTCGGGCAGAACCGGCACTCGAAGATGACGGCCGTTCTTGCGAGTGGCCATGCTATTCCCCCTGGCGTCCAAATTGTCTTTTGACGGCGGTAGCCGTCACGCCTCGCGAGAGCGAGATGTTCCTTTGAGCGCATAGCGCGAATAAGGGACAACAGAAGTTGGCTGGCCCGGCTGTGCCGGGTTAGCTAACTTCTGGTATCTCGCCCTCCAAAAACCGTTTTTTACTACAATATACGAATCCTACGCAATTGAAAATTCATTCGTTGTTCCTGCGAACAAAATAAGACCGCTACGCCGCAATTTAAAAATATGGTAATCACATAAATATTGACTGCATAAACCGAGTGTGCTACGGGCCAATGTTAGCTTCCAATTCGGTGATTCGATTTGTGTGATTCATTTGAATCGAATCGCCTGGCAAGGTTCAAAATCACCACAAAATGATTCTTAAGGATGAGCGTCCATGGGAAAAAAATTGTCCAAAAGAATTGCGATCAAAGTGCAGAATACTGATAGTGGCATCAAAAATCCCAGCAAAATGGTCGTCTTGGCCCTGCGAAATGAAATCGAAGAAGCCTTGAAGGATGGGTGGACTTTGAAGCTCATTTGGCAGACCTTGCAGGATGAAGGAAAGATTTCAGTTCGCTATCCTGCTTTCAGCGTCCAGGTGAATCGGCTGATAAAGGGCGGGTCTGCGGAAAAGAAGGAACCAACCTCAACTCCACCGGAAAAGTCTGAACAATAAAGAGAACGTTTCGGACGCCAAGGGGAAGGCCGGGCTCACCCCGAAAAACACCGCCGCAAACCTCCACAATGAAGATTTGAAACCGATTGGAATATGCTGAGGAATAATCGTGGGAACACAATGGCATGAAGTGGTATGTACATTGGATGAAAGCGGAAGTATCATGGAATAATGAGGAAGGAAAAGTGGAGGGCTGATGGAATTGTAAGGATGAAGGAGGGAATAATAAGGAAGAGAATGGAACTATGAACGCGGCGGAATTCATGGCAAAAAAAGAGGGCGAAAATCGCACGCGGCGCAAATCCGTGATGGCCCCATGGCTGGAGGACATGTTGATTCTGCGCGCCAACGGCTACACCTATGAGGAAGTGCGGGAGTTCCTCGCTCTAAACGGGGTCCATGTGAAAATTCCGGGAATTATCAAGTACGTCCACCGCCACCAGGGGACGCCTGGAAAGCCGGGTAGAAGAAAGCAGGCCGGCGACGAACCCGCCCGAAAGCAATCTGATGTTGAAACCTCGACTGAAGCCAAGCCCGATAACAAACCGACATCGGTTGACCTGCGCAAGATTCGCGAGAACATCGACTTTGACAAATACATGAAATAGGAAGGACGGCTTATGAAGCGAGTAGTATTGAACTACAGCGGTAACGTCGGGAAAACCACGGTGGCATCGAATCTGCTGCGGCCTCATATGCCCGGCGCGACATACATTGATGTTGAAACCCAAAACGACAGTGCGGCCAGTCTGGGCGTGGAGGGTCAAAAAATCCGAGGATCAAGATTTCAAGACATTTACAGGCAAATCGTCCGCGCCGACGACGTCATCATAGATGTGGGATCGAGCAACGCTGTGGAATTTCTCGATGGAATGACCAGGTTCGATGAAAGTCACGTTGAAATAGATCAATTCCTGCTCCCAGTGACTCCGGAAGAAAAACAACAGAAGGACACCATCACCACTATTGAGGTATTGGCTGGTTTGGATGTGGAAAGTGACCGAATCGTGGTCCTGTTCAACCGGGTGAAAAGAGATGTCGGGGAAGAATTCCCGATCGTCATGAACTACGCCGAAGAAAAGCGATGCATTATCGATCCGGATATAGCCATACTTGACAATGAAATCTTCGGAATAATGGTGCGCCGCAAAACCAATCTATCCGCGATACTCGGCGACGCCACCGACTACAGGGCTAAAATCAGGGAAGTGGTAAACGACGGCGGCGACGAAAAATTACTGTCGCAATACACGGATATGCACATGGCGCGAATGCTGGCGAAATCCGTATCCAGAAATTTCAACAAGGTATACGACCTGCTCGAGGAGGCTGGACGTGGAATTGCGCAATAAGGTGGAAGCCATATATGCCGAGGGACTGCGTGATATAGCAACTGTTGTAAGCCGCCTGGAAGCCGCGAATTCCAATGCGGATAGAATCCTTGAGCGGTTCGAAAAGCTCGCCGTGACCGGCGATAAAATGGTCGAGGATGCGGCGGGCAAGGCGCAGGCAGTGTCTGGCATGGTCCCTATCGTGGAACGCGGCTTTAAGAAAGCGGCTCCTCGAAAGGAGCGGGGAATGTCAAAAGTACACCTGATGTTGCAGAAAAAAGACGGAGTGGGCAAGTCCTTTGCATGCGCCCTTCTGGCCGGCTACAAGCGGGCCAGAAGCGAAATGCCCCTATGCATCGACGCGGACGCGGATGCGCGGACGTTTAGCAGATATAAGGCGCTCGACATTGTACGGGCGGATGTCATGACGGACGGGGAAATAGATTCGGCAAAGTTCGATGTCCTTCTCGACCGGGTCGAGACAACCAACGGGAACGATGTGCTCGTCGATACCGGGGCGACCGCGTTTGCCTCCCTGATCCGCCATATCGGTAAAGACAGGGTGCCGCATCTGCTTGCAAACATGGGATGTCAATTGGTCATACACACGGTTATAGCGGGTGGGCCTTTCCTGGGGGATACGATCGATGGTTTTGCGGAGGTTGCAGCCGGGCTTCCGGAGGGCGCGCTGTTGGTGGTTTGGGTAAATCCTCATTTCGGCCCGGTCGAACAGGACGGGACCGGCTTCGAGAGCTCCGAAACCTATAATGCGTATCGGGGGAGGATTTCGGGGATGGTTAAGATCCCGGAGCTGAGCGGCCGGTTTCAGGCCGCTCTCGAAGATATGATAAAGTTGGGATTGACATTCGGCGAAGACCTGGAGGTTTCCTCTTTTACTCAGCAAACCAGGCGGCGACTCAAAATGATAAAAGAAGAGTTGTTTTCTTCGATGGTCGGAGCGGTTGACTTGGACGGCAGGCGAAGTCCGGAGGAAAAGACTGAGCAACCCGGCGAGCCGGTTCCGGTAAAAGATGTGATGAATATTGTCAGGGAAGAGACGGAGCGTCTTATCAAGGACCTGTACGAAGATCGAAGGATGGCCCTGCAGGAAGTACCGGGCAAGGTCCTGGAGGCTTTCGAGGGGCTGAAGGAAAAGGTCGAAGGGGATGCCGAGGTTGGTTTTAAAAAATGGCTGGATGAATTGGAGTCGCTGAAGGAAAAAGTGAGGAAGGAGGCTGAGGCCGGTTTAAAAAAGGGGATGGACGAGTTGGGAGCGATGATCGAGAAACTGAAGAAGGAAATCGAAGCCGGGCAGAAAAAATGGATGGACGAGGGCGTAGCGCTTGGAAATATTTGTCTCAACGAGTCGCTTAAGAAGTGCGAAGAGCTGATGTTGAGCGCCGGCAAGGACAGTCAGAAGACTGTAGTGCCCATTGTCAAACAGCATGTCGAGGAACTGGTGGAATTCGGAATGCGTAAAAACAGGACCTTGGCGGTTATAAATGTGCTGGTATCCGCTGCGGCTTTGATCACGGCCCTGTGCGCCTTCTGGCTGTTTTATCAAAGGTGATGATATATTGGCGCGGGACCGCGGCCTTGGGTCGGGTTGATAGCCAACCCGAATAAGAAGGACTGCCCGCAATTTACGACCGCGAGCAGCCCTTCCGAGAAGTCCTTTAAAATTATGCGACCGGGAAACCTATTTGACCTTTTCGCTGAGGCTCTTGCCGGCCTTGAACTTCACGACCTTCGATGCGGGAATCTTGATGCTCTCGCCGGTTCGTGGATTGCGGCCTTCCCGCTCGGCCCTCGATCCGATGGTAAAAGTTCCGAATCCTACGAGAGTAACGCTGTCACCGGACTCCAAGGCGCCGGAAACAGCGGAGACAAAACCGTCCACCGCTTTCTCGGCCAGTAATTTGGTAAGCCCGCTTTCGTTTGCGATTCTCCCGACCAATTCCGCCTTTGTCATACCCCTTCCTCCTTTTTAGCTATGAAAAATTCGGTCTATAACCGAACGTTTGAGAAAACTATTCCATACCGTTCGAAAAAACACGAATCCCCCCCGCCCCCCGTTTGGCGCCTTGCCTTTTCCTATTCCATTTTCTTCGGGCCAAACAGCCGCTTCACTTCTTTGGCTCTTTTGGCCCCCGGTCCGGTTTTTTCGGGGGGTGCCGGTTCTTTTACTTCGGCCTTGCTTCGCCTTCGCGCCTCCATGTATTTTTTGAGGTTCTCCGGAATTCCTCTTTTCTTGGCCGCCTTGCTTCTCGCCTTGGTCAAAGATTTTGCAGCAAGAGGCGTCCGCATCGTGAATCCGTATTTCTTCTTATACTCTTTGGCAGTCATGCCGTGGGAAACAAGATGCAGCTTCGTAAGCTGCTTCATCTCGGCGCCGCACTCAAGGCAGATCACTTTATCATTTTGAATGGAGTTCTCCGGCGTGAGTGCCTGGGGCGGAGTCAATTCCGGTATTTCAGGCAGCTCGATCTCCCCGGACTCGGCCTTTTGCAGTTCATTGAGGGTGGTGAAGACCTCCCGCAGAGACGCCGTGATGTCGGCGGCCGTCATCGGGGATAAAGATACTTGGGTCCGGATGATTTCCGAGGCTATCTCGATGAGTTTTTTTGACATTATTGGTCCTTCCGTTCGTTCTTCTTGCCCTGTCAGGGGCAAGGCTTTTACCTCTTAGAGGGATTCAGTGCAACTGTATCTCCGGACAAATCAAGATATCCCATGTTGTCTCTACAAACCCAATCGAGCATCGTCCTGGGCGGTTCGGGATTTTTCAGAAAGTCGGATATAGCTCTTTCATACTGACTGTCGGAGGTCTTCGAGCCTTTGATGCGAGCTATATTCGCCTCTATCCCGCAAAGAGCCTCCTGGCCGATTTCCGACTTGAAGGCGGTGGCCGAGTTGTTCGGACTGAGCGCAAAGAAAAAGTACTCTCCGCTTTCAATCATCATGGTCAATACGCTTTGGACAAGGGGATTGTTGGGATTTACCAAGACATTGAATTTCTTGAAACCGTAGAACTCGAAAATGAAATGAAGGACCTCGAATTGTGAATTACCAAGGATCGAATGACCGAAGTTGAAACCTCCGGAGGATACTTCGGCGGGGATGGCCTCGAGAGTGCGAAGCGCCATGCAACCGAGGGGACGTTTTGCTTCTTCGACGACTCCCATGGCAAAACAGGGCGCATCGGCGGAGATGAAATCCTCGACAAATTGACGGTTCATGGAGAGCGGGCTCAAGAGTCTATGAACATTGCTCCTCGTGTTTCCTCTGCCGGGAGGCGGATTTTTCACGGAGTCTTTCAATGCATCTTCCCGGCGGGCCTGGTCAAAAGCCCCCGAATCTGCATGCTCTTTAAATTCTTGCAGCATCTCGATCATGTTCTCGATAAGGTTTGCAAAATAGCCAAACCCTGAAAACATCTTTACCAGGCTGTCTATCTCATCCGATTGGGCGCTCACTTTGATTCTCATAAGCAGGAGCGCATAATTTCTCATCTCCGGATGATTGACAATGTCGTCATCATCGCCCTCTTCGGCCAAAACCGATTCGACAAAATCATGGATTGCAAGAGCTGCCTCGAATCGTTCGAGGGGGGCACCCATAGGGGGTGATCCGACTTCGGGCATCTTGTATTTGCCCGTTAGCGCCGCAATCACGAGATCGAACCGGTTTTTCTCCATGATTGTGTCAATCGTGCCACGTTTGATTTCGCCGCAAAGATCAAGGAGCCGCCTATTTCCAGCGATGACCCTTTCATTTAGTTCGGCTAATCTTTCAACTTCGCGGCGTTGATCGGGGTCGAGGTCCTGCGAAAGCCAACGTTCGAACTGTTTCCTGTACGGGGCGCAACGATCTATGGCCTCTTCGTGGACGCGGATCGTGTGGTTGATGATCTGGTCGTCAAAAACCTGTTGAGCGTCGCGGCCCTCTTCAAGGGCTCTGATTTGATTTGCGGTAGCTTTCGCTATCGAATCCAATTGCTCGGCAATCCCGGGGAGCCAACCGATATCTTCATGGGCCGGGGTCCCCTTTTGGGGCACCTTCTTCTTTTTGGGTTTATTGCTCATGGGTCAAGCCTTCCTTGCCGGCGTTTGGACGACCTCTTCGCACTTCCGCCCTACCCTCTCCTTAAGCTCCTTAGCCGGCCTGAAAAGGGGAAGCCTTTTTGCTGCGACAATAATCGGGGCGCCGGTCTTGGGATTGTGGCCGGCGCACTGGTCGTATTCTTTTACCTGGAAAGAGCCAACCCCCCTGATCTCGATTCGGCTTCCTTTCGCAAGCGCCTTGCTCATGCTGTCGAAAGCAGCATTCACGGCGCGCTCGGCCTCTCTGAGATTGATCCCTCCAAGCCGGGCCAGTTCTTCTATAATGTCGCCTTTAGTCAACGTCTTGTGCTCCATGGGGTGTCAAGTCGAATTACTCTCCTATTTCTTAAAGACTTGCAAATCCTTTTTATTTCATTTTCGGGCAAAAGCGATAAGCAAGGGTGCAAAGTCGCAAACGACACGGATTGCCACGGTGGACCCGTGTCTCCACTCGGGTTTTCGTCCCTGTCCGTTGCCGGCGCCGGCAGTGCGGGGAACACGCCGGGCCCTGCCCCCGGCCAGGGCGGCGTCCACTAGGGCTTGATATGCAAATACGTCTTCAAGATGCGGGCGATTTTGTACTTTTTCGGTGAGAGCTGTAGGTGTGGCGGACCGGAATCATAGACGCCAGGATACGGAATAATCTCCAATTTCGGCCCACATGATCTGGAACTGGGCGAAGGCATCGACCCAGATTATACGTTTCTCGACCCACATTATGCGGTAACCCCAACGTTCGAACGACCAGCCACAAATTGGAGAACAACCGCGAGGTGGTCAAAAACCCTCCAGAGTACCCCCTATGCAGGTATTTAGCCGAAAGACTGTCCGTAAGGGGATCGATCAGCGAACAGTTCTGCCCGGGCGGCGCACATCACTCAAATGTGGCAATAGCCGTCTCAATAAGAGAGTACGAAAATTCTCTCAATAAGGGTGCCTTTCTCGTACACTTCCATGACAATCACAATCGGCTACGCCCGCTGCTCGACCGACAAACAGGATCTTTCCGCCCAAAAGGCGGCGTTGGAAAAGCTCGGCGTTCCCCCGGAACGTATTTATACCGATCACGGCCTGACCGGGACCAACCGTGCGCGGCCCGGTCTCGACCAGGCGCTTGCCGCCGCTCGATCCGGCGATACCCTCGTCGTGCCGAAACTGGATCGGTTGGCTCGCTCCGTTCCGGACGCACGCGCCATCGCCGACGATCTGGTCGCGCGCGGCGTCAAATTGGCTCTGGGGGCAAGCGTCTACGATCCAGCCGATCCCATGGGCAAAATGTTCTTCAATATTCTCGCTACGTTTGCCGAGTTCGAGGCCGACCTTATCCGCATGCGCACCCGTGAAGGCATGGCGGTCGCCTGCGCCAAAGGAAAGCTACGCGGCAAAAAGCCCAAACTGTCCGACAAACAACAAAACGAGTTGCGTCGGATGTACGACACCGGTGACTATTCCATCAGCGATCTCGCGGAAATCTTTTCGG
>JBMFWU010000180.1:0-10263 GCA_049964955.1 Syntrophobacteraceae bacterium
CAAGAAGATTGAGCATCCGACCTTTCAGTTCCAAGCAAGCATCATGGTCCAGATCGACCAGCACAAGGATTCTATCTGTGTCTGACCTGAGTTCTCTGCCATAAGCTCTCAATTTGGCTGGTAACTGGTCTAAAAGCCCCTGACGTTTCGGGTCAGGTTTTTTAGACGGATCGCCGGGAATTCTTCCTTTTCCCCTATGAGGAATAATCTTAAAGCTATGCTGTGGCAGGAATCTTGGCAACCATGCCTCCAGAAAAGTTTTTTCCGACAGGCCTTCAACGAGAATATGAATCCTCATCCCTCAAACCTCTCTTCGAGGTGCTCGCTATACCACAAGCTACCGAGAGGTATCCCCTCTTCATCGAAGGCTTTGATAATTGGCATATCAGCAGTCCGTTTGACTTGCGTAAAGCCATTTTCATCCTTCTCCATGAGCCAAACTTGTTCCGGACTCAGTGCATCTACGAATTGAGGAGAATGGGTTGTAATTAGTACTTGAAGTTTGCCTTTGGACTTTTCTGCATACCGCCTCACTTCTCGAGCCAATTGTTCGACCAGCCTGTGATAGAGGCCATTTTCAGGTTCCTCAATTCCAATGAATGATGGAGGCTCCGGATCTTCAAGAAGCAACAGATAGGCAAACATTTTCAATGTGCCGTCGGACATATTCTGTTGAAAAAATGGATCTTCGTATCCCCTCTCATTGAATTTCAGGAGAAGCCGCTGGTCCTGGCTCTTCTCGGTCTCGATCTTCTCTATTCCCGGTATTCGCTTTCGTATTCGCTCCAAGATGCTGTCAAAGCGGGATCTATGGTTGCGCTCCAAGTACTGGACAACGTTGCCAAGGTTTTCACCGGTGCGATCAAGATGTTTTTGCGCACCTGCCGGAGGAAGTCGTCTTGCTGCGTCGGGTATGAAGTAGGAGAGATACCAACTCTCAATATAAGACCGTAACCCTACTATTCGCGGGTGCTCCGATAATTGACCCAGTGTAGTGATACCTGGCCGGTCATTGTCTTCGAGCCTAATTTCCTGCTGATTAGCGCCCTCCTCATCTTCTGTCTTTTCTCCAGTCCAAACGACCCCTTTTCCCCTTTCCAACCGAAGAAATGTGAATGGTTGACCGTGTTTTTGTCCCTTCCGACGCTGCCGCAAATGTTCACGTAATACAACCGGAACTCCATTCACGTCAGCCACTTCGAAATTATAGGTAATCGGTCTCGCGCTCAGGCTTTCCCTATAGTATAGGTCAAATTGAATGGAATCAAAGTTTCCTTGCGTCCGCAGTCTAACGAACCCCCCGCGTTGAGGTTTGTCACAAGCCGCTTCGACACCTTCCCTTAAACAATCGGCTAAAAACCCGAATGCATCGAGCAAGCTGGATTTCCCGCTCCCATTTGGCCCGATGAAACAACTGAGGGGAGGCAAAGGCACCCCCACTCCATATCCGATCTGACCAAGCGTTACGTCCTTGAGTGATTTATAATTCCTGATTCGGATACCCAGAAGTTGTGGCATCGGATTCCCTCTCCTGGTGAAGTGGCCGCATGATATTGTAATTCAGTTCGCTCCCTCTCAGTTCCCCTCCCCCAGCCGAATGCGCACCGATTGGGCGTGCGCGGCGAGCCCTTCCAGCTCGGCCAGTCGTATGATGGAGCGCGCATCCCGCTGGAAGGCGGTGCGCGAATAGGCGATCACGCTGGTTTTTTTGAGGAAATCGTCGACGCCGAGTGCTGAGGCAAAGCGGGCGGTGCCCGCGGTCGGGAGCACATGGTTGGGGCCGGCGAAATAATCGCCGACGGGCTCCGGGGTATGTTCGCCGATAAAGACCGCCCCGGCGTTTTCTACTTTCCCGAGCCAGGAAAAAGGCTCTTCGAGGTGCAGTTCGAGATGTTCGGGGGCTATGCGGTTGGCAAGCTCAAAGGCTGCGCCCAGCTCGCGGACCACGAACACTGCCCCGTAGCTCTCGATCGAGGCCGACGCCGTCTCGGCCCTGGGAAGGGCGGCAAGCTGCCTCGACACCTCCGAGGCGATATCGCCCGCGAGGTTTTCTTCGGTGGTGATGCACACCGAACTCGCCATGGCGTCGTGCTCGGCCTGACTCAGCAGGTCGGCGGCAATATAGTCGGCCCGGGCGCTCGAGTCGGCAAGCACCAGGATTTCACTGGGCCCGGCGATCATGTCGATCCCCACCTCGCCGGCAAGAAGCTTTTTGGCGAGTGCCACGAAGATATTTCCGGGACCGGCGATCACATCGACCGAGCGGATCGACTCGGTGCCGCAGGCAAGGGCAGCAATCCCCCAGGCGCTGCCGGCCCTGTAGATCCGGCCGACTCCCACCTCGTGAGCCGCGGCAAGAAGAAAGGGATTGATGCTGCCGTCTTTTCTGGGAGGCGTGATGAGCGCTATATCCTGCACACCGGCGAGACGAGCGGGTATGACGTTCATGAGCACCGAGGAAATGAGGGGAGTTTCCCCTCCCCGGCCACCCGGCGTATAGACTCCCGCAGCCCGGACGGGCTTCACCATCTGGCCGAGAAACGTGCCGTCGGGGTCGGTTGTGAAGTGAGAGTAGCGCAACTGCCGTTTGTGGAATTCTTCAATGTTGCGGATGGCCGCCCGGAGAATGGACAAAAAATCCGAATCCACCTCACGGCATGCGGACGCAATTTCCTCCTCGGAGACCCTGAGGCGCCCCTCTTCCAACTCGGGGGCGTCGAACCGGCGCACGTACCGCAGCACCGCGGCGTCGCCTTCCGACTTTACCGCCCGGATTATTTCCAGCACCTTCGCTTCGAGTTCCGGGTCGGCCCCGGGCCTGCGCTGCGCAATTTCCGAAATCTTTTGCTCCGCCCTCTCAGAGGGGTATCGTATGATATCGATCATTTGTTTTGTCCATCAACGGCGATTACGAAGGCGCCCGGAAAACCGTCGGCCCTGTACCTTTGGGCCTCCTCCTTCGCAACGACCAGGTCCTTGTATGCACCCACCTGCACCCTGTACCAATAGCCCGGTTTGTCCGGAATACAACCCGGAATGACTCGGCATTCCTGCCTGCTCATCTTCTGCTGCAAACGGTAAGCATTGTTCTCGTTTTGGAAGGCGCCGATCTGCACGGCGAATTGGCCGTACCGGAACGAAGGCACCGGGGCAGGCCTCCAGTAGGTCGAATTGCCCACAACCTGCGGGGTGGCCCCCTGAACGGCCTGCACTTCCACTCTCGCCAGCCCTTTCCCGTAGCACCCCAGGGTTTGGGCGCACCGGGCCGAAAGATCTATGATCCTGCCCGCCACAAAAGGCCCGCGGTCCGTGATCTTTGCGACGACCGTTCTGCCGTTTTGCAGGTTCGTCACCTTGACGTAGGTCCCGAGGGGAAGCGTCTTGTGCGCCGCCGTATACGCCCACATATTGTAGATTTCGCCGCACGCGGTCGGCTTGCCGTTGAAACCGGGGCCGTACCAGCTCGCCAGCCCCTCCTGCTCGAACCCCCTGGCGCTGGAAAGAGGATAATACCAGATGCCGTTTACTTCGTAAGGTCTTTGGGTACTCAAACCGTGGTACGGCCCCCGGGCAGGCGGGGCATAATTATGAGTCGCGCATGCCGCCAGAAGGAAACTCATACAGGCAAGGGTCAGCAGTATTCGGAGTTTCCGGCTGTCCATAGCCCCTCCTTACACGGATATCGCATATCAGATGCAAAATATCAGGTTGAGTTGTCAGATACCCGGCTTCCGTCAGCTGCCGGCTTCGCCCTTCTTTTCCATCTTGGCAAGGTCTTCGAACCGGATGTCTATGCCCAGAATTCCCGCGATCTCGTCCCCGTCATCGCGAATCGGCGCTGAAACCGTTATGCACAAAGCTCCCGTGTAGCGGGAGGTGTAAAAATCGGTCACATGCACCTTGCCGTCTTTCATCGGCCCGATGAACCACGGGCGGTCGGAGAGGTCCTCGCCGACCCCGGCATCGCGGTATTTGGACTTATCCGCTATGTGCGTGATATTATGTGTAATTTTGCGTCCCTGCGCGTCGGTTACATAAATATACTGTATAAAGGGGTTAAGTTCCAGAAGAGTTTGGAGAAGCGGTTCCTGGCGCTCGGGGTCGAGGCTTCTCATCATGTCGGATTCGACCACCTCCTCCACGAGGTGAGCGGCAAGCAGATAGGCACGCTGCTTGAGCATGTCGAACTCGGAGATGAAATACTCGGGCAAATACCTCCTGGCCCAGCGCTCCAGCTCCTCGCTGGATATCGAAGTATTTCTTCCCTTTTCGTACTCGTTCATCACCTGCTTGAAAATCTTCATGAGGCCCGGATGCCTCTTGTCCAGGCGGCGTTCGCCCTCGAGTTTCAGGCGGTGGTTCACCCAGTAGGCAACTCCCGCAATGCCCGACTTGTCGGTTATCGTGATGCTGACCGGCCTTTTAAGCAACATCTTCGTATCGAAGATATTGTAGATTTCCTCGTTCTTTACGAGTCCGTCGGCGTGAATACCTGCGCTTGTGGCATTGAAATCCTCGCCGGCAAAAGGGTAATTGGCCGGCACGGTATAGCCCAGTTCTGCCTGAAAGTATTCGACGATGTCGGTAATGGCGGTGGTGTCCACTCCGTTGGGCGTGCCTTTGAGGCCGATGTACTCGAAGATGAGCCCCTCGACGGGCGCATTGCCCGTGCGTTCGCCAAATCCCAGAAGAGTCCCGTTTGCCCCGCCACAGCCGTAGAGCCATGCAGTGGCGGCATTTACCAGCACCTTATGGAAATCGTTGTGGCCGTGCCACTCGAGCAGCCGCCCGGGGACCCCGGCGTCTTCGATAAAGGCCCGCACAAGGTTGGGGACGCTTCTCGGCAATGCCGAACCCGGATAAGGAATACCGAATCCGAGCGTATCGCAGAGCCGAATCTTTATGTCTATGCCGCTTTCTTCCCGCAACCGCATCAGTTCGATGGCGAACGGGATGCAAAAGCCGTAGATGTCTGCGCGGGTGATGTCTTCGAGGTGGCACCTCGGGGCAATGCCCTTTTCCAGGGCGGTGCGCACGATTTTTAGATATTTTTCTAGGGCTGCCTTCCGGTTCGACTGCAGTTTCAGAAAAATATGATAATCGGAAGCCGAAGTGAGGATGCCGGTTTCTTTCAGACCGAGTTTAACCACCAGGTCCAAGTCTTCTTCGACGGCGCGGATCCACCCGGTTATCTGCGGATACTCGTATCCTTTGGAAAGGCACGCATCCAGTGCCTCCCGGTCCTTATCGGTGTAGAGGAAAAACTCCGACTGGCGAATGACTCCGTTGGGGCCCGAAAGGCGGTGCATCATGTCGAAGATAGACGCGATCTGGGCCACGGTATAGGGAGGCCGGGCCTGCTGGCCGTCTCGAAAGGTCGTATCGGTGATAAAAAATTCCTCAGCGGGGTCTATGGCCCGGAGCTTGTGGTCGAAATCGATCTTGGGCACCTCGGAATAGGGAAAAATATCCCGCATCAGGTTGGGATCATCGAGGTCTTCGACCCTGCAGCGCTGAAGGTCCGTATTCACATGGTCCAGCACCCGTTTCCCGGGGTTCCAACGAGCCATAGAGCCCTTTCCTTTCCTACTTCTTCCGGTCGCATTCGACCTTGAGGCAGAGTTCCAGAAGCTGATTGACGCCGGCCTCCGAGGGAGCGTTGGTCATGAGGCAGGTCGCCTTTTGGGTTTTTGGAAATGCGATCACGTCGCGTATCGAACTGGAGCCGCAAAGGAGCATCACCAGCCGGTCGATTCCAAAGGCGATCCCTCCGTGAGGCGGAGCACCGTACTGGAGCGCTTCGAGAAGGAAGCCGAATTTTTCCTGCGCCTCCTCGCCGGAAATCCCGAGGGCGCGAAAAACCCGCTCCTGCACCTCCTGCTGGTGGATACGAATGGAGCCGCCCCCGATCTCGATGCCGTTCAGCACCAAATCGTAGGCCCTGCTCCTGACCTTCTCCGGCTGGGTCTCGAGAAGAGACATATCCGATTCGACAGGCGAGGTAAAGGGGTGATGGACCGAGGTATAGCGCTTTTCGTTACTGTCCCATTCGAGCAGCGGGAAATCGGTAACCCAGGTGAAATTGAACGCCTCCGGATCGATCAGCCCCAGCTGCTTGCCGATACGCCCCCGGAGGTTCCCGAGCGAGTCGTTTACCACCTTACGCTGATCGGCCACAAAAAGGATCACATCCCCGACCTCGATTCCCAGCCGCTCGGTCAGCCCCTGCTGCACTTCCGGGGAAAGAAACTTGGTGATCGGCGACTGCCAGCCATCGGGCTGAATCTTTATCCAGGCCATCCCCTGTGCCCCGAAAATTTTTACGAATTCGATCATCTCGTCGAGTTCTTTTCTCGACAGGTCTTTGCCGCCC
Organism: Syntrophobacteraceae bacterium; assembly: GCA_049964955.1. Classification (GTDB taxonomy): domain Bacteria; phylum Desulfobacterota; class Syntrophobacteria; order Syntrophobacterales; family Syntrophobacteraceae; genus SbD1. Next base: position 6,374 of record JBMFWU010000180.1, read on the forward strand.
GGAACGCGAAGCGCCTTGACGATCCCGCCCCGCTCGATCGCCTGCCGGAAGACCCGGAACTCGGAGGCGGCGACCACATCGGTTACCTCGGTGAGAAGCAGCTCGAAGCGGGTGTCGGGCCGGTCGGTACCATAGCGGTCCATGGCCTCCGCGTATGTCATGCGGGGGAAAGGCGTCTTGGGGGTATGCCCCTTTATTTCGGAAAATACCCGAGTGATCCAGCCTTCGATCATGCCGTAGATGTCCTCCTCGCGGATAAAAGACATCTCCAGGTCGAGCTGGGTGAATTCGGGCTGCCGGTCGGCGCGCAGGTCTTCATCACGGAAGCACTTGACGATCTGGAAATAGCGCTCGAAGCCCGCGACCATGAGAATCTGCTTAAAGAGCTGGGGCGACTGGGGCAAGGCGTAGAATTTGCCGGAATTGACCCGGCTGGGCACAAGGTAGTCCCGGGCGCCTTCGGGCGTACTGCGCGTAAGCACCGGAGTTTCGACCTCGATGAAGCCCAGGTCGTTGAAATAGGCACGGGTCATCTGGGCGGTTTTGTGCCTCAAGAACAGGTTTTTGAACAGCTTGGGGCGGCGAAGGTCGATAAACCGATACTTGAGGCGTATGTTCTCGCTCGCCTCGAGGTCCTCTTCCACCTGGAAGGGAGGCGTTTTGGAGCTGTTGAGGATTCGCAGCTCCGCTACCGCGACTTCGATTTCCCCGGTTGGCAGCTTGGGGTTGGTCATGCCCTCCGGCCGAAGACGCACGCTTCCCCTGACCGCTATCACGAACTCGCTCCGCAGCGCCCCTGCACGTTCATGGCCGGCCTTGCCGATATTGGGATCGAAGACGACCTGGGTGATTCCCTCCCGGTCCCGCAAGTCCACAAATATCAGGCCGCCGTGGTCGCGCCTCCTTTGGACCCAGCCCATCAAAACGACTTCCCGGCCCACATCTGCCGGCCTCAACCGCTCGCAGGAAACCGTCTTTTGCCATTCACCAAGCTGGTCGAGAGAGACCGGCCCTTCCTGAAGGTCTGAAACTTCATCGCCAACCCGGGGTTCGAAAACGTCCACGATATCTTCTCCGTTTCACGGAACCGATTTCCCGTTCCGCACCGAACGATTCTGCCGCTGCGACTGCGATTACTTTTCCGAATCGGCCGCGAGCAGCGTTTCCACAATGTTTTCCAAAGGAAGAATCCTTTGGGTCTTCGTCAGCATATCACGCAACTGGACCTCACGTCTTGCCAGTTCGTCTTCCCCGAGGATGAGAACATAGCGTGCCCCGGATTTATCGGCGCGGCGCATCTGGCTCTTAAGGCTTCGGCCCTCGTAATCGAGTTCCGTCTCGATGCCCCGGCCGCGCAGCTGCTGGGCAAGCAAAAAGGCGGACTCCCCGGCCTTATCGCCCAAAGAGGCGAAAAAGCAGCGCGGAGCGCGATTCGCCATTTCCTTTTCCTGCTGCAGGAGCAAAACCAACCGCTCCATCCCCATGGCAAACCCGAGCGCCGGAACGTCGGGACCACCCAGATCGCGCATGAGGCCGTCGTAGCGGCCCCCGCCGCCAATCGCGCTCTGTGAGCCCAGCTTGTCGGTAATCACCTCGAAAGTGGTCCGTACGTAATAATCGAGTCCCCGGACGATCCCCGGATTCACCGTATAGCGCGTACCGAGCTTTTCCAGGTAATTTTTTACCGCCTCGAAGTGCGCCCGGCAATCGTCGCAGATGTGGTCGATCAGTCGGGGAGCGTCCTGGAGCAACTGCCCGCAGCCTTCCACCTTGCAGTCGAAGACGCGTAAGGGATTGGTCTCCCGCCGACGCATGCAGTCGCCGCAAAACCCATCGCCTTTTGCAACCAGGAAATCTTTCAGAATCTGCCTGTAGACCTGCCGGCACTGCGCGCACCCAAGCGTATTGATGTTGAGAGCGACCCCCGAAATCCCGATCCGCTCGACCAGCAGGCTCACCATGTGCATCATCTCCGCATCGATCTTCGGGCTCTCCAAGCCGAAGACCTCGGCGTCGATCTGATGAAATTGCCTGTAGCGGCCCTTCTGCGGGCGTTCGTGCCGAAACATCGGGCCGATCTGGTAGAACTTGCGAAGTCCCGGGTCCGACTGCATCCCATGCTGGATATAGGCCCGCACGATCGAGGCCGTGGCCTCCGGGCGCAGCGCGAGCCAGTCGCCGTTGCGGTCGGCAAAGGCGTACATCTCCTTTTCGACGATATCGGTGCTTTCTCCGATGCCGCGAGCGAAAAGCTCGAGCTTCTCGGCAACAGGCGTTCTGATTTCGCAGTACCCGAAGTTTTCGAGCACCTCCCGCGTGGCTCGCTCTATGCCCTGCCACCAGCCGATCTGATCCGACAGTATATCATTCATGCCCCGAATGGCTTGAACAGCGTCCATCTTTTCCCCGTTCACCCTGAAGATTTGAGAACAATCTGATATTTTTACGGAAGCCCCTGATAAAAGTCAAGAAAAACGCGAGCCCCAGGCGCGATCCAACGTGTTGGATGTCAAGGGAACCGTTCTCGAGGCGGCAACCGGAAGCGGAACAGGAGGGAGGGGCCGGTGAGATGGTGAATCCAGGTCCTGGGCGAAGTCTCGTCTTGCCCACCTTTTTTGACCGGCAGTTCTGATCGCGTACTTGAATAAAGGCATCGAAAGGGTGTATTGATTTTTAACCTCACAATTGTTTACGGGAACCGCTGTGTTCTCCCCACAGGTGTAATATGGCCGTGATTGCTTTGAACCGCAGGAAGAGGAGGGCGGACCATGGACGGGTCCGGCGTGCTTCCGGGGCTCGGTCGTATCTATGAAGAGACCAAGCGCATTTCGCGCATCCTCGAACTTATTCAGATCATAAACGCCGGACCCGGCCGCTATCGAAGGCGGGACCTCGCGGCGCGTTTCGAGATCAGCGAACGGATGATCCAAAAGGACCTGGACGTCATCCGGAACGGACTGAAGCTCGCCCTGGGCAGATCGGCCGAGGGATACCGTTTCGAGGACATTCCGCGGCTGCCGGCGGTGGGGTTCAGTTTTGCCGAGGCCGTTTCCGTGCTGTTGGCCGTGGAAGCCGGGCGCGCCAACACGGGGATCGGGACCGCCGATCTGGACGCGGCTGTCGAACGGCTGCTGGGGCTGTTTCCGGCGGAATTTGCAAGTCGGGTGAGCGCGCTTGGCAAGTCCAAGGCCAGGACGAAGCCCGTTTGCGGAGAGCACCGCCCGCAGATGGTGGCGTTTCTCCAGCGCGCCGTCCTGGAGGGCAGGAAGGTCCGCATCCGTTACAGCACGAGTTCGAGGGACGGACAGGAAAGCATCCGCGTCGTCCACCCCTATCATCTTCTGTCCTACGTCCGGTCCTGGCACCTGGTGGCGCACTGCGAGAAGCGGGGAAAACCGCTGACATTCAAGGTCGACCGCATCCGGAGGGCCGAGCCTCTTGCGGAGTATTTCAAGGTCCCGGCGGATTTTTCCCTCGAAGAGCACATCGGAGACGGTTGGGGCATTATGAGCGGGAGGGGCGGGGAGGCCGAAGAGGTCGAACTGCTCTTCGAACCCGAGGCAGGGCGCTGGGTGAGCGAGGAGCAATGGCACAAAAGCCAGAGGGTCGAAACCCTGCCGGACGGGTCCGTGAGGTTTCGCCTGCGCCTGCCGATCACACCCGATTTTGTGAACTGGATTTTGTACTACGGGTGGAGGGTGGAGGTGATAGGGCCGGAAGAGTTAAGGGGCCGCGTGGTTGAGGAGCACAGGAGGGCTGCGAGGCGGTACGGCGACCGACCTTGCCTCTGAGAGACAGCTTTGTGAGATTGTTTGACCCTGCCAATCGAGCGGCGGTCTTAGACAAAATCCGGGGAGCTTCCAAGGGTACAACCTCTATAGAAAAGAAGG
>JBMFWU010000181.1:0-10244 GCA_049964955.1 Syntrophobacteraceae bacterium
GCAGCGGCTCGTTAAGGACAAACTTCGCACATTGTGGGATAACCTGCTGAAATGCCAAGGCGGGACTCCAGCGTCTCGTTCGATCCCCAGTTTCGGTCCACGCTTCCGGCACGAACTTTATTCTGTCAACTGCCGCATTGACTTCCTGGAAAAATCGGAAGCCCAAACCCGGCAGTTGGTGGTCGTAGTAACGAATGGCTTCATCCAACTCGACACTTGCCGGGGAAAGGAAACGAATTTGCAACGATCATACCTTATCCTGATGGGCCAATGAAAACATAGCTGAGATTTCGACATGCAGGACTTCCGTTTTTATTTTGCACCGGAAGTTATACTGAACACATTGTTTTTATTAGGTATTGATCATGATGCAGACGCAATAAGGAACCGAAAATCTCCAGAGGCCTGGATGAAATCGGGCGAAAGGGAAGTGAAAAACTTCCGAGAATCCGAAGAACCGAAAGTTTTTTCGGGTTTTCTCCACGAATTCAGAGAGAAGAAGACCCTTTCTTAGGACAAAATGGAACAATATTCCAGTGCCAATTTGCTAAAGAGAAGTTTTATTGGGTGAAAACCCAGCTATGTTTTCATTGGCCCCTCACGGTAAAGGCTTTCTCAATCCGAGAAGCGCTCGAACCAACCGGGTCCCTTCTCGGTTCATCTCTCCCATGCCAGGGTCGCGTTCGCCTGTGCGTTCAGCCTGTACAAGCAAGGCCTCCACAGCTTCGATACCATCGCCGGTCAGTACAGCTTGACGAGGCGTCTTGCCGCCCAGGGCAGGCAGTTTCATATCCACCCAATTTTCCCAATGCTTTCGAATCATCTCGGCCATGTGCCGACGTAGCTCGGGAATTTGCATGAGAGCATCATGTTCGGCGGAACGCTCAGCCGCGCGTGCCATCAGCTTCTCATCATTCATCATTTTGTCGAGATTGCTGATTTCATCCACCCGGAAACGGGCGCCGGCGCCGAGCTTGGCTTCGATCTTTTTGCGAATGGTCTCGGCCCTCCGCGCGGAGTTAACCTCCGCTGTCAAACGCCCGCCATCGATTATAATGTGGCCCAATATGGTACTGGAGAGTTCCGGGGCGGCCTTGTGACCTTTGCGGTCCCAGGTGATCTCTGCCCGGCGGATGTGTCCATCGGCATCTTTCTCAGCATCTTTGCGAAGCACGCTCGCTTTGGTTGTTACGCATAAAAAAACAAGCTTTTCAAAGGCATCGTCGGCCGAATCGATATCGAAGACAATCTTGTGGAATTCGAGCGGGTCCCCGTCGGTGTTGCATAGCTTGGGACCGGCGAATAAAATCCGGTCTATTATCAAAAAGAACTCCCGGATTTCAAATTCCCAGTCACTTAGAACGTCATCTGAAATTCTCTGCGCTTCCCCTTTCATTCTCCCGCGAAATTCAATGATCATCGGCTTGTGGCCGGGCGGAATGACATAAGGGCTAAACCCCATAATCATGCCGATCCCATCGATTTCGGCTACTCTGCCGAAAACAATATCTGATGGTTTGATATACTGCGAGCCGGTGCGCTCCTGAACCGTAACTCGCCTGCCGGACAGCACATCTTGGAGAAGGATTTGCCGGCCCGAATCAACTTCCAAAGCCTCATAAAAAGAATAAGGTTTACGGTTGACTGCCTCGATAACTCTGCGCTCGTAGGAATCGAGCCGGGGCCCCCGCTCTTCGGCATACAGTTCGGCAACTGTCTTTGCCGGTGGGCCGTTAAGCTCGATTTCATCTTCCGTGGGATCGTATTCCCAGTTAAAGAGAAACCACGGTACAAAAAGCGTCATATGCCGCTCTACGAGTTGGGCATCGAGTTCAGCTTCTTCATCTTCCGGCCACAGGAAGTATTCTTGCAAAGCCATGTGAATTGCTGCCGGACCGAAGACGCGCTCGGCATGTTGCGCCAGCCGGTCGAACAGCTTGTTGTAGACTTCACTCAAACGCCTGTAATCGAGATCGTCGGAAGAGGTGACATTTTTTAGCATGCAACATTTCTTGTACTTTTTGCCGCTGCCGCAGGGGCAAGGGTCATTGCGGCCGATTTTCATATCCTTTTATCCCTAGAGATGTTGAACGGAAAAATCCCGCAGCTCGGGGAACTCGTTTTGCAGATCGGCAGCCAGTCTTTCAAGTACGGATTTCACTCCGCCCGAATCCTTGCACCGTTCGGCGATCGTTCGTCCGATGTCCCCGTAAAGGACGATCAACTCTTCTTCCGCCGCCTCGGGTTTTTCATATCGGGCCGCGCGGATGCGTCCTTTGATCTCTTCCAACATCGCGGGATAATCGCCAGGGAGTAAGCTCACGACCGTAAACCTCTCTCCGTGTGCAGGTTTGAGCAGGATTTCAAGTGGACCCGAAGAAAATATCACCCTTTACTGTTCTTGAACAGCTTTTCTCCCGAGACCGCGGTTTCCAGGGCCTTTCCTCCCTGGTCTGCTCAATACGGTACCCGATCCGGTATCCCGTTTCCCGAATCGTTGGACGGTCGGACGGAAAGATGCGCTCATCCCGTTTCGGCTGGCAAGTGCCACACAATGAACCCGGCACAAGTCCTGGTCGCGGAAACCGAATAATCCGGGTCGCCGAGCTGGTCCAGGGGTCTGCTCACGAAACGGAAATAATAGCACGCTAAGCGTGCGCAGAGGCAGGCACCCAACGGTATAGCGTGGGAATCGACACGCCCAGGTTCTTAGCCACATCCCTCGGCGGAATGCCGCTGGCTAACAGCTTTCTAGCCGACTCGATCTTGCTGTTGGTCATCTTCGGTTTGCGGCCACCTTTGCGGCCAAGCTGGCGTGCGACTTCCAATCCCGCGCGAGTTCGCTCGACAGTCAACTCACGTTCCATCTCGGCTAGGCTGGCCATTACATGGAAGAAGAATCGGCCTGATGGAGATCCGGTATCAATTGCATCTGTGAGGCTTTTGAACTGGATGCCTTGTTTGTGTAAGTCGCCGACCAGATCGACCAGTTGCTTAACACTGCGGCCCAAGCGATCCAATTTCCAGACGACGAGAGTGTCATCTTCTCGCAGAATTTCAAGTGCCTTGGCCAGACCGGGTCGTTCAGCCCGGGTACCGCTCACCCTATCCTCAAAGATCTTCCGGCACCCCGCCCTGGTCAAGGCTTCTCTTTGAAGTTCAAGATTCTGATCATGAGTGGAAACACGCACATAACCGATCAACACGGCTTGCTCCCCGGCTTGTCGGCGGGCGGGTATCCCATACTCAATGCGCTCATTTGCCCATCCACTTGTGAAGTAGCCGTTTTTTTAACGACGAACATTCTTGCGGAGTATGCCCTTTGTGATTTGATAGTCGTTCAGCCAACAAGGCCTGACAATCCACGGGCCAATAATAATGCCCATCCTTGCCCATCGACCACACATTGCCGATTTCGTTTTCTAGTGAACCTAAATAGGAGTCCCAATTCTCGGGTGACATGCCGGCGAGCGTCGCACGTTCGCGGGTGCGCCAGCGCTGGTGCCAGATTGTTTTATCCTGGCGTTCGCTGCGGCAGGTCGTGTGACCAATGATGGGTGTTTTGCGACGACTACGGCTCATCGTGATATTCCGTGGTACAAAACTCTACTTGGTAGGCAACGGCAGTACGCGCAAACGCGGGCGGTTTGGATCGAGAGTGAGTAAGGCTCCCTCCTCCAACTCCGTTGTCATCTGCCTTAAGGCAACAATGACCGACTTGCCGACTACGTCCGGGCTGACATCCTCAGACCGGATTTGTATAACGCTGGGTTTCTCACCATGTGTGGCGGCAAGGATCGCACCAAAGTCCAGATCGTGTGTGAGCACGACATATCCGTTGGCCTTGGCGAAATCCATGATTTCAGTATCGAGCGCGTTACTTCTTCCAAGAGTCGACCAGTGGACCGCGTCGAAACCAGCTTCTATCAGAACACTAACCCAGCGCGGGGACAAATTCATATCGATCAGCAGTTTCATGCCCCGGTCAACTCGATCTCGCGCTCCTCAGACCGCCATGCCGCATAGCGCAGTGCCTGCATGATATCCTCACGTTCCAGATACGGATAGTCAGAGAGTATCTCCTCGATATTGTGACCGGCACCGATCTGGCCGACGATCATTCCCACCGTGACCCGCATGCCGCGGATGCATGCTTTGCCACCCATAACAGCGGGCTGCTGGGTGATACGGTCAAATTGTCCCATGGACATCTCCTTTTATCGAAACTCATTGAAACACTAGTCAATCGAGAATAATATTTCAAGAACTATTTTCGAGAAAAAGAAGGTCTTGAATTTGCGTACCGCAACAGAGTGTTGGAACGGCTTATCAGAAACCTACGTTTATAAGAACAAGGGGGTATCGGGTCGCGCAGGGGAACCTCCCCCCTGCGCGACCCGATACCCCCCCGGGGACAAACGCCGATGGTCACTCATATATCCCACGGATGAGGAGCCCATCAACAGTCCGTTCTACGGTCAATTGCCGGGCATTGGCATCGCCGACCTGCTGTGGTTCGTCGCCGAAAAGACGGATTTTCTCAGCGCCTTCACTCACGTTCTGGGACGCTACGTCAAACAAGAGGCCGATCCACGCCTCCTACTCGCCTGCATAGTCGCCATGGGCACCAATATGGGCTTGTGGAAGATGGCGGAAGTGTCCGGACTCAGCTACCCGTCGCTCCTGACTACGGCTCGCAACTTCTTGCGGGCGGAAACGCTGCATGCAGCCAACGACGTGATTGCCAACGCAACAGCCGCGCTGTCGATGTTTGGCCAGTACGATATCGACGACCTGAAGCATTCCAGCAGCGACGGTCAGCGCATCGAAACGCAGTTCCCCACAATCAACGCCCGGCATTCCAGCAAATACTTCGGGTTGAAAAAAGGCGTTAGCGCTTACACCCTGGTCTCCAATCATGTGCCATGTAACGCACGAATCATTGGCACGCACGAGCATGAAAGCCACTACGTCTTCGACATCCTGTATAACAACACTACGGACATCCGACCGGAACGCCATTCAACGGACACTCACGGCGCCAATCAAGTGAACTTCTTCCTTCTGTTCGTCTTTGGCTACCAGTTCGCACCGCGTTACCGCGACCTACACAAGAGGATGACCGGCCTAGTAGGTTTCCACCATCCGAAACACTATGCCGATTGTCTGATCAAGCCTGCACGCAAGACCTTCGATGCGTTGATCATCAAGGAGTGGCCCAATATTCAGCGTATCCTGGCATCCCTTGCACAAAAGGATGTAACGCAAGCGACAATCGTGCGTAAGCTGAGTTCCTACGCCCGGCAAAACCAGACCAAGAAGGCGCTCTGGGAACTGGATAATATTCGCCGAACCATCCACATTCTCGACTTTATCGACGATCCCAAATTTCGGCAGAGCGTGCAGAAGGCGCTCAATCGTGGCGAGGCGTACCACCGCATGCGGCGCGCGATCTCATACGTCAATTCCGGAAAGTTCCGCGTGAAAACCGAAGCGGAGCAACAAACCTGGAACGACTGCTCCAGACTTATGGGCAATTCGATGATCTATTACAACATGTTGCTCTTATCGAGGGTATACGAGCAAAAGCTTGCAGTTGGCGACAAGGAGGCCATCAAAATTCTCAAGGGCGTTTCGCCGGTCGCCTGGCGCAATTTCAATTTGACCGGCAACTTCGATTTCACGACCGACGCTTCGCCGGTCGACATCGAGGCACTGGCAGTGCGCTATGAAAACCCGGATTTCTGGCGCCGGTCTATGCAGGAAGAGGATGAGGGCGGCCCAGAACAGTAGAGAAAGCTAATTTTACCTTTTCGAGGGGTTGGGCAATAATAGCCAAATTGCACGTATGTTGCTTTTCTTTTGGCGTAAAAACGGGTTTTGTTTTTTGCTGAGGGAGGTAGAGAATCGTAAATATCGGGTATTGTCATTTTTATTGAAGGTTGTGAGCCGAAAGGCGAACTCCGATTGTTTTTGGTTCTTTTTTTCGTTGGGTGTTTTTTAGAGTGGGGTGAATTGCCGAAGGCAAGAGGGGCGTAGCCCCTGTTCAATGTGGAGATCCAAGTGAATTCCGATTGGTCTTTTTGCTTTTGAGGTCTTTTTGTTTTTGGAAGTGTTTTGGGGTGAATCGCCGAAGGCGAGAGGGGCGAAGCCCCTTATTTAATGGAATAGTGAGCGAAGCGAATTTCCTTTTGGTGCGGTTTGCGCAGTCGTCTCTTTCTTTTGGTTAAATAGGGTTAAAAGGTTAGGGCCAGGTGGTGTGTGGTAAACTTGCGTTTTACCGTTGTTTTTTGACCTGGAACCGCGACTCAGAACTACCGTTTTTGATTTGCCGCGACTCAGAACTACCGATATCGCGACTCAGAACTACCTGTTTACGCGACTCCAGCGACTCAGAACTACCCATTTTAGAAGGAAACGAGGCTCAGAACTACCGATTCGCAGGGCTTGCGCGACTCAAAACTACCTATCTTCCAAAAGGATCGCGACTCAAAACTCCCGATTTGCGCGACTCAAAACTACCGATTTTACATACTTTTGATATTTTTCATTTTGGCGTTTGCCTTCTTCATGTCGTTAATGAAGCCGTTGCCGGGCGTAAGTATAAATTTTGCGTCGAGAATAGCTCTTTTCCCATTTTCCAAGACCTTCTTCGTCTCGTACATCATAACAACTTGCCTGTCCTGCATTTCTTCGATGGCTTCTTCTACTTTCCGCAGGTTGTCGCGTAACTGGGCATATGCCTTCATTCCTGAGTCGCGAATAATAGTACTCAGCATAATAGTATAAGGGTGCGTATAACTTGCCTGTAGGTAGACGTGCGACATTCGCTTGTGTAACCAGCGAGCAATGCTATTCCTGTAGGTCATGCATTGTTCATAGTTAAGCTGGCGAAATGTTTTGTCCTTGATACATTGAGTTACCAATGGATTAAAACGTACAAAGGCCCTTGATCTATTTTTGGGTTCCTTGCTGTTTTCTTGTGTATGCAGCCCCAATGTAGAAAAGATGTTAGATATCATAACGATACTACCGTCTTCACTCTTTATTTCTATATTTGTTTTTGCACATACTAGCAGTGCTTCCTTTATCTGATCCTTACTATAGGTGTGACCCATTCGCGACAACTCCATTTGGAGTTGGTACAAGCTAAATACTACAGCGGCTTCGTCGTCTAAAAACAAACCATGTCCGTCACATGCGAGTTTTCTGAGTCCATCCTCGACTATTTCTTCTCTTATAGCCGGATAGCAATCTCGATACATGCCGTCTTTAGTCTCTATTTTGGCTGGACTTATTATAACCTTGTATTTTTGTCCCCTAAATTCAAAGAAGCGCATTAAAGGGTCAAGGTATTGATTGTCTTTCCTGTCGGGCTTTCCCCAAAAATATTTGGGAATTGCATCGTAAAGCTCAATTGTATTGCTGTATTTTTCGTTACGCGGCAGGATTTCAAATAGGGCCATTTGCCGTCTTTCTTGCTTGTACTGATCGAGCTTTTTAACTTGCTTTTCTTCACCCATTCCCATTCCCCCTCCTCCTCATACTATAACCATATAGCGCGGTTACATGGTTATACTCTCTCCTTTCACGCTATGGGCGGTTTTCCATGTTTCTTGAAGAAGTCATTTAGTGCAAGTGTCATTAATTCTTGCTGGGTCGTGTCCATCTCCGCCGCCATAACCTTAAGTTGCTTTCGGGCTGCAACCGGGACCCAGAAGGGCATAGCTGTGCGTCCAATACGATCTGTTCGCCTCTCGGCCGCAGGTGTCGGTTCCGTTGGCGTTGCATCTTGAAAAACTCCTAGTTGTGCACGGGATTTGCTCATAGTGATTTGGCTCCCTTCTTACTATTACCAAATAACCGGGTAACAAGGTCATATAGTTCGTCAATCTCTGCTGCTGCTTTACCTTCTGGCTCGTATTCGTGAACGCTCCTTCCATCAATCACTGCATGGCTGTAGGCGGCACGTTGATGTATGACGGAGTTAAGCACGGATATGCCTTGTTTCTCCAGGGCTGCGCGTGCTTCTTCAGCCAATTTACCGCGCGGCGCCGCATTTATGACCACGGCTGCTGGCGTTTTGGCAACCTTGGCGATTTGGGCTGTTGACGCTATCGCCTCCAAGTCGAAGCGGGCGGGCCTACACGGTATCAACACATAATCGGCGAGCTGCGCGGCTATGGCGGCAGAGCTGTCGGAATGGGGGGCCGTGTCGATGATGACCAGGTCAATTCCCCCCGCGTTTGCCTGCTTCAAAAAAGCGGGAATCTGGCCGACATCCGCTTTGGTCGCATCAAGTTTAAGTTCCTCCGGGCGACTCTGGTTCCACTTAAAAGCGGACGCCTGCGGGTCAATGTCGATTATGGCCGTATGAAGGTCTCGAAGCCTGGCGCATACGGCCATATGCACCGCAAGCGTAGTTTTGCCGCTGCCGCCCTTCTGTGCAATTATGGCTAAAGTTTTCATGACTGATCGCCTTTGCATACCATATAACCGGGTTGTACGGTAACATACGAGCATGGGCGATTGCCGTCAAGTTGGAAATCGCCTTTACCGCGAAAGGTTCTCCAAATTGCGCTACGGCACCATTATTGATGCCAGTGTCCCACCTCACTTCGTGGCATTACCACATAACCGGGTCATACGGTTATATCACTCGCCACCGCTGGCGCTTCTTTCCCTTGGAGCCGGCATTTGTGAACAATCCCCCCCGCCTTTCGCCTATGTTAAACAGGCGGGAATCTTGGCAGCTCCGGTTCCACTTACAAGCGGATACCTGCGAGTCAATGTCGATTGAGGATTCATGAAGGCTTCGAAGCATCGTGGTAGCCCTGGTTTTGCTACTGCCAGCATTCTGTGCAATTTTCGCTAAAGCGTTCATAAGTGAACACCCGCGCATACCATATAACCGGGTTGCACGGTAATATACGCGAGCAGGTGATCTCCGTCAAACCTGAAATCCGCCTTTGTCGCCAAAGCTTTTCAAAAGACGCTCGTGAGTGCAATGGATCAGATGCCTTGCGGCGCAATTTGGGGGGGGAGGGCAGAACTCTACGAGTCATCGGTTGGCATTACTCTATAACAATATAACCGAGTCGTATGGTTATATCCGCCTCCATTTCCCTATTTCTCCCGCTCGTTTCCGTTCCGGCCCATCTCGCAGAACAGTCTGCTTTCCGATCACAGCACACTGCCGGAATGAGCGGTGGCTGTGTCAATGATGACAAGAATCAATTCCGCCTTCACCTTCATTAGCAGGAAAGGCCGGGAATGTGGACGGGTCTGTTTCCACTTGTAAGGGACGCCTGTAGGGTCATATCGATTAGGGGTGAATGAAGGTTTCGAGGAGTCATAGGCTCGGAGACGTAGTTTTGCGCGTCCTCTGCCGTCTTTCTGGGTAAGCATGGCCAACGTATTCATGACTGATCCCCTTTGTACACCATATAACCGGGTTGCACGGTAACATGCGAGCATGAGCGATTAAACCGCAAGATCGAAAATCGCCTTCACCGCAATACTTCCCTGGAATACGCTCCGGCACCTTTTTCTTGGCACCAACGCCCTACCCCGAGCATAGATATCACCATAACACGAAGTTATATGGTGATATCTATGCGATTATCGCTACGCTTCCCCTTGGACCTAGCCACTCGTGCTATCTTAAACAGGGGACAATTTTGGCGGCGTTGGCTCCATTTATAAAGGGATACCCGAAGGTCTACGGCCATTCTCGTTCAATGCACCATATAACCCGGTTATATGGTGCATTGGCACTTTCTCTAAATGCCGATTGTGGAGTACCCGATATTTACGCTGAAGCGGAAAGCGCTTTGAGGTTCGATGGTCGCGGCATTCGACAGCAGAAACTTCCGTAAGGTTGCCGAGCTTCATGAGAAATTTCCCGACTAACCCTATCATTATTGCCGGCGACACGGTAAAAAATCGGGGGTGCCGTTGGAGTAAAGGCCGAGCCGAAAAAATCGATTGTGGGGCATTCTGGAGGGGTCGTTTTTTTGAAGTTGTGGCGGATTGGGGTCGCAGTATCCAGGGGACTGGGGACTCAGCTTGGACCATGGATTTAAGTTCTTTAAGTCTTTGAGAGTCCTCGCGTGCCATCCTGGCGAAGCCCTCGGCTTCCTCCACAGACTTTATTTTCAGGCATTTTTCAAAAATCGCCCCCCATCTGGGGGTAACCCCAACATTCGTGCAACCAGCCGCAAATCATTGGGGTGACCCCTAAT
>JBMFWU010000182.1:0-10174 GCA_049964955.1 Syntrophobacteraceae bacterium
CAAAACCGTTATACAGCAGTTCAAATCTGCTTGCCGCCTCCAGAAAATTCCGGGGGTCAGTTCGATTCGGGCTGACCCCTTTTTACTAAAAAGGGGCAGGCTCGAATCGAGCCTGCCCCTTTAAGTCCGCCTTGCTCCCCGCAAGTGAGGGCGAAGGGGGGGTGGGAGCAAAGCGGAAACGGAAACTACAATCGGTGTCTATCTTCCGTGCATCTGGTCTATGACCGCGCCTCCGACGGCTCCGGCCGCGGCTCCCGCGGCAGCTCCGACAATAAGAGGCGCTCCGATTATGGCGGCGGCGCCCAGACCGGCGGCCGAGCCGATCGCGCCTCCGCTAAGCACCCGCTGTTCGCTCGCATTCATTCCAGCGCACCCGCAGGCACAGCAGCAGACAAAAGCCCCAATTACGAACCACCTGAAAACCCTCATCCTCCTCCTCCGTCAGATTTCCCGATGCAGATGCCCCTGCGAACGTCCTGTCCCCGCAAAACCGACAGTACGAGCAACGGGCCTTATGCGGCCGGCGCCCCGATGCCGGCGTGAGCTTCGCAAGGCGCAAGGCTTAGTATCATGCGCTTCAAAACTCTTAGTTCGAAGGGTTTTTCCAGAAACCGGCAGATGCCCATTTTGCGCCCCTGGTACCGTGTTCGCGAATCGAGACTGCCGCTCATCAGCAAAAACGGCAGTTTCGGCCGCGTGAACGACAGGAAGCGAAACAATTCCATGCCCGATTCGCCCGGCATCTCCAGGTCCGATACCACCATGTCGTAGTCACGGTGAACCAGATTTTTGCGTGCCAGGGAAACACTCTTGGCAGTGTCGCATTCGATGCCGTTCATATTCAGGTACTCTTCGATGATGAAGAGAAGGTCCTCATTGTCGTCTACCACCAGCACTTTTGGCATACCGGCTCCTTTAAAAGCCCTTATGCGGGCCGCCCGCTTTCTCCGGTTTTGACCGGGGAGGGCAAAAAGCCCCTCCCCGAAAAGCGGCGGGGGGATCTCCCACGCGCCGCCGAATCTGCGCTCTAATTATGCATCAGGTGTGCCACTTAAGGAAATAGCTGAGGGCGAGCGATTCTGCGTCCTGTCAAGAGAAAAACTGTAGGTTTTTCCCTACAGGATCGCAGGAAAAAGAGGACAGCTTCAATTGTCCTTGAAATCGGAGGGATTGATGCCGTGTTTGCGCATCATCTTATAGAGCTCGGCGCGATACCTTCCCGCCAGGACGGCTGCTCGGGAGACATTGCCCCCGGTTTCGGAGAGTACCTGCGTGAGGTAGGCCTTGTCGTGTTCTTCCCGCGCCTCGTCGAGGGGCATGAGTCTTTTGGGCGTAAGCGTCTCGGCGCCCCCCAGAAACAGGGAGTCGGCGTTTATCACGGCATTGGTCGAAAGGGCGACGGCCCGTTCCACGACGTTGGCCAGTTCCCGAACATTGCCCGGCCAGCTGTGGAGCATGAGCCTCTGCATGACCTCGGGGGAAAACCCCTGGACGGACTTGTTCATCTCCCGGTTGAAGTGCTGGAGAAAGTGGTTGGCCAAAAGAGGCACATCTTCGATTCTTTCGCGCAATGGAGGCAGGAAGATGGGGATCACATGAATGCGGTAATAGAGGTCCTCGCGAAACTTGCCTTCCTGGATGGCTTTCCAGAGGTCCTGGTTGGTCGCCGTGACCAGGCGAACATCGATTTTTATGGGCTTTACCCCGCCGACGGCAAAAAACTCCCGGTCCTGGAACACGCGCAAAAGCTTCACCTGGAGCGCAGGAGAAAGCTCTGCGATCTCATCCATGAAAAGCGTGCCGCCGTCGGCCATCTGGAGCAGCCCCTTTTTGGGCGCGTCGGCACTTGTGAATGCTCCTTTGACATGACCGAACAACTCGCTTTCCAGAAGACCTTCGGGGATTGCGCCGCAGTTTATGGCCACAAAGGGACACTTGGAGCGGGGGCTGCTGACATGAATGGCCTTGGCCATCAATTCCTTGCCCGTTCCGCTCTCGCCATAGAGGCACACCGTCGAATCGGTCTGTGCGATCTGGGCCACCTGGTTCAGGATGTGCCGCATCTTCGCGCTCGACGCGATGATATTGTCGAAGCGGTATCGTTGTTTCACCATGTGGCGCAGCCGGTCGACCTCGACTTTGAGCCTGCCCACTTCGAGGGCCTTTTCGATCCGATACATAAGGTCCTTGGCCTCGAAGGGTTTGGTCAAAAAGTCGTAGGCGCCCTTTTTGGTGGCCTCCACGGCGCGCTCGATGGTTCCATGGGCGGTGAGGATGATTACGGGCAGATAGGGCTGGATCTTGAGCAGCCGCTCCATGAGAACGATGCCGTCCATATCCTCCATCTTGAAATCGAGGATGGCGGCACTGAATATACTTTCGCTTGCACTGGCGATCGCTTCCTCGCCCCCTGCGGCAAGACTCACCTCGTAGCCGGCGGCCTCCAGACGCGTTTTCATCAGGGTGAGCAACCCCGGGTCGTCATCGACCGCCAGAATTTTTTCCTTAGCCATTAGTAGCCCCTGTCCTCCTCGCCGGTTCAAAGGGAGTCCCCTCCCCCTGGAATCCGGAGCGGTTTGAAAGTTGCCTTCCGGTCAGTGGAGAAGCTCCCGCTCCTTTTTTTGCATCTCGAGGTCGATTTTCTGCGAACCTTTGATCTGTTTGGTAAGCTGATCGATGATTTGGTCCTTGGACTTGATTTCATCTTCGAGCAGCTGCCGGTCCACCTGCCAGTCCCTCTTTTTTGCGGCGTTTTTCTCTATATCGGCCTTTTGGGATTTGAGCCTTTTTTGCAGCAGCCAGCGGTTCCGGTTCGCCGCCTTCATTTCCCGCACGATCAATTCCCGCCAGACCAGGGCCTCGGCCGCCCAGGGGCTTTTGGGCGCCCCGACGACAAGGTCCGATATGTATTGCAGGGCCCGCGACGGGTTGTAATACGGGCTTTTGGGATAGGCGTAGACAAAGCTCAGGTTGAACAACGCCCCGGCGCATTGCTCGGGGTTCTTACAGGCTTTGAGGACTGCGGAATTTTCAGCTACAAAACCTTTATAATCTCCCGTTTGCATGACGGCTTGCGGGGGAAACATCCCCGCCCCGTATTCGCTCACGGGCTGAACATGCGAGGGCATGCACCCGGAAATAAGCATCAGGACGAGTACTATCCCCGCCTGGCGGAGGATTTTTTTCTTGTTACCCATTGGCGGCTCGCATCGGTTCTGCACAAAGTTGAACATTGGAAACATCGAGTGCGACCGGTAAAACGACATGAAACGTAGAGCCGCACCCGAGTTCGCTTTCGGCCCAGATCCTTCCCTTGTGCGCTTCGACGATGTGACGCGCGATGGCAAGACCCAGACCGGTTCCCTGGCGGCCCTTCGCCTTGGGCTGCCTGCTCTGATAGAAATGCTTGAAAATGTTGTGTATTTCCTCTGCCGGAATTCCCGGACCCTCATCGCAAACCCGCACTTCCACCGCGCCCGGGCGCCCGGAGGCGCTTTTGACCGGAAACGCCTCGACCCGAACCACCCCTGCGGGAGGAGAAAATTTCAAGGCATTGCTGAGCAGATTGTCGAAAACCTGCTGGATCCGGTGCTCATCGGCCCGAAACATCGGGATTGGCTCCGTCACGCTGCACCGCAGCTCGATGTCCCTTTTGCGGGCAATCAGGCTCACCCCCTCGATCGATTTGCCGAGGACTACTTTCAGGTCGCACGTGGTGAATTCATAATCCATCATCTCCGCTTCCATCTTCGACAGATCGAGAATCGAGGAGATGCTGTGAAACAGGCGCTGGCTATGGTTTCTGACCACTTCCAACACTTCGCGCTGGCTCTTGGTGAGCGGCCCCGATATTCCTTCGAGCAGCAGCGCGGTCCCTTCGCGAATGGCGGTAAGAGGCGTGCGCAATTCGTGGGAGACATGGGCGGTAAAATCGGCCTTGAGACGGTCGAGATGCTCGAGTTCCCCGGCCATCCGGTTAAAGGACTCGGCCAGGTCGATAACCTCCGCAGGGCCCTCCACCCGGGCGGTGCGGCAGAATTCCCCGCGTCCGATGGCCCGCATTTCCCGCGCGAGCCCCTTTAGCGGCTGACTGATCCTGCGGGCGTTGATGCACGCCATGACAAAAGCGCCGGCAATTCCAAACAGGGCAAGCCAGTACATTACCTGCGCCGCAGAGACCGCGTCGTCTCTGGCCTTGGCCATCTTGCTCGAAGTCGCCCGCTCCCGCAGCCGAATCAGTTCGTTTATCCTGCGGATGATCTGGTCGCTCAGACTCGAGCGGGTCGCCTCGGAGCCCTTTTTGCCAAAGTCGGACAGATCGGTCTGTTTCATGTATTGGCCGTGGAGCGAGACGATCTGGTCCAACAGGGCCTTCTCGCTCTTCGATCCGATCGCCTTGCGGATCTTTGCCACCCCTTTTGTGAAATCTTTCCGGTTATTGCGGCATTGGTCCCGGAACGAAAGATCGCGCATCAGGAAATACTCTTCCGCATTCCGCATTTCGTCGAGAAAGCTCTTGAGAAGCCCCTTCTCCTCGCTCACGCAGCGCACGTCGACGGTCAGCGCCTGCGTATTGAGCTCCGAAACGAGGCGAAGCTTACCCACCGCATACATGCTGATGACGAGGATGATCAGAATCAGAGTGGACTGGGCGATCATCACCCGCGAAAAAATGGTAACCCTCATTCTCTTGGCCCATCGGCTTGGAACGACATTCTCGGTAAACTCGGCTTCTTGACTATCCATTGGAAATTGATTCGGAACCATAGTGGAGTTCCTCGACTATGTCAATAGGGGGTATCGAAATTGTATGGTTTCGGCGACCGGCAAAGGATAAACAAATAGCGTGCCGAACAGCTTTGGAGGCGCCTGCGAGCCAACCGGTTCGATCTTGCGCCGCCAAAGTGTATGGAATAGCCTTCATGATGTGGAAGCGGGAAGCGGGTGAGACGGGAGCGGGAAGCGGGAAGCGGGTGAAACGGAAGCAGGAAGCGGGAAGCGGGAAGCAGGAAGAAAAACATCGGGAAGAACATTCTTCACCGCTCCCGCTTCAGTATTTCGCCTTTCTTCTCGCTTCCCGCTTCAGTTCTTCTCGCTTCCGCCGGCAACCGTTTCCGTGATACTATTTTTCTTTCCCGGAAAAGGAGAAGAGGCGAGATGGCCCACCCGACATTGGTATACAGGTGCCAGCAGTGCGGTTACACCAGCCCCAAATGGATGGGCAGGTGCCCCGAATGCCAGGTCTGGCACAGTTTCTCCGAAGAGGTTTCCTCTTCGGGGGCCGGCAAGGCGTCTAAACTTGCAAAGCTTTCCTCGGCCCGCCCGGTCAGCCTCGAAGAAATCCAGTCCGAGGGCGACGTGCGTTTCCATACTGGCATGGGGGAATGGGACAGGGTGCTCGGCGGAGGGCTCACAAAGGGCTCTTTGGTCCTTTTGGCGGGAGACCCGGGCATCGGTAAATCGACCCTTCTTCTCCAGGCCCTTTCCAGGATGACGGGGCAGGGCGGTGTTCTCTATGTTTCGGCCGAGGAAAGCCCTCAGCAGCTCAAATCCCGCGCGCAGAGGCTGGGGATTTGCTCACCGGACCTTTTCATCTATTCGGAAACCTCGCTCGAGGCGGTCCTGGACGAAATGCAGAAAAAACCTCCGCTGGTCGTGGCCGTCGACTCGATCCAGACCATGTATACGAGAGCGCTCGACGTAGCCCCCGGATCGATCAGCCAGGTGCGCGAATGCGCCCTCCGGCTCATGCGGGCGGGCAAGGAGGCCGGAATCTCCATCTTCATCATCGGCCACGTCACCAAGGAGGGCGCCATAGCCGGCCCTCGCACCCTCGAGCACCTGGTCGATACGGTCCTCTACCTCGAAGGCGACAGGACGCACACCTTCCGACTGCTGCGGGCGGTAAAGAACCGCTATGGGTCGACCAACGAGGTCGGGGTCTTCGAGATGAAAGAAAGCGGCCTGGAAGAGGTGCCAAACCCTTCCGGCGCCCTTTTGGCCGAACGGCCGCGCGGGGTTTCCGGTTCGGTTGTCGCCTGTTCGGTGGAAGGTACGCGGCCGATACTTGTGGAACTGCAGGCGCTCGTAAGCGCTACGGGCTGGACGCAGCCGCGAAGGACCTGCATCGGGTTCGATACGAACCGGCTCTCCCTTCTGCTCGCAGTGCTCGAAAAAAAGCTCGGTTTCAACTTTGCGCAGCAGGACGTCTTTGTCAATGTGGCCGGAGGGGTGCGTCTGGTGGAACCGGCGGCCGATCTGGCGCTTACCGCGGCACTGATCAGCAGCTATCTCGACAAGCCCCTGGCGCAGGACCTCGTGGTCTGGGGCGAGGTGGGGCTTGCCGGCGAGGTGCGGGGCGTCGGCCACAGCGCGCTCCGGGCACAGGAGGCCTCCAAGCTCGGCTTTAACGCCTGGCTCATGCCCGCGAGCAACTCCGAGCGACTCTCGCAGGCCGAGGGACGGGATGAGCGCTCCATAGGCGTGCGATCCCTCCAGGAGGTCCTCCGGATGGTGTTTGAGACCGAGCCGCAGGGATAAATGCGGGAGCGGGAAGCGGGAAGCGGGAAGCGGGAAGCGGGAAGCGGGAAGAAGAGCGTAATTGCGGGAGCGGGGAGCGGGATGGAGTGTAAATTCTGCCGGATTGTTTCAAAAGAGCTGAGTGCGGCGGTCGTGCTCGAAGATGAATTCTGCATGGCCTTCCTCGACATCCGCCCGCTGTTTCACGGTCATTGCCTGCTCGTGCCGCGAACCCACCACGAGACCATGGAGGATCTGCCCGAATCGCTTGTCGCGCCTTTTTTCTCCGACGCAAAGCTTTTGTGCCGCGCCGTGCGGGAAGCCACCGCCTCCGAAGGGACCTTTGTGGCCATCAACAACACGATAAGCCAGAGTGTTCCTCACCTGCACGTGCACGTGGTTCCGAGGAAAAGAAAAGACGGCCTCAAAGGATTTTTCTGGCCGAGAACCCCGTACGCAGACGATCTCCAGATGCGCGAGACGGCCGAAAGGGTTCGGGCCGCGGTGGAAAAATTGAAGATACAGTGAGCAGTGACAGGAGAAAAACCTGGACAGCCACCAGTTAACTGATGTCCATCAGGACCCCCCGGAACCTCTCGGGTGATTCGTGCCCAAGTCCCCCTTTGAAAAAGGATTTAGGGGGATTTTAGAAATAAATCAGCTGCATACTCCTTTAAAATCCCCCCTTGCCCCCCTTTGCAAAAGGGGGGAATTGTCTCCAGTCTTTGCTGGAATGGCTTCCCAGACGGACGCCAACCAGCCGCTACTCATTTGCCACCAAACTTACCGTCGGCCATCCTTGGATCTCGGTCACGCGTTCTATGGAAAACCCGGGGCCGGCGAAGGCTTTTACCGCTTCGAGCATACCCGGCAAAAATCCGGCGAGCACAATCCGCCGGGCGCGTTTCCACTGCCCCGAGGAAAGAATTTTCTCCTGTACGGGCCACTCTACGTTCATTACGAGCAAATCTGGGCGCAGCCCCACACATTCGAGCCCTTCGGCCTGCACAAAGCCGACCTTGTCTTCGACTCCGTTTGCCCGCGCGTTTTTTTTCCCGTTTTCGATCGCCATGGGATTTCGATCTATGGCCAGGGCGAACTGCGCACCGGCAAGCGCGCATGCTATTGCAAGAATTCCGGTTCCGGCGCCGAAATCGACCACGGTGCGGATGGCAGTGGAAGCGAATATTTCCGACAGGGCAAGAAGGCACCCATGCGTGGTGGGATGGACCCCGGAGCCGAAAACGACCCCCGGATCGAGAAGGAGCCTTATCCTTCCGGGCTTTTCGACCGGGCAGGCAGACATTGCGATATCGAAGACCCCTAGGCTTAGCTGGCTGTGGGAGATATCCTGCCATTTTTCATAGGGCAGTTCGTAGCGGCCGGTCATCCGAAAATCCGGGTGTAATTCCAGCCATTTCGAAACAGCCCCGGGAGCTTCTTTCCTATAGAAAAGATAATAGAAGGGCGGCTCGGGCCAAACGCCTTCGAGCCCTCCTGCGGGCACGTCCACCGGCCGGCCCTCCCCCGTGATCTCGTACACTCTTAGCATTCGATCTTCTCCGATGAGCAATGCCACCCCTTTTTACGGTTTTTTTCAATTTTGACCGATATCGGGCCTGAACGCAACCGGGCCGTGGTTTTTCTCCTCCATATTTATCGAAAAAGCCGTCTTTTCGGCTTGACATATTTCATGGCGCCAAGCTAGGTATTGTGACAATTCCGTTAAAAATTCGTTACGAATTGGAGACGAAAAGAAAAGGGGCCGCTCCCTTGAGGGCGGCACGTTGACCAAACGGACCTTTTCGAAAGGTTTGGCGTGGTTAGGGGCAATCGCGCCGCCGATTGAATTGGTCGTGGTCCCGCCTTGCATAAATACCGGGAAGGGGCTCCCGGGGCGGGAGAGACGAAAGGAGGGAAAAGGAACGAAACGTTTTAGAGGGATTTGATTGTCATAAA
Source organism: Syntrophobacteraceae bacterium (assembly GCA_049964955.1). Lineage (GTDB taxonomy): Bacteria > Desulfobacterota > Syntrophobacteria > Syntrophobacterales > Syntrophobacteraceae > SbD1. The sequence continues at coordinate 8,479 of JBMFWU010000182.1, forward strand.
AAAATGCATGTTTCTTTTGGAGGAAAGAGTGATGAGAAAATATCTGGCACCGGTCATGGCCCTGGTGTTCATGGCCTCGTTTGCGTGGACCGTCCGCGCAGTCGCCGACCAGCAGACGCTGGCCGAAAAACTTCTGATTATTTTGAAACAAAACCACCAGATCACCCAGGAGCAGTACAACGAGCTTCTTCAGGAGGCACAGAAAGAAAAGGCCGAGCAGAAAACCGCCGTACAAAAGCAGGTCAAGGCCGAAACGGCCCAGGCCGCCAAGCAGTACAAGGCGACCCATCCTTTGGCCGTGAAAGCTTCCTGGAAGCACGACGAACTCTTTTTCGAAACCAATAACGGCAACTTCACCATGCATGTGGGCGGCTACGCGCAACTCGATTTTGGCGGCGCGGACGTAAACGAGCGCATGAAGGCCGCTTTTCCCACACTTCCCGGCTACGGTGCCGAGGTGAGACGTTTGCGACTCGCACTGCAGGGCACCATGTACCGCGATTTCGACTACAATGTCGGGATCGAGTTTGGCGGCGGTAGCGTTGTTCTAAAGGACGCTTACATTTCGTATTACGGCTTCCCCTGCATCGCCAATATCCGGGTCGGACACATGAAGGAGCCTTTCTCTCTGGAGGAACTCACCAGCTCCAACTGGTTCGAGTTTACCGAGCGAAGCCTCGATAACTCCTTTGTAACATCAAATGTCCAGCAGGATAGAAACATGGGAGTCATGCTGTTCAATACCGAATTCGATCAGCGGATGACCTGGGCGGCCGGCGGATACATGCAGCAGGACAATCCATCGGGAACCTCCTATCAATCCGGCGGCTTTAACAACGCGAACGTTTCCGGTCGGCTGACCTTTCTGCCGTGGTATGCCGATAAGGGCTGCGAACTGGTTCACCTCGGTTTTGGCTATCGCCATCTGTTTCGTTCGGATAACACAGCCGACTGGTATTCGTCCAAAACAACTACACTGCCCTATGCGTTCGATTTCTTGAGCGTGCCTGAATTTCACCTGTCTCCTGTGAAAACTGTCAATACCGGAAGCTTGGTCGCGGAGTCGGGCGACCAGATCAATCCCGAACTGGCCGTTGTCTACGGGCCGTTTTCGGTGCAGGGCGAATTCTTCGATACTTTCCTGAATGACTACACTACAAATGACAAGACGTTCACCAACCCGGATCTTACCGGCTATTATGTCATGGCATCCTGGTTTCTTACCGGGGAGCATCGCAACTATGACAGGAAATACGGCGTTTTCGGCCGGCCGAAGCTTTGTTGCAACTTCGATCCGAATGCAGGGACATGGGGAGCGTGGGAACTCGCGGCGCGCTATTCCTCTATCGACCTCAACGACAAGGGCGTACACGGCGGGTCTGAGCAGGATTGGAACGGGAGCCTCATCTGGTACCTCAACCCGAACCTGAGATGGATGTTCGACTACATCCATGCACATGTCGACGGCCCAGTCGGCACAACGGTCCTGCAAAACGGCGATGCAAACATCTTCGATACGCGCTTCCAGATCGTCTACTAGTCTGAGACCCTGGATGCGCGAAGCGGATAGAGTTTTGCATACCTGAATTTCCGTAAAACCTTATTGACCGCCGGGGCCCGGATGCTGTTTCAACCGGACCACGGCGCCTGATTTCCATGGCGCTTCTCTTCGTGAGAAAGCGCCATTTTTTTGTGC
>JBMFWU010000183.1:0-10160 GCA_049964955.1 Syntrophobacteraceae bacterium
ACAGACCCTCAAAAACCCTGGAAATCAGTCCATCATTTACCGTGACGGCTCTCAGTCTCCTCAATCCCGAGCTATTCGAAAGCGAACAGGACATGGTGCGAAATCGGCATCGCCTCAACGCAGTGGTGATACGGCGCACCAAGGCTGATGCATGCGCCCCTGACGGCAGCCCTCTTTTTGTCAGGAGGATGGTTCACACGGAAAGCTTCACTCTGTCTGAAAAAGAGAGGACTTTCTACAATGACCTCTTGGACTATCTTCGGGACGGGTACAATTTTGCGTCTCAGCAGGGAAGCAAGGGGCGTGCTCTTGGTTTTGTTATGTCAATATTCCAGAAGATCGCGGCGAGCAGCTTTGCCGCGATACGCTCGACCTTGCAGCGGCGCTTATTGATGCTGACTATTCAGGAGGGCATCGAGCGGGACGAGATACTGGATGTACACGGCAGGAACCGCGTCTTCGAGGAGGCGAGGGAAATCATCCACGAGATTCATGGTCTTCCGTATGATTCGGTTGGCAATGCTCAAGTTGACCAGATCCTGGCTGAAGCAAGGGTCCAGCTCCTCAAAAAAAGAAACGAGGCCCAGGCATTCATTGCCACGGCGGAAAGCTGTTCCGATTCGGAATTTGTGGCCGGCATCATGGAAGATTCGGCAGCAGTTCTGGTTGCGGATGTCTTGCCACAGGAGCGCCAAAGAATATCGGGGCTTTTGAACCGTTGTCCCTGCGGGACTGAATCCAAGGCCTCCATGCTTGTTCATGCCCTGCGCCAGATATGGCAAATAAGCCCCGAGGAGAAGGTAGTCGTCTTCGCCACCTATTTGGGTACGGTGGAGGCTATCAAGAGTCATTTGGAAAGCACCTTCTCCGAAAAGGGAGTGGACGTCTTAAAAGGGGGAGACCACGGAGCAAAAATGGCTGCGCAAAGAAGATTCAGGCGCAAGGACGGCCCCAAGGTCCTCGTGTGCACGGCGGCCGGCCGTGAAGGCATCAATCTTCAGTTTGCGCGGGTTCTTTTCAATTATGATCTTCCGTGGAACCCTATGGACCTGGAACAGCGAATCGGGAGAATCCACCGATATGGCCAAGAATCAACGGCGCAGGTCTATAATCTCGTGGCGGCGGATACGATAGAAGGGCAGATTTTCCTGCTCCTGGAGGAAAAACTGGGCGATATCGCCCGCGCTCTTGGCAAGCTTGACGAGCATGGCCAAGTGGCCGAAGACCTAAGGGCACAGGTCCTGGGACAATTGGGGAGCTGCCTCAGTTACGACCGGCTCTATCAGGACGCAATCAGCGACCCGACACTGAGAAGAACCCGGCAGGAACTGGATGTCGCTATGAGCAATGCCGATCTGGCGCGCCAGGTTGTGTTTGAACTTTTCCAGGATCTGGAGAAATTCAATCTCGGGGATTACCGAAAGTTCGATGATCAGGGACGTGGCATGCAACGCCTTGTCGATTTTGTATCGAGAGCCGCTCGCCTTTCTGGATGGGATTTCCGAAGGGAAGATGAATCCAAATGGCGCCTTTTGCGCTCCGGAGAATCACAGCCACACTTCACTACGGACCGCGACCGTGCTATCCAGGATGACGATCTACATTTACTTGGGCTCGAACACCCCGTTATCGACAGCCTGATAAAACGGTGTTCCAGCCTCGCTCCATCTGCCCGCGCAATTGCTGGGAGATTAAGGGGCGTGAATGGTGGAGGGTTGCTGACTATCTGGAAGATCAGCGCTCAGGGTGAAAATGGACAGTCGCTTCATCATATTGTCCGGATCGGCATGAACGTGGATGGTGACAGGGCCCCCTGGCTGGAACGCCTCGACGACAAAATACTCGGCATAGAGTCACTGACGCCCGAAGCTACGGATACCTGGAGGCGGATCGCACTTGAAAAGAAACAGCGTCTGCAGGAACTTTTGCATAGAGAGCTTACTTATTCGGGCGTTATAAGCGAAGAAATGTCCTATTCTGCTGTTCCGCTAGCCCTATTTGGGCTGGAAAACTGAAGGCTTCAGCACAAAATCCAGAGGCTTGATTGTTTACGGCATTATTGAGGAAAGCTCCCGGATTCCATTAATGCCGCCCCTAAAGTCGACAGTGTGGCTATTGATGGTGATTACTGAGATTTTTTTTGATGTTTCTCTCATCCGAAGTGAAATGGCCCTGCTGAGCGCCCGCAGATAATCGATTTTGATGGATGTTTCCACATCCCTGCTTCTTGCACTGATCCTTTGGAGTAAAACCTCTTCAGGACAGACAAGGTGTATGATTCTAGATGGGTAGCCGATTTCATTTTGAAGTTCTGAGACGATTTCAGAAAAAATTCTGTGCCTGTTGCCGGTGAGGTTCACGTCCGCGTAGGCCAAGTCTAGAAAAAGCGAATAATCGCATACGATCAGCGCGTAAGCCTTTTGGATCTTGATAGAATTATAGTGGTGAAGTAGGAAGGTTAGCTCGGTTTCAAATGCAAATTGGACAGGATTTTCGTAAAATTTCTCCAGAAATGGATTTATGAGAAAGTCCTCGAAGATTGGGCGACAGCTTTTCTTTGCAAAACCGCTGCATAATGTAGTCTTGCCAGATGATATATTGCCGCATATTTCAAATCTATTTGTCATTGTGGTACCATGCTCTTCTTCGTTCTCTTTCCAGATTTCTCATCGGGACTTATTTTCTTGAGCTTATTCGTTGAAGCGTCGGATCTTATGGCTGTATTAGTCCTCAACTTATTGATTTCAATCTGTAAAGCGCGAACCGATCTTTGGATTTCATTTATATCTTGTTCCTGATTTTGCAGTTGTAATATTTTTGCTCGAGTATTATCGATGATATCGATAGACGAGATAGTAAGCTGGTATCCTCCATAAATCAGTGCGGCTATAGCCAATCCAGCGACAATAATTGAAATCCATGCGAAAAGCCTATGCCGTTGAACCTCTGTTTCTGCGTGCTCTTTGGCCTTTTCGACCTGTTCTTTTTGCTGCTTAATAGCGTCCTTTGCTTGATCAATAACTGCAGATAATGAACTTTTTACCTTTCGTTGAGGAACATTCTTATCAATGTACTTAGTGAAATTATAGTCACACGTCTTCATTCTGTTTGGTAAGTATTTAAATGGGAATTCGTGACCATTAGCATCCGTCTTATCAAAGTGATAGCTGCTGTTACATTCAAGCTTAGTAAATTCAACATTAATAAAATCATCTCCTACTCGTACAGTGTACTCATTCTCTGTTAAATTGTGAACAGGTATCATTGGATAACCTTTGAAGCCAGGATCCATAAGTGGCCCAGTCCCTAAAAGTAATCCTCTGTGAACGTGAATTATCCGAAGATTAAATCTTGCAGCTATGTAGTCTGGCAAATTAAATTGTTCTGCGGGGCGTAAGAATGTGATTGAATTCGGTCTAAGGATGATTGAGTCATCTTTTGTGAGTGTTCTATAATATTGCTGTTTATCTTCCGAATCCCAGTACAAAACTTCAGGTCCAATTGTCATCGTCAGAGATGCCGAGGTAACTCTCTCCTCTTTTGGATCATCTGCTGGAAAATAAGGCCAGACCATTCCAGTTTTTGAAATATAAGCTTGTATTTGGGCTGAGCTTAATAGTGCTGGAGGAATTCTTGGAAAGGGATCCTCGGACTTATGCTTTTCATACCTGGAAATAGCCTCTTCTATTGTCTTTGCGAAATATCTTTTTTTATCAGGCATAATGCTGCTCCAAACATCTAACCTGAGCTTTATTTATTTGCAGGCTATTCGGACCGAACCCTAGGAAATGGATATGTTGGCCTATGGCCCTTTCCACGCTTTTTATGAAATCAGCGATTTTGCTTGAATCCCTGTGGGCATACTCTGAAGATAGATGGTCTAGATGATTGAGGGCAATCCTTGTTGGCCTGTTAACTTGTATCGCCTCTCGCGCGACCTGCGGAGTAAAGCGGGCGACTCGTCGCACTCTCTTGGTAACGCTCGTTATTTCCACAATTGGCTTTAGGTGTCCACCTTCTGAGGTAACTATCCCCCAATCGATTTCGTGGTCCAACGGACCTGAGATGCCTCCCACTCTGATGGGGAATGCTCTTAGGGTCAGTACTACGTCGTCTACATCGAGCGGACTCAGTCCAGTTTCAGCCAAAAATCCTGCCGCAGTGGTGTCACGGCTCGTAGTATATGGGTAAAGTCTGGCATGGAATGGAGAGAGTCCAAAGCCTTGAGTCCCCTCAATTATGACCCGTCGGTTGGTGTTAAGTGCATCGCGAAGCGTCTCTGATACGTTGCCGCAGAATGGTTTTAAGTCTGAGATGTCTTTTGCAAAACACAGAGAAAGCTCTCTATTCGCACGTGCGGCTACGGCAGCCCCTGTGCCACTTCCAGTGGAACCAATTCGGTCCATAAGGCCGCTTTTCGCTTCACGAGCTTTTAGTTCTTCGGTGATTATTACGGCGTCGCGATCAATAATGAGGCGCCGTGGATCGACCTTTGTCCCCTGGATTTCTCTCATCAGTACATCCAGATCAATATAGCTCCCAGAGCAGATGGCCAGTTTTATCTCCGGCAGGATTGAAGCTGTAGGCAGTTGTCTGAAAATACGAGCATTTCCATCCTCATCGATGACAGTGTGGCCCGAATTAGGGCCACCGCAGCGGACAACAAAGCTCGCGTTCATTTCGCGAGCGAGATAGTGGGCAACCTTGCCCTTTCCTTCCGAACCATACTGGCCGCCGACAACTATGCTTACCGGCATCATTTGTCCTTACTCTTGAGGATTTCTTCAAGCCGCTCAAAAAGGGCCTCTCTTGTCCCCCCATTGGTTATGGAATGGTGCGCCACACTGCCGAGGTCAGCGGCAACTCCATCCGTCTGGCGTTGTATGGCCGAGATGAAGCCGACCTCCTGGCCCTGCATTTTGGTACTCCGCTTTTTTCGATTGTTTTTGGGCGGTCGCATGTGGAGATGCACAAATGCAGGGCCGTAAGACTCCACCATCAGGGCGTGATCTTCAAGGAAGCACAGGCCGTCGATGACTGCATATTCTTTCTCTGAAATCAGGTCTAGGGCCTTCTTCCCGAGAGATCTGCGACTGGTTTCCGGATCTGCGGAGCAGTCAGTTTTCTGTTTTGCCGATCTACAGCGCTCTGTCTCACCTTTCTCCTGTGCGCCTTCGATAATTTGATTGTAATGCACACTGGCAAATCCTCTAGCTGCGAAATGCTCGAGAATTTTGTTCACGCGAGCGCCTTCAGTCCCGCTCATTCCTATTATTTTCCGCATGAGCCAGGTCCTGTGGTCAGCGTTCAGATCGGGAATAATCAGATACTCTTCCTCTGGATTTCCAAGGGCTTCAAACATGCCCACCCAGAAAAAATGGCCAACGACAGCAGAGGTAATGGCGTCAAGTTCGTCGTGACTAACCGGGACACGCTCGAATTCCCCCGTCAGTCCGAATTCGCTCAATCCCTCCACGAGATAGCTAAGCCCGGCCCTCTTTCTCGGAATGGACATGATGTCCTGCGCTGCGCCCGGATAGCTCTCAATGACAGGAAACCCCAGCTTCCTGAACTTTTCTGCGAGCAGCATTCCGCGCTGAGTGAGCTTTTGCATACTGTTGATGAGGCAGGGATAACTGGAAATGCCACGTCTTTTAAGAATCCTTTCACACTCACGGGTAATCCCGAATTCGTCTCGAGTCGGATCGTCGTCGAAGAAGGTTGTGCGACCCTTTGGAATGCTGAGGGGCGAATCAATAGAAATAATATTAGCCCCCGCCTCCCTGGCAAGCCGAATCATCTCATCGTCTGTTTTGACTCGACATGTTATCGCATTATTGCCCCTCAAAGTGCAGAAGCCGCTGTATCTATCCTCTGATGAAACAAGATCGATGCCGACCGAACAAAAATCCTCCAGGGGAGAAATTGCAGCCAGCCCGGCGTATGTTATGAGGGGTTTATTCGTTCCCGAAAAGGCTGGAATGGATACCTCGTAGGGCTTGTGTCCGTTTGAATTTCCATTTGCCCATGTGATGCAGCTGGACAGTCCGGTAAAACCAGGCTTCTTCCGGATCTTCTTCGGGATCATTTCCTTTTCGAAGAGGCGTTTTGTGCACACGTCAAGAATACGTTTCATGCCCTCTATGTCGGCATGATTGTATTCTATGAGCCTTTTCATTGCCTCCAAATCGCCCCGTCTGTACCTGTGCCAGAGGATTGGGGCCGCCTCTCCAAGCATGTTTCCGACCTGCCGACTTCTCTTAAAGCCGATTTCAGCCTCAATGACCTTCTGGCCTCCAGCCAGGCCGACTCTTTTTGCAAAGAAGCGTAGGTCTATGTGCACGCTGGGCATTGTTATTACGCCGAAATGCTTTTCAACGAATTTCAGGTCGAACAGCGTGCCATTGAAGGTCACAATCGCTTTTGCTTTGGCCAAAGCAGCTCTCAAATGGGTGTCGTCCTGCCCGTTGATGTAGACGCCGTAGCTTTTGCCCAAAGACCATCCGGCTATCGTGATTATGTCGTAGTGGACGCTTAGCCCGGTTGTTTCAATGTCGAAAAAAAGGACGTCATTTGGGAATTCGAGGGCAACCCTGTAATACTCGGCTGCGGGGAGCAACTTGGCAAAAAAACCCATGTCCCCACGCTCATAAGCTGCAATGGAGTCACTGAGCGGGGAGTCCGAGTCGATGGAGCCGAACAGGCAAGTCTGTTTCGGAAAGGAAGCGTCGTACCTTTCCCAGGTCGTCAGGCCTCGCTCCCAGAGGCTCTTTTCGGATTTTTTGCCGATGCCCCTCAAATGTTGAAATGTAGATTTCAGCATACTCCAACCGGTATTTGCGCCATGAAAAGGGATTTCTGTCAGAAGTGAGTATCGCAAGAAGGTCGCCAAGTGTCAATCATACTGTGGCGGGCGCCGCATGGCCTTTAGGCATAAAGTTTCGGTAACGCGCGGGGTACATGGAAAAGGGTGTGACGCAGGCACGATATTCCGCCACTTTCTAAGAGGTGGGGACTGGTTGGCTTACATCCATTCGATTTGGAGCAGGTGGCCAACCTTCTTGAATTCGTCTCTCAGTTTGATTTCATACACCTACGCCTCTTCCGCCGCGCGCAGGAGTTCCTCGACCCGTTCCGTTCCCGCTTCGTCCCGGGCAAATCTCAATATGGCATGGGAATCAAGCGTAACGTTTTTCATCGCTCTCGTCATCCCTCCTCCTTTGTTCAAGCAGGTCCTCCGCAAGCGAGGTTTCCCCCTTTAGCGTTCCCCGCAAGGTCTTGACAGGCTCCTCCGGCAGCGGAATGATCTCCATGTGGTCTTCCACGAGACGGAGCAGAAGCTTCCTGCCGGCCCCTATGCCCAGTTTTTCGCGGAGTTCTTTGGGGATAACGATCTGCCCCTTGGAGGATGCTTTTACCACCGGCATCTTTGTTTTACTCCATTCGAATTAATCTTACATTTCAATTTAAGTATGTGACAAATTCGAGAGGAGACGAACCGATGACGACCATCAAATATCGAACAGCCGACCTTGACGGCTTTAAGATCTTCTATCGCGAGGCGGGTCCGCCGGATGCGCTTAAGCTGTTGCTGCTGCATGGCTTCCCCAGCGCGAGTCACATGTTTCGCGACCTCATCCCGCTTCTTTCCGATCGCTTCCACATCATCGCGCCGGATTTGCCGGGCTTTGGAAAATCGGATATTCCGGAGTGTCGCTGTACTTTCGAATGGATTGCGAACATGATCGACCGCTTCACGGGAATTGTCGGTTTCGATCGCTATGCCGTCTATGTCTTCGATTACGGGGCTCCGACCGGTTTTCGCCTGGCCATGAAGCATCCCGATCGGATCATGGCGATCATCTCGCAGAACGGCAACGCCTATGAGGAGGGGCTGAGCGACGGTTGGAATCCGATTCGAGCCTATTGGGAAGATGCCTCGCCCGCCAACCGTGAGGCGCTTCGCGCTTTCCTCAAGCCCGAGACCACCATCTGGCAATACACGCATGGCGTCCCCGACGCGACGGCGGTTTCTCCGGACGGCTATTCGCTGGACAATTTCTATCTGGCGCGGCCCGGCATCGATGATCTGCAGCTCGATCTGTTCGGTGATTACAAGAGCAATGTCGCGCTCTACCCGGCCTTTCAGAAATATTTCCGGACACACAGACCGCCACTCCTGGCCGTGTGGGGCAAAAACGATCCGTTCTTCCTGCCGGCAGGCGCTGAGGCGTTTAAACGTGACATCCCCGGGGCGGTCGTGCGCTTTTTCGATACCGGTCATTTCGCATTGGAAACGCATGCGGCCGAAATCGCCGCAGCGATTCGCGATTTCCTTGCCGATCTGGCAACGCGGGTGGCAGCCTGATTGAAGGATCAAGCGATCAGGGGCCGTTTTTGTCTCATGAAGAAACTTGACCGCCCCCGTATGATCGCGGCTGAGGAAAATGTCTATCCGCCGGTGACGGACTTTTTTGCATCCTGTATCGCGAGGTGCAATTCGCGGAAGGTTTTTGCGGGCCTCCGGCCGATTCTGTCCTCCCGTACGTTCAGCACCACCGCGTCTTCAGGACACACGGTCGCGCAGACCCCGCAGCCTATGCACCAGGCGTTGTCTATTTCGGGCAGGCCGTCGGAAATTTGAACGGCTTCCACGGGGCAGATAGTTGCGCATTCTCCGCAGCCGATGCATTGTTCCCGGTCGGTATCCCTCATGAAGTAGGTAGCCATGATGGCGTCGCGAGGGATTTTTCGCCGCCTGATATTTCCTACGTTCCAACAGGCGCAGCCGCAGCAGTTGCAGTTGTGTTTGACTTCTTCGGCATTATCCACAAAGTGAACCAGCCCGGCTTCCTCCGTCATTCGCAGCACCTCGAGGGCTTCCTCCCGGGACAGTTCCCTTGCAAAACCCCGGTCGATGAGAAAATCGGCCAATTCGTCGAATTTCATGCAGACTTCGGTAGGATGCTCGCATCCTTTCCCGACCAGGCGATAGGAGATACGGCAGGGACAGTGAGCCACCGCGATGCGCCTGGCGTTGGAAATGACCTCCTCCATGAGGCGGGTAGGAAGCACTGCCTGCAGATCGGCCTGGATTGCTTTTCCCACCGGAACATACCTGTACTCCTTGGGCTCGCTCCCATAGGCCTCCCGGGTGACCTGCCTGTTGAAGTATTTGCCGACCAGGAGGGCCATTTTCCTGGCATGGGGAGTGTCTTCGCCTTTCCAGAAAAAAGTTTGCGGAAACCCGAATCCTATGTGCAGCAGAGCATACCCTTTCTCGCCGGAAGCGGTTTTCCCCTCATACAGAAAACCCTTTTCAGAAAGACGCTCGAGAGCCGGTTTCAATTCCTCGATGGGCATCGCGGCACGACGCCCGATCTCGTCTGCACCGGCAGGATCGAGAGGAATGACTCCGGTGGGCAGCGCCATGAGGATTTGTGCTTCCGCCGCATCCAGATTTTCTTTCAGGATTTCAAGCAGGGTGTCTCGCACCGGGTACCCCATGCCAACTTTACTCAAGTGATCGGCCAGCCTTGTATAAACGTCCTGCTCTGCCATCATGGCGCCTCCCTCCGCGTCTCTTTACTAGAAGACCTGGTTGCCATTTGTCAGATTGTCAGAGTATCCGATTCCTTTGCCGAGAGTCAAATCTTCCCTGAGACCGCTCAGGCAAGTTCTTCCAGATCGAGTTCGTCCACGAGCTTTATGCAGCCTGTTACGCTCTGAGCGGCGGGACACTGGGTAATGTATGACGAAAAAGCCTCCCGCGCGGCTTCTTTCTGGTCCGCCTTGACTTTCAGATAGTATTTTACCCGAATCGTGGTGATCTTCAGGATGCCGTTGACGTTTTCAATGTCTCCTTCGACGTCGGCATGGTAGAGGTCTTCGGAGGTACGGATTTTCTTTCCGGCCAGCGACGCGGCCAGTGTTCCCATCATTCAGCCGGCGGTCGCGGCCACTATGTGGTCCAGGGTGGCGGCATGCTCCTTTTCAGGTTCTATTTTGTAAAAGCGCTTTATCCCGCCATGGATACCGTAGTAAACCGGTTCGCTGAAGCCTTCTATCACGGCCCTCCTGGTGGGGCCCTTTTCCCTGACGATCCTGATTCGTGTCGTATGTACTACATCTCCCATCAGGTTCTCCTTCCAGTTTCATGT
>JBMFWU010000184.1:0-10090 GCA_049964955.1 Syntrophobacteraceae bacterium
CCCGGAAACCCCGGGGCCCCCTTTTCAATGAGCTTGAAAAGCGCAGCCGATTTGGCTTCCATCAGGCTTTCGAGTAGATCTGCCGAAAGGTCCCTGCCCGCTTCCTCGAAGGCGTGCACAAACGCGTCCCGGTCGTCGAAACCGACAAAATGTTCCAGGTAGCGCTCGTAATCATGCCCCAGGCCAAGCGGCCCGAGCACCTTCTGGAAGGCCTCGTAGTGCAGCGGCTCGGTATCGACGAGCACGCCGTCGCAGTCAAAGATTACCGCCTGGAGCCCCTGCTCGGGACCGGAAAATGCAACAGCTGTCAAAAATTATCTCCATGAAAAGTGTGGTTGCCCGTGCGATTGTTTACCACTTTTTCGTACAATAAAAAATCAGCAAATTTCCCGTGCTCCCGCTCATCGGAAAGGCAAAGCGCGGGGGAATGTTTCCCATAAGCGCTAACGCAGAGGCTCAATCGCGCTCTTTTGAACACGGACGGAGGAGCGCAGGGAGTTGAGACAAAAAGGGGCATAGCAGCACTCTCCGGTATCCCATGCGAGGCCTGCCGAAGTTCAACAATAGCCCCATTTTGAGATTCCTCTCCTTCCGCGAAAGACACCTCGCGCTCATCCGTCCAGTCTTCCATCAGTGCGCACCGGTCGCCGCCAGATTTCCTTCCATCCGTGTTCATCTGTGTCTATCCGTGTCACCCGCTTTTCTAAAAACTCTTCGACACGGATGAACACAGATGGACACGGATAAAAGAAAAGAGTCAAATTGAACCGATTTTTATGGGACGCTGTGTCGTCGCCGCTTCAATTCCGATCGCTTTTCATTTGTGTTCATCCGGAGACCCGGGATACGCCTCCGGCCGCGAGTTCCCGAATGCCGCCCAGGGAAAACCGCGTGATGTGATCGGTTATCCGTTCGATGTGGGCGGGATCGAAGGCGGCGGGACGCAGCGCCTCGATAAGATGCCTCGCAATATGGTGATGCAAACACTGCCCGACGATGCTGAGCGAGGTGAGAAAGGTCCTCTCGCTCTCCTCTCCGTCTACGGGCTTTTTTTCCTTCGTCAATTCGCGCACGATGTCGGCGAGGTAGGTGTACAGGGGGCGGATCGAACGTTCCACCACCTCGTCGAGAGCCCCGCTTGGTTCGGCCATCTCACTGGCCAGGAGCTTTCCGTGCCACGCCGGAAGCCCCTCTCCCATGAGACGCAGGAGAAGCGAGTGAATATAGGCGCGAAGCTTTTCCTCCGGCGACGTCTGTCCGGTCAGTCCCAGGTCGGGCGGATATTTGGCGACCGCCAGCTCGAACGATTGACTGAAGATCGCCGCGTAGAGCCCCTTTTTGTCCCGGAAATGATAATTTACCGAACCGATGTGCGTGTGGGCCCGCTGGCAGATCTGGCGCACCGTCGACGCTCGATAGCCATGCTCGGCAAACACTTCCCCGGCTGCCTCGAGGAGCCGCTTCTTCGTGTCGGCCTTATGTTTTGTCGAGCCCTCCGGCATGATACATACCCTTCACCGCGATGATGAGAACAAAGGTTTCAAACCGGTGTTCCAAACAGACGTTTCAAAACGTCTTCTACAGTTTCCCCATGGTTTGTCAATAAGGATTGCAAAAAACTTTCCCGAAAAGCTGTTCTTTTTGGTTACAATGCTCTCGAAAGAAGCGGGAAGCAGGAAGCGGGAAGGGAAGTGGGGGAGCTGGAAGAAACGCAGGAGTGTTGTCATTGCTGAGTGTTCAAGACGTCTCAAAATTCGTGGGGAAAAAAGAGCTTTTTCGTGACGTATCGCTTCACGTGCGACCCGGGGATAGAATCGGCCTGATCGGTCCCAACGGCGCGGGCAAATCTACTCTTTTCGGGATAATTCTGGGGTCGATCGAGCCGGATTCGGGCAGTGTGGCCAGGGGCGGTGGGGTGCGAATCGGGTGGCTTCCCCAGGAAACGGTGCCGGCACGAGGGAAGACGGTTCTCGAGCGCGCCGCCGACGTGTCGGGGGAAGCGCAGCGGCTTCGGGCGGAACTGGAACTTGTGCAACGTCAGATGCAGGAGGAAACCGACAGCGGGGCCTTGACCGAGCTTGCAACGAGGCAGACCGGAGCGTTCGAAAAGCTCGAGCATCTCGTGGGGTACAACTTCGAGGCGAGAGCGGAGAAGATTTTGGAAGGGCTGGGGTTTGCGGCGCGCCAGTTTAGCATGCCTGCCGCGGACCTGAGCGGCGGGATGGTGATGCGGCTCGAACTGGCGAGGCTTCTTCTTGCCGAACCCGATCTTTTACTTCTCGACGAGCCCACCAACCACCTCGATCTGGAAAGCCTCATGTGGCTGGAGGAGTACCTGCTGAGCGGTTCATCGGCTCTTGTGCTCGTCTCGCACGATCGCACCTTCCTGAACAGGACCGTTCGGCGCATCATCGAGATCGAAGGAGGCGTGCTGCAGGAGTTCGCGGGAAACTATGATGTTTACCTGGAGGAGAAGGCCCGGCGGACGGAAATTCGCATGGCGACCTACAAGAACCAGCAGGACCGAATCCGGCAGCTCGAAAAGTTCATAGAAAAAAACAGGTACAACAGTAAAACGGCAGCGCGGGCGCAAAGCCGCATAAAGACGCTCGATAAGATAGAAAAAGTCGATGCTCCCGTAACTGCCGGTTCGGAAATCCACTTCGGGTTTCCCGAATGCGCGCGGTCGGGAAAGAAAGTCATCGAGCTGGTTAAAGTGAGCAAATCCTACGGCGATCTCCAGGTCTATTCCGGAGTGGATCTGCTTGTGACCCGGGGAGAAAGGATCGCATTTCTGGGTCCGAACGGAGCGGGGAAGAGCACGCTTTTAAAGCTGCTTGCGGGTGTCGTAAAACCCGATTCCGGGGAGATCTCCGCCGGGGTGCACACCACGATCGGCTATTACGCCCAGCACCAGTGGGAACAGTTAAACCCGGAGGCCACGGTTTTCGAAGAGGCCCTTTCGGTTTCGGGCGACATGCTCCAGACGCAGTTGCGCGGTCTTCTGGGGGCGTTTCTATTTCAGGGCGACGATGTTTTCAAAAAAACCGTGGTGCTGAGCGGAGGGGAAAAGGCCCGCCTCGTCTTGTGCAAGCTGCTGCTCCAGCGTCCCAACTTCCTGCTTCTCGACGAGCCGACAAACCACCTGGATATTGCCTCCCGGATCGTTCTGGAGAAAGCGCTCTGCGAATTTTCCGGAACGATCTGTTTTATAAGCCACGACCGGCAGTTCATAAACGCGGTGGCCAACAGTGTTCTGGTTGCCAAAGCGGGCGGGATACATCTATTCCCCGGTAACTATGAGGACTATACAAGGACGTGGAAAAGCCGCCTCCAGGAGCCCTCCCCGGAGGAGGCCGTAAAGCCGGAGGCAAACGGAGCCAAATCGCAAAAAAGAGCCGAAGCCGAATGGAGAAACGAGCTGTTTCGCGCCAAAAAGCCGGTGCAACAGCAGATCGACCATATCGAACGGGACCTCGAGTCCTATCAGGCGGAGCTGGCCTCCCTGCAGGAGCGGCTTGCCGATACCGAGACCTACCGGCAGGGGAAGCTGGCGGTGGAGATCCAGGCCAAATACCGGGAAGTGCAGGGAAGGATCGATGAACTGACCGGCCGGTGGGAAGAAAAAATGGTGGAACTCGAAATCATAGAGGCAGATTTTGAATTCCGAAAGGCGAGGGATGCTTGATGGACATTCACCGACTCATGATTTTCTGCCGGGTGATCGAGCTGCAAAGCTTTACCCGGGCGGCCGAGACTCTGGGGCTTACGCAGCCGACCGTAAGCGAGCACATCCGGTCTCTTGAGGAATCGCTCGGAGAAAAACTGGTCGACCGTCTCGGACGAGAAATTCTGCCCACGCCCGCGGGCAAGGTCCTCTACAAATATGCCCGGGAGATGATCCAACTTAGGGACAAGGCCGTCCAGGCCATCGGGAAATTCAAGGGAGACCTTTCCGGCTCCCTGCATGTGGGGGCAAGCACGATTCCGGGCGCCTACATACTTCCGGGGCTGGTGGGGAGGTTCAAGGCGGGATATCCTTCGATCCAGATCACCGTGAAGATAGGCGGCACCGGGGAAATCGTCAAAAAAATCCTCGACGGCAGGGTCGAGTTCGGAATCATCGGCGCACGGTGGGAGGAGAAGAAGATCGTGCTCGAAGAGATCTACTCGGATGAGCTGGTGCTTGTTCTCTACAAGGGCCATCCCTGGCAGGGCAGGGAATCGGTCGATATCGAGGAACTTGCCGGGGCGCCCTTCGTGCTTCGAGAGATGTCTTCGGGGACGCGGATGGTGACGATGAAGGCGCTCGAGACGGCGGGATTTTCCCCCTCGCTCTTAAATGTTGTTGCGGAAATGGGTGCGACCGAAGCCGTACGAGAGGCGATCAAGGCCCGGATCGGAATATCGATCATTTCCCGGTACGCCGTACGGGATGACATCGAACGAGGAACCCTGTGCACGGTCCCGCTCACGCAGATATGCATCCGAAGGCCCTTTTACCTCGCGCAGCGCAAAAACCGCGAACTCTCGCCCCTCTGTTCCGCCTTCCTGGAACATCTCAAAACCGAAGGGGAGTAGAGGGCCATTATCCTCCGGGGTGAAGGAAAAAACTCAGGCAAAAGCGCGGGGGCTTTCGCCCCCCGCACCCCCACGCCGCTACGCGGCTCAGTCGGGGGCAAAATCCAATTGACTTCACAATGACTTGAAGCTACAAGCCCTTTCGGGGGAGGGATTTTTCATTTCAGCCAGGTTGGAACTTCGTAATATTTCAGCCCTCTGTCACTTCCGTCGCCAGGCCCGTTTCCCGGAATTATGCGCTATCGACCATTTCGAGACACACGGATGAACAATTGTAATCTTTTTTCCGTCTTCCAGGAGATATTATCCTGCCGCCGGTAGGCCGCAAGGAACCCCGTGGCTGGAAGTCGCCTTGCTGATGCTGCTGACGTTCATGGGTATTTTGGCGGAAGGCTATCACCTGGGGTTTTCCGACCAGGAAATCTATTTGCCGGCCATAAGACATTATCTCAACCCTGCGCTCTATCCCCACGATGCGGTTTTTTTTCTGTGCCAGACGAAATTTACGATATTTCCCAAAGCGATCGCCCTTCTGGTGCGGTTTAGCCGGCTGCCTCTCGACTGGGTGCTGTTTTTGGCACATTTCTTTTCTATTGCAATGGTTCTGACCGGGTGTCTTCGACTCAGCCGGAAAATGTTTTCTTCGCCACAGGCCCAGTGGGCCGCGGTAACGCTTATCGCCGCTCTTTTCAGCCTCCCGATCGCCGGAACCGGCAACCTTCTTGTCGACAGATATCTCCACCCGCGAACGATCACCACCGGGTTCGTGCTGTTTTCCATCGTGGAGGCGCTCGACGGCAAGATTTTAAAGGCCGCCTGCTGGGCGCTGGCCGCCTGTGTGATCGACCTGCCTCTTGCGGCGCCGGGCTGTTTTTTCGCCGTTGTTTTTGCCTGGCGCCAATGGCTGCCGGAGTTGGAAGGCCAGCGCGTGAGGCCTTTTCTTGCCGGCGGGGCCGTTTCGTTGGATACTATCTTTGGGCATGCCGTGAAGCGCTACGTCTATCTGACGTGCTGGACCCCGGCCGAATTGCTGGGGCTCGCGGCGCCTCTGGTCATCCTTTTTGGCGTAAGCCGCATGCGCCTGAAAAACACCCTGCCGGATTTCAAGATACTGGTGTCGCTGAGCGCAGCGTGCGGACTTTTCTTTGCCTTCATCTCGCTTCTTCTCTGTGCCCAGCCCTTAAGAGAATTTGCGCTGCTCCAGCCTTTAAGAGCCCTTCAAATCGTCTATATAGTCATGTTTCTAGTGCTGGGCGGCCTGGCCGGACAACATGTGCTCAAAAACAGCATTTTGCGCTGGACACTCTTTTTCTTGCCCCTTTTTGCCGCCATGTTCTTCATCCAGGTTCGGCAATTGCCCGCCAGCAGCCATATCGACTGGCCGGGAATGAAGCCGCAAAACCAGTGGGCGCGGGCCTTCGACTGGGTTCGCCACAACACTGCTCAAGACGCGCTCTTTGCCCTCGACCCCTCCTACATGAAAGAGCGTGGCGAAGACCTCAAGGGCTTCCGGGCGCTGGCCGAAAGAAGCAGGATGTGTGATTCGGTGAAGGACCAGGCGGTCGTAAGCGTGGCTCTTAGCGCTACGAGGCTCAGTGTATACCATTCGGAGGTCTCCCAGATCGTAGCGCTCATGTGGAGCAATCAGATGATGGCGCTCAAAGGTTGGAACACTTTCGCGGCCCCCGATTTCCAGCAGCTCAAAAAAAGGTTCGGGGTCGACTGGGTAATTCTAAAAAGACCGGCCAATGTGCAGGGGCTTGTCTGCGCCTACCGAAACGACGCCGTCGAGGTCTGCCGCATCCCCTGACGGATTCCCACACCACTCCGAACCGCAGAATATCGAATAACGAATTTCGAAATCAGTAGTAACGAGATCGCCCGATTTTACGCCATAATTCGATATTCGACATTCAAAAGAGCCTCTTGGGTTTTCCCTTGAGCTATCATCGGGACCTGTATGGGCAAACGCGGCAAAACTTGAACACCTTTCCTTCCAAGAAGGCAGTGAGCCGACTGAGGGAGCGGATTCGCCAATTGACGCGCAGCAGCCATAAAACATCCCTTGTGGACGCCATCGAAGAGGTCAACCCTGTTCTTCGAGGATGGGGTAACTACTTGGACTACGGCTATCCACGCAAGGTATTTCGGGACGTGAATCATTTTGTGCGATGTCGATTTCGCAGCTTTCTGAGGAAGCGGAGCCGACCCTTCTGTAAAGGTGAGAGCCTTTACGCCGGGTTTAAACGCTACGGTTTGATTTACCTGTAGCGTATGCGCCGCCGTCAACTCCTTGCGTATGCTTTGCAGCGAGAGACTGTCGGTGGGCCGGATGCGGGAAATCCGCACGTCCGGTCCGACGAGGGGGAGGGTGAGACAAGCGGCATGGCCTGCGTGCCTTTTGCCACGACGTCCGAAAGGGCAGATGAGATGGAAGCATGTGGCCTTAACATCTTGTGGCTCCCTCTCTAGCTACTGCCCATTCGTGTCTAAACGCTTTTCAAAGACCGGGGGACACGGATGGACACGAATGGACACGGATGAATGAGTGGAATCGGAGAGGGGGAAAATAGGTTCAGATCGATGGAAAATGTGATACAACTTTTCGGTACATCCTCGAAGACGAAAATGAGGGCGATGGGTTGTGATAATAACCACCCGAAGTGGAAAATCCTTCGATACCGATAGAGACCTGAGCGCTGCCGAGCGGCACATTCTGCAAAAGCTCTTCATTTGGGAATCGTTCGCTTCGAGCCTCGAGCAGTTTCGGGAGAAGGAAAAACAGGCGATGCTCAAAGGCTGGAACGACTCGGGCCCGATTCAAACAAGCGAGGCGATGCGGGCGATTCTTACCGATTTGGAGCAAAAAGTCGTTTTGCGGCTCACCGAGAAAAAATAGTTATCGTGCTGAATGCTTTGTTCAGCCATTGAACTCCAGACAGGCTTCTCTCATCAGTTGTCCTATCGGCATCGCCTGCGGGCACACGCTTTCAGCGTTCGAGTGGTCGCCGTCCATCATCATGCTTCGAGTCTCCTGCGGAATCTTCGCGAAGTGCCCGGCTGCCATATCTTTCGCTCCGTATCCGCGCGCATACATAAGCATTTCCATGATATCGAAAATGGGGATGCCATCCGGAGCCACCGTATCGCAGACGCCGCAACGTCTGCAAAAATACTTGCCCGTAGCATTTGCGTGATCGGCCAGTAACCTCATGACTTCGCTATCCAGGGGACGCTCGTCCATTGCGGCCGTGGCGTTCGCCCGCATTATCGCCACACTGGGCATGAGAGAGCAGACAGAGGTCACATGTGGATTTTGCCAGATGGCCTTAAGCTTTGCCTGCTCGAACGACAGGCCGCGGCAGGCCAAAAGAGCCGGCAGATTGTCCTTCGGAATCGAAAGCCCCTGTAGATCGGCTTCCTTCCGGACGCATAATCCCATGGATTTGACCGTGAATATCCCGATGCCCTTCTCATGACACTTTTGCAGGGCCGCTTCCGTGCATCCGACAGCCTGCGTCCTGTAATTGTAGAAGGCTTGTATACCATCTATCCATCCGAGATCGGCCGCACGGTCCAGGCAACTGTCCACCCTCTTGTGGGTGCAGAATCCGAAAAACCGAATCTTCCCTTGCTTTTTGGCTTCCGCCGCCCATCTTCTCACGTCGTCCGTGAGCACTTCGACGTCATCCACCCGATGGACTGCAAAAAAATCGATGACAGACGTTTGGTTCTCGCTCAGTGCTCTATCCAGATCTTTCTGCATGGCCGCCGGAGCCGTCGACATCGTCTTCGCCGACAGGAAGACTCGCTCTCGGACGCCCGGGTGCGTCTTGAAGTAGTCGCCGAAGGCCCGGCCGGTAAATGAGGTGAACTCCCAGCAGTCGATGCCGCACTTGAGAGCCTCGTCCAGCAGGGATACGCTGTCCGTGCCCACAACAGAGAATCCGCCAAGGCAGAGCTTCGGTACTCCGACCCCCGTGTTGCCGAATGGGCGCGTGGGAACGACCGGAATCGTGTCCGGTGTTTCGGTTTCATTTCGCGTCATGGGTTGCCCTTTCAAAGTGGATGCACTACTTAATCTTCTATTTCGATTAGAGTTTGTTTCTATCAAATAATCATGTTGTATAATGTATCGAATGAAAAATGCCCCGTCCAACGAATATTTTGGATATGCTTATCGCAAAGCGCGATTAATGAGGAGAATACCCCATGGACCTCCAGCGTGTGCGAACCTTCCGAACCGCCGCAACGCTTATGAATTTCAACCGGACCGCAGAGGTCCTCAATTGTGCACAGTCGACCGTTTCAGCCCAGATCAAGAGTCTCGAGGATGAAATCGGGACCATGCTTTTCAAACGGATCGGCAAATCCGTCCAACTTACCGAAGCCGGAGCTAAATTGCTCGTATACGCCGACAAGCTTTTGGCCGTAAGGGAGGAGGCGTTGGCCGACCTTGCCGGCAAGAGCCGGCCGTCGGGCCTGCTCACACTGAGGCTGCCTCAGACCATTGCCGCCTGGTATCTGCCCCGTGCTCTATGTGAATATCAGGCGCGGTTTCCCGGTGTGCGTCTGGATATCACCAGTTGTGCCGTTCACTCTCTGGAGCACGAACTTCGAATCGGCACGGTGGACCTGGCCTTTCTTTTTTCAGACGGCATCGGAGCGGAAAACATCGAAGCGGAATTTCTGCGCAGCGAGCGACTTGCCGTTATCACCCATCCCCTCCATCCCTTGACATTATGCAGGCAGGTTGGTTTCAAAGATCTGGAAGGGCAGGTCCTCCTCCTGCCAAAAAGTGACTGCGGATACCGGATGATATTCGAGCAGGAATTGGCGGCTCAGAAAGTAATGCCGGCCACAGTCATCGAAATGAACAGCATAGAAGCTGTCAAACAGACGATTATGGCAGGGTTGGGAGTGACCCTCATGCCCGAAATTGCTATCCGGATGGAACTCGAACAGGGCAGAGTGGCAGAGCTGAATTGGGAAGACGACCTGGAAACCGGAATCCTGATGCTCCAATGCAGGGACAAATGGATCTCCCCGCACCTGGAGGCCTTTATGGAAATGATGAGATGCTTTGTCGGGCAGGATTGATAGTACCCGCAGATAAAAAAACACCAGCGAAGGCAAAGATGATGACGATGGGCTGTGATAATAACTACCAGGGGTGGAAAATCCTTCGATACCGACAAAGACCTGAGCGCTGCCGAGCGTCACATTCTTTTTGCGTACCCCGACGGTTGGATGCCGTTTAGAGCCTGCCCAGCCCTCAACGCTATTGGCGGCTCCCAGGGGGCGGCAGAGTTTTGAGCCGGGTGACTCCCTATTGTTTTTTTTTCGCATGTATTAACTAATTGGTACCATCAAATAACGAGTTGCGCTAGTGCAAGACAATATAGGAGAATGTGTTATGAAAGTGCGTGCGAATACAGCCATTTTAGTGCTGAGTATCATATCCCTCTTTCTGACCAGCCCTTATGCTTTCGCAGACACGTACCATCTC
>JBMFWU010000185.1:0-10079 GCA_049964955.1 Syntrophobacteraceae bacterium
GCACGAAAGAGACTGGCTACCTTGCCGTAGCCTTCCTGATCGGCCTCCTTTGCATAGGCGAGGTACCTGGCGCGGGCGTTGCTCTCTCCATTGTAAGCCGTCATCAGGTTATCCAGGGTTTTCGACTCGGTTTTACTGCTAAGGGGCACAAATAGCGCAATCCCGAGGGCCGCAACGGAAACCAACGCGAAAGCAAGAATTCCGGCTACGCGATTCATAGGCCTTCCTTTCTTTCTTCAGTGATAACACGCCGGGTATCGACCAGGCGCAAGACTCAACTTTATGGGATACTCCGATTTGA
The DNA here is from genome assembly GCA_049964955.1 of Syntrophobacteraceae bacterium. Lineage (GTDB taxonomy): Bacteria > Desulfobacterota > Syntrophobacteria > Syntrophobacterales > Syntrophobacteraceae > SbD1. The sequence goes on from JBMFWU010000185.1 coordinate 302, forward strand.
AGCAGCAAGCGATCCGAGCAGACTTCCCGTTTTTTGAAATGTTCTACAACCCAACGTAATCATTCCGCATCTGCGGGTCAAATGAAACAGGGCCAACTGCGCCGCGCAGCGGCGTGGGGGGCGGGGGGCGAAAGCCCCCGCGCTCTTGCGTCTTAGGTTGTCATCGATTTTCATGTGAAAAGATTGCGCAATTGTGAAAAGATTTCACGCCGGCAGGGGCAGGATCGGAGCGATGAAACCCCAGGTTCAATCTATGGCGATGTGACCGATCAAAAGCAGCGATACCAGCAAAATTAAAAGCAGCGGCCGGGATTGAAAACATGTTGAAAGATCATGAGGCGCTTCTTTTGGGCAATATTGAATTTGGAAAGACTCTCCTGCACTTTGGGTCCAAACAGGGCAAACTTCTTTAACTCTCGAATCAGTATGCTCAAGGCAACGGTCAGGTTTACCGCCGCAAAACTCCAGGCGACCATCTGTCCGGTGGTCTCGTTTCCCTTGTCATGGCCTTGCCCGAAAAGTTTCCCTCCTCTAAAAAAGCCGTCGATGCCGTTTGTAGTATCCTGTGGAATCCGTATGTCTTCCGGGAAAACGAGGCAACTATCATGCCGCAGATCCTGTTAAAAGCTGGAATGGAGATTGCAATAGAGTTGGATCAGGCCATCCCGGCAGCCGATTTTTCCTCACGCAGCTGTTCGATTTTGGCGACAAACGCCGGGTAACTGTCAACTTGCGGTGACGGATGGATAAGGAGAAGAAGATGAAGCGCAATCCAGGGGCATGCTCGATCATAGTGCCGTTGGTGTTGGTGGTGTTGGCGGTCTTCCTGTTTACGGAATCGAACGGATGGGCAAGGGCCGGAGGGGGCGGTTTGAGCGGAAGCCGCGGCGGAAGGAGTTTCTCCTCACCGAAGATGCCCTCGAGGCTATCGCCGGGCGTAAACAGTTATGGTTCGCCGGGAGCGCGATCCTACCCTGGAACGATTCCCCAGTCCCGGGATGTGGGCCTCAGCCGTAATCCCTTCATGACAGGGTTGGCTGGAGGGCTTGCCGGAGGGTTCCTTGGAAACATGTTGTTCGGGGGGACGGGGCACGCGGCCCCGGGAGCGGCCCCAAGGGGCGGAATCGGCCTGCTCGATCTCGCCATTCTGGGAGTTGTCCTCTACCTTGGCTGGCGGTTTTTTAAAAGGAGAGGAGCCGCTCTATTTACCGGCGCCGGTTTTTCCCGGCACTTTGAAGACGATGTTCGTGGCCCGGTGCAAGGGGCGTACGGTTCGGGTACCGAGGTGGAGGAAGGATTGCAAAGGTTCAGGCAGGTGGACCCCGGATTCTCGGAAGATGCTCTCAAAGAGACCTTCCAGGATATTTTCTTCCGAGTCCAGGCCGCGTGGATGCACCGCAGTCTCGAGGGAATGTACGGGATGCTCGCACCGGAAATGGTTGCCTACTTCGGGGAGCAGTTTGCGGAGATGAAGAGGCAGGGGCGGATAAACCGGCTCGAAAACATCGCCGTGAGGAGGGTGGAAGTTACCGAGGTGTGGCAGGAAGAGGGACGCGACTATGTCACGGCCATGATTACGGCAAACCTGCTAGACTACAGCGAAGACGAGCGGACCGGAGATGTTGTGGGAGGAGATAGATTGAATCCCGTAAAATTCCAGGAGTTTTGGACGTTCTGCCGTGATCTCGGCGCTTCGGGCTGGCAACTCGTCGGAATTAATCAACCCGGCGAGGCGCCGGCGCACGCCGTGGAACATAGTTAAGCCGATTGTATTCGAAAGGAGCTTTCGATGAGTTTTCTGGGCAATCTGTTCAAAAAGCATGCTGAAAACGCCGTTACCTCCGTGCAACAGTTTTTGGTCACCCTTGACCCCGAGACTGCCACGGAAGCACAGATAGCCGAATTTTCCGACCAACTCGCCAAGGCGAGCGAGGAATTGGCCAGAGCACGGAGCGATTATCAAAGGGAGGCAAGAGAGGCCGACCAGATTGCGGCGCTCTATGAGCAAAGGCTCCAGGCCGCGACTCTTTTGGAGCGGCAGAGCATGGAGGCCCCGGACCCTGGCCAGAAAGCCTCCCTTTCGGCAAGCTTGGAAAAGCTGGTAGCAATTCTGGAGCAGATGAAGCCGGATGTCGAGCGGGAAAAGCAGGAAGCCGATGAGGCCAGGCTGCTGATGGATGAACTTACAAAGTTCGTCGGGGAATCGGCTGAGGCTTTGAAACAGGCCCGATCTCGCCTGGTACATGCCAAATCCGAGATGCGGCGGGCCGAATTGGAGCAGGAACGCGCAGAGAAGCGGGCACGCACCGCCGAGGTGCTTTCCGGAATAAAGAAAGAGGGTGGAACATTCAATGTGGCGCTGGAGGCGATGCAAAAGAAGGCCGAGGCGGCAAAGGTAAAGGCCGATGCGGCAAATACGCGCTCCATGATGCTCACGCCAACCAATACGGAGAAGGAGGATGCCAATATCTCTGCTGCAATGGCTCAGGCATCGGGAAAGCCTGAGCTGCAAACCGGCAGCATTGAGGAACGGCTGGCGGCGCTGAGGAAGTAGGCCTCTCGCTGGTGAAGGAATCTCCAATAAATGAACACCGTCATCCGAACGTACCGTATCCCCATTGCGGTCACCGCAGTATTGGTTCTGGCATTGGCTTTCTGGTCCTGGCAGGCATGGGAGGGGTTTACGGACCACGTTCTGGAAAACGAGCGGGGCCGGGCAGGCGAGGTATCCGCCATGCTGACCGGTGTGGTGAGCGGACTGGAGCAGAACGGCCATCTTACGCGCGGCGAAATCGAACGGATATTGGAGAAAATCATCCGGAATTATCCGTACGAGTTCATTGTCCTCGAACAGGATGGCAGGCGGATTCTGGAGGCGGGTAAGGTCCCGCCCGCCTTGCGCTTGCCGGTGGAAGAAACCGATAGTCTCAAGGATGGCTATTTCCTGTACAGTCGAAAAGTTCAACTGCAAGGTGGGCGTGCGGGACCCGACAAATCCCCCGGGTCCGGAATGAGCGGTCGAAAGCAGCTCATGATTATCGGCGGCGATGTTAGAGATCATGGCGCCTCGAAAGCGCTGACACACATGGTTATTCCTCTTGCTTCGGCCGTTCTGCTCCTTTGCGCGAGCATCACCGCCTGGGTTATGGCCATCAGGAGCCGCATTCTCGCCGAGCAGCTGAAAGCGGAACGCACCCGTTCGGCTCACCTGGAAGATCTGGGGCTTGCCGCCGCCGGCCTTGCCCATGAGACCAAAAACCCCCTGGGCATCATTTCCGGTATCGCTCAACAGATTGTCCGTACGCCCGAAGTGCCGGAGCGAAGCAGGATGCTTATCGAAACGATCATCGATGAAGTCGATAAATCCGCTTCCCGCCTGGGCCACTTCATGACCTTTGCCAGACAGCGGGAGGTCAGGCCGGTATCCCTGAATATCCAGGAAGTGATCGCAAAGATAGCGGAGGTTCTCCAGGCCGAATTCGATGCCTGCGGTGTGTCTCTTCAGGTAAGCTGCCCTCCGGCCATCATCATGGCCGATGAAGAGATGCTGCGACAGGTGCTCGTGAACCTTCTCCTCAACAGCCTGCAGGCCTCACCGGAGGGCAGTGCCATAAGGGTCGAGATGCAGTGCCACGGGGCACGGGCAAGCCTTGCGATCACCGATCGGGGGCGCGGAATTCCTCCTGAGCTGCTGCACAATATCTTCAAGCCGTATGTAACGGGAAACCCGGATGGGCATGGGCTCGGATTGGCCATTGTCAAGCGTTTCGTCGAAGATCACGGCTGGACGATCACGGCTGGCTCTCAACCCGGCCAGGGCACAACCATGTGCATCTCCGGCATAGTCGCGGCAAAAAAAAGAGGGGGCAACCATGAACCCACACGTGCTCATCGTTGACGATGAGCTGCGCTATCGCGAGCTCTACATGCAGATACTCGGCGCAGCGGGTTTTTCGACTCAGGCTGCAGCTTCGGCGGAAGAAGCCTTGAGTATCCTCCGAAGGAGCGTACCGTCCATAGTGGTCAGTGACGTCCGTATGCCGGGTGCAAACGGGATCGATTTCCTGCGTCAGGCGCGCCGGGAGCATCCCGGGCTGCCGTTTCTCCTTGTGACGGCTTATGCGGATGTGCGCGATGCGGTAAACGCGATGCGATTCGGTGCGGTCGACTACCTCTCCAAGCCGGTCGATCTGGATGAGTTGCTTGCGGCCGTGCGGGATGGGGCAGGTATTGGAATCGAGGTGGTGGAGCAAACGCTGCCGCCCGAGGCGCTGAGAGGAATTGTCGCCGAGAGTCCGGCCATGCGGAGCGCGCTTCTGGACGCCTATCGAGTCGCTCAAAGCGATGCCAATGTGCTGCTCACCGGAGAGAGCGGAAGCGGCAAGGAGGTCGTTGCCCTCTTCATCCACAGGAACAGCCCCCGGCGAGCCGGGGGCATGGTGACCGTAAACTGTGGCGCGCTGCCGGCAAGCCTTCTGGCGAGCGAGCTTTTCGGTCATGAAAAGGGAGCTTTTACCGGAGCGATGGCCAGGCGTCCGGGGCGGTTTCGTGAGGCCGAGGGCGGCACGCTCTTTCTGGATGAAATAGGAGATATGCCTTTGGAGCTGCAGCCCGCCCTGTTGCGCGCCATCGAGACCAGCCGCATCACCCCGCTTGGCAGCGACAAAGAAATCGCGGTGGATTATCGCCTGGTGGCGGCGACGAATCGAATGCTTTTGGAAGATGTCGAGGCCGGTCGTTTTCGCCAGGACCTCTACTATCGATTGAACGTCATCGCCATTGAAGTTGCCCCGCTTCGCGAGCGGGTGGAAGACATCCTGCCCCTGGCCCGTCATTTTCTTTCGAAGGGCAAAGTTGGAGACCATCGGCTCTCCCGGGCGGCGGCACAGGTGCTTTTGGCACATCCCTGGCCGGGTAATGTCCGGGAGTTGGCCAACGCCATGGAGCGGGCGCGTTTACTCTCACAAACCGATGTGATTCTTCCCGAACACCTTCCGCCCGCGGTTCGCGCTTCCGGCGCCAGGACCAATAGCGAGGAGCCGGCCGCAAAAAATCCGCAGGATGTCAGGACGCTCGAGGAAAGCGAGACGGATATCATTCGCCGCACCCTGAAGCAAACCGGCGGGAACCGCACGCGGGCTGCCGATATTCTGGGGATTACGCGGCGGGGGCTGATCTACAAGATGAAGCGCCTTGGCGTAGTGTAGCCGAGATGTCGTCACGGTTCCCCCGTTTTCCTTTTGGCGGCTCTCCGCCGGCTTTTTGGGGGGCGCCTCGTCTACCTCCCCACAATGGTGGCGAGCTCCAGAACCATCTCCCTCAGTTGTTTGGCCTGTGCGTTGAGCTCTTCCGAAGCAGAAGCCGATTCCTCGGCATTGGCTGCATTTTGCTGGACGACTTTGTCCATTTCGGCTACAGACTTGTTTATCTGCTCGATCCCCTGGGCCTGTTCCCGGGAAGCGGCTGTGATTTCTCCGACCAGCCCGCCTGATTTCATGACCCTGGTTGCCAACTTGCTGAACTCTTCGTTGGTCCTCGTTACTACCTCGGAGCCGTCCTTGATCCTTTTGATCGTACCGTCGATCAGGTCGGTGGTACTTTTCGCCGCCTCGGCAGCCCGCAGCGCAAGGTTTCTCACCTCATCGGCAACGACGGCGAATCCGGCGCCCGCCTCACCGGCTCTTGCGGCCTCCACGGCTGCGTTAAGGGCCAGGAGATTGGTTTGGAAAGCGATCTCATCAATGGTTTTGATGATCTTCTGGATGTCTTGAGATGCCTTGGAAATCTCCTGCATGGAACCGGTAAGATCCTGCATGGATTCGTCAGCGCCCTTTACCATTCCCGTTGCCTCGTCCATAAGACGGTTTGCCTGGTCGGCATTCTGGGCATTTTGCCTGGTTATGGAGGCCATTTCCTCAAGAGACGAGGAGGTCTCCTCGAGGGCAGCCGCCTGCTCGGAGGCTCCCTCGGCCAATTGCTGGCTGGATGAGGAAACCTGGGTAGAGGCCCCGCCAACCTGATCGGAGGCATCGCGCAGGCCGGCGACGATACCATTGATCGGCCTGATGATGGCTCTTGTCAGGAAAAATGCCAGGAGCGCTCCAATGAGCACCATGGAAACAGTTAGAATGGAGGAAGACGTCCGGGCAAAGTTGCTGCGATGAAGGGCTTCTGCAGCAACCCTTTTCGCTTCGGTTATGTTGGCTGCACTGAAGGTATGGAGTGCTTCCTCAAACTTTTTGGAAGCGGTTTTCAACTCGACGGTTCTTTGATTGATGACGGAAGCATCCTTTGGGATGGTTCCGTCGATGAAGCTTTTTGCGATTGTTACAAAATGCTCGTGAGCCTTGACTGCCTTGTCCAACAGGTTCGGCCATCCGTCATGCACCAGATCGTCGTCGTCGCGGACCAGCTTCATGGCCTCTTTCAGTTGCTTGTCTGTGCGTTGAGCATCCTTTTTGAATTCAACGGCGTACTGATCCTGGCCGAGGATGAGATAACGGCTGGCCGCCAACTCCTCTTTGAGCGCCGTCGACTGGATCGCTCCTCCCAGAATGGCAAGAGGCACATGCGTTTGATGAAGATCGTCGACAGCGTCGCCCACCCGGCCGGTTTGCCAGAAAGCCATCGATCCGACCAGCACTCCGAGGGCGACGAGCAGCCCGAAACCGAACATGATCTTTTTGCCCACAGTCAGTCTCAACATGGTGTTTTTCCTTCTACAGTCCGTCAGCAATAACCCGGAGGAATCCTCCGCCTTCCTCATATATATCGGGGTCGGCAGGCGGGGGCATAAACTAAATTTTATCTTTCGGAAACTTTGGAATGCGTCGGGTGATTCGAACCCCCGAGTCCCCCTTTGAAAAAGAAGGGGCGAGTTGGAGATCATCGGCTCTCCCGGGCGGCGGCACAGGTGCTTTTGGCCCATCCCCGGCCCGGCGATGTCCGGGAGTTGGCCAACGTCATGGAGCGGGCGCCTTTGCTCTCACAAACCGATGTGATTCTTCCCGAACACCTTCCGCCCGCGGTTCGCGCTTCCGGCGCCAGGACCAATAGCGAGGAGCCGGCCGCAAAAAATCCGCAGGATGTCAGGACGCTCGAGGAAAGCGAGACGGATATCATTCGCCGCACCCTGAAGCAAACCGGCGGGAACCGCACGCGGGCTGCCGATATTCTGGGGATTACGCGGCGGGGGCTGATCTACAAGATGAAGCGCCTTGGCGTAGTGTAGCCGGTGCCGTGATGGGGGAACCCGTTTTGGCAGCATTTTGCAACCCCACGGTCCTTCGATTGATGGCAGTATTGACGAATTTCCGAATTTCCGCTATATTTTGGCGAAACGAGGAGATTACGCAATGAGGCAAACTCTTATCGTATCAAATCGAGGACAGTTGACACTGCCGGTGTCGGTGCGCAAGCGATTCGGTATTAAGAACGGCGGTGCGGTGATCTTGGAAGAACGTGATAATGAACTGATCTTGAAGCCTGCGATGGTGCTTGAAGTCGAGATGTATACCGATGAGCAGGTGTTGGCGTGGGACCAGGCCGACCGGCTTGACGACACGGAACGGCAAGCGGTATTGCGACGGCTTGCGGCCCGGCAGTGATGCGTGTTTTCCTTGACGCCAATGTGCTTTTTACCGCCGCCCATAATCCCGACGGAAAGGCTGCCTTCATCATCGAGCTTGGGGTCGCCGGGCACTTTTTGCTTTTCACAAGCGATGCAGCCCTGATTGAGGCAGAGCGAAACCTCGCGGCCAAATACCCACACTCGCTCCCATTTCTTGAATCCTTGACAAACCACATGACTTTGGTCACGGCGGACCTTTCCGTCGGCTTTCCCGATGGTCTGCCACGCAGCGATGCGGTCATCTTTCAAGCGGCGCTCACTTGCCGGGCAACTCACTTCCTCACGGGCGATCTACGCCATTTCGGCCCGATTATCAACCGTCCGGATGCGACCTTTTCCATTACGATTCAGACCGTTGCACAGTTTCTGTCTGAGATGTGGCGATGCCCCGGGGGCAGTCATTGCCCAGAAAAGCCAAATGATCTGCTTGTCGGAGCCCGGGGCATTCCCGGTGATTTCCAAACGCATTATCCTCAGGGGCGAGATTGGCTTAGGGGGCAATCTCGATAAAACAGTTATGTGTCAAACCGTCCGACCCCTGACGCGGACATGGTACAGCGGCACGCTCTCCAAAATCTTGAATTGCACGAATTATTGCGGCGAAATCAGAAGGAAAAAATTTATCACCGATGTGAAAAGCAGGGGCATCGGGCAGCGTCCGGAAAACGAGCACATTATCGGCTGGCCTGCCCGGGAGGTGACCAGTCAACTAACCGGTAATTGAAGTATTTTCAAAAACGCACCATCCTGTGTGCTCGGAATCATTGATGCCCTACCGACCGTCAGTGCCGAAAGTTGCAAGCAATTCCATTAAAGCATTGGCGTAAGCGCGACGAATATATTAAAGAAATTGAAAAATGCAAAGAAAAGCGCCCGCCCGAAATTGATGACTAAGCAGTGGATTTGTGATGGCCAACGTACTGATCATTGACGACGACATCCATACTTGCACAATTCTTTCCGATTTGGTGGAGGAAATGGGGCATAACGCCGAGTATGCCCTGGCCCTCGAAGATGGGTTCCAGCAGTCAGAACACAAGCCGTATGATGTCATCTTTCTGGACGTGTGTTTTCCGGAGGGAAGCGGCGACGATTATCTGCCCAGGTTCCTTGCGGAAAAAAATCGTCCGGAAGTTATCATAATGACTTCTTTTGGATCTGGTAAAGGAGCTGACAGAGCCATCCGGAGCGGTGCATGGAACTACTTGGCGAAGCCATTGGTGCCCGATGAATTCATTGCCGCGTTGAATCATGCGCTCCAGTATCGCGAGGACTTAAAGAAGGTTCCTGAGCCGCCCGCTGTCCTGAGAAGGGGAAAGATTATCGGCAAAAGTTCGCAGATATCGGTTTGCCTGGATCAAGTCGCCCAGGCTGCAGGTGGAGAACTCAATATCCTTATTACGGGTGAAACGGGGACCGGCAAGGAACTGTTCGCCGAGGCGATTCACAATAACAGTGCACGGGCCGGAAAGGCTTTCGTCACTGTGGATTGCGCGGCGATTCCGGATACATTGGGCGAGAGCACTCTGCTGGGGCATGTCAAAGGGGCGTTTACCGGCGCAGACAGAACCAGAGACGGATTGATCAAACTGGCTGATAGGGGCACGCTGTTTCTGGATGAAGTCGGCGAATTGTCCCTGTCATTGCAGAAGGTTTTCCTGAGAGTTTTGGAGCAGCGCTATTTCCGCCCCGTGGGAGCAAAGCAGGAGGTTAAGAGCGACTTCAGGCTGGTAGCCGCGACAAACCGTAACCTCGAGCAGATGGCAAGGGAGGGTTCCTTTAGGAATGATCTTTTGTTCCGGCTGAACTCACTGGTTATTCAGTTGCCTCCACTGAGAAAGCGAACAGGGGATATCGAAGAATTGGCGAGCCACCTTTCAGACCGGGTATGCGAGAATCTCGGAATAGCACCAAAAGGAATCGCCCCGGAGGTTATGGATTTGCTGAGCAGGCATGATTGGCCCGGGAACGTGCGGGAACTCGCGCATCTTATTGAGGTGACGGTTGACGCCGCACGCTATCAGCCGACTATCTATGAGAAACACCTACCCGTAGATTTTCGGGCCAGGATGAAACAGGCTGCCTTCACCTCGCCCCCACCCGTCCCCCAAAGCAATATGGGAGCCTGCGACTTTGATGACCCTACCC
>JBMFWU010000186.1:0-6904 GCA_049964955.1 Syntrophobacteraceae bacterium
GGCGGTTTCGAACTCGTTATTTCCGACATTCAGATGGCGGGAATCGACGGTCTCCAGCTTCTCAGTCAAATCATCGAAGCCGCCCCCGAAGTCGATACGATCATGATGACCGGCCACACCAATTATACATACAGCGACATAGTCAGGGCGGGTGCGGCGGACTTCATAGCCAAGCCATTCCTGCCGGCGGAAATGAAGGCCAAAATCGAAAGAATAGACCGAGAGCGGAAAATGCAAACGGAACTGCAGGAATTGAACATCGCGATGGCAGTACTCCTGCAGCGGGCAGGCAGGGAAAAGGACGATCTCCAGGCGGATATCACATTGAATGTGAAAGAATCGATTCTTCCCTATGTGGAAAAGCTGAAAAAGGCCCGCCTCGGGGAAGAACATCACAAGTATGTCGACACACTGGAAAAGAACCTGCTGGAGATCTGTTCCTCATTCCTGAGAAACCTTTCGCTCAAAAACAGCCACATCAGTTCCATGGAAGCCCAGGTTGCCAATTTTGTCAAATCCGGCAAAACAAATAAAGAAATCGCAGCCTTGCTCGGGGTTTCCCTCAATACCGTCATGACGCACCGCTACCGGCTCCGATCGAAGCTCGGACTGACACAAAAGAAAGTAAATTTAAGAGCCTATCTGATTTCCACAGAATCTTGACGGATGTCCATCCGGAAATCAGTGAACACCTGTCAGTAATTTGTCGCTCATTTTTTAGCTACAGAAATGATTGAATAATTCCGAATTAGCTTTCTGAAAGAGAACATCACCCGGGGCGCGCTCTCCTCAGAAGAGCTCCCGGGCGGAACGAAAGCGCCTCAGGCCCGAAAATCGGGTTGTTGTAAACTCGCATTCAGGGACATTTTGCATGAAATTTCTTTTTTGGTGGAAAGAGTTGCTCGGCAGGCTCAAGCGCCAATTGCCCTCGACAAAGTGGCACAGCGGGCTGCCGGAGCTGACAGACGACCTGGGGGTATTGGCCGGTTCCACGGAGGGCGAGTTCCTCTCGTTGGGAGAAAACCTGCAGGGCTTTTATCAGCGCGCCGAAGCGCTTTCGAAGGCCTGCTCGGAGGTCGCCTCCCGCATGTCCGGCGAGGACCTTCAGACGGTAATCGAAGGGTTTGGCGCTCTGATCGAAGGGATCAACCGCCTTGAAAGCGGTTCGAAACAGAACACCGACAATCTGCGAAGCGTGCTCGAAAAGCTGGAAGGCCTCGACGATCTGGCTGATGGGTTTAACAAGGTCATCCTGCTCCTGCGCGTTTTGTGCATATCGATACGAATAGAAAGCGCCCGGCTGGGGGACCGGGACCTCGGTTTCGACACTCTGGCGAGCGAAGTGGAAAAGCTGTCCCGGGAGATTCAGGACAGGTCCTCCAAGCTCAATGAAAGCTGTCAATCTTTGAGCCACATGATTGGCCAGACCCTCGAAAGAGTGCTGGAACTGGAAGCCGCGCGGCAAAAGCAGGCGGGTATCGTTCTCGATAAAACAATGTCCGGCCTTGAGTCTCTGCTCGAAAAACACGGCCTCTCCTCGAAGGCGGCAGGACAAATCTCCGCCCACTTCGAGACCGTCTCCAAACGGATCGGCGAGATCGTTTTATCCATGCAGTTTCACGACATCACGCGTCAGAGGATCGAACATGCGCGGGATGCGCTCGTCGGAATTATTCCCCCGGAGCGGGAGGAAGGCGGGGACCTGCCTCTTGCGCGCAATATAGCGGAACTGCAGGCCGCGCAATTAAAATATGCCGGAGACGAGTTGCTCTCGGCAGTAAATCAGATACTCGACAATCTTTTGGCTCTCGCCGACCTCGTCGAGGAAATGGCCCGGGAGACCTCCGGGTTGGCGGGAGCGGCCGATAAGACGGACCACTCTTTTCTTGCCGAAATAGAGACCGGGTTTTCCCTGGTCATGTCCGCCGTGGGGACCTATGGAGAAGCCGGCCGCGAGCTTGGTGCAACCATGGGCTCGGTGGGGGGCATGCTCGAAGAGATCTCCGCCCAGGCCGGAAGCATCGAGTCCATCGGTGAAAAGATCAAGCTCATTTCTCTAAACGCCATCGTCAAATCCTGCCACATCGGCAACGAAGGCGAATCGCTCGGAGTGCTCGCCGAATCGACCCACCAGCTCTCCATCGAGACCCGCAGGCTCACGGCAATCGTCGGGGATGCTCTACGTTCGATCATCGCCACCTCCGATTCTCTGATCACGGCCACAGACGCCGGAACCAACGGCGGCCCGGGAGCATCGACCCTGGCGGGCGAAGCGCTCGGAAACCAGCTCGAGACCCTTCGCACCGTAAATCAGGTCATCGCCTCCATGCTCTCGCGCGTAAACCTCGATGGCTGCTCTCTTTCGGAGGATATCCGAAAAGCGGTCGGCCAGGTGAGCGTCCACACGAAAATCCATCAGTCGCTCGGCGTGATTGTGGGAAAGCTCGAAGAGATGGTCGCATTCCTTCGCCAAGCGCCGGCAGAGGGCCCCGAAGGCAGCGATGAGCGCATGGAGGCCCTCAAGGCCAGCTATACGATGCAGGCCGAACGCGAGGTGCATGAGGCGATTTTTCGTCTGGACCCGCAGGAAAAGCCGGCCTTAGACGAAGAAAGCCCCCCGGAGGTCCCGCAGCTAGAGACCCTCAGTGAAGAAAGCGGGCCGATGGAGGCAAGTGAAGACGATCTGGGCGATAATGTCGAGCTCTTTTAACCGATGGTGACGCCAAAAGGAGTGAGTACCGGATGGAACTCGAAACGATCAGATGGGACAACAAAAACATTCTAAAGCTGCGAGGCGACTGGACCATAGAGCGAGCAGGCGAACTGAAACCGGCGCTTTTGGAAGCGCTTGCAAACAGCGAACAGATTGTCATCGACATGGGGGAACTCTCGGGGCTGGACCTCTCGACCATACAGTTGCTCTGCTCGGCTCATCGCAAATCTATTCGGTGCGGCAAACAACTCGGGTTAGGCGAGCGAAAGCCCGAAGCGCTAAAGCGCATGGTGCGCGAGGCAGGGCTCGTTCGCACCGTCGGCTGCCACAAAGACCCCTGCAAGAGCTGCCTGTGGACAGGAGATTGGACATCATGAGCAAGGTCATCATGACGGTAGACGACTCGGCCAGTGTTCGCCAGATGGTGAGCTTCACCCTCAAACAGGCGGGCTACGGAGTGCTCGAGGCCTCGGACGGCAAGGACGCCCTCTCCAAGATCGAGGGGGCGGGTGTCGCTATGGTGCTGACCGACCTCAACATGCCAAACATGGATGGAATCGAACTCATCCGAGCTTTACGAGCGAACCCTTCCTGTAAGTTCGTGCCGATCGTGATGCTCACAACCGAGTCTCAGCCGGAGAAAAAGCAGGAAGGAAAAACGGCAGGAGCGACCGGATGGATCGTAAAGCCCTTTAAACCCGACCAACTTCTCGCAGTAGTCAAAAAGGTCCTGGGATGATGGAAACGCATAGGGAAATATACCGGGCGGAAGCCTTCGAACTCCTCGCCGATCTGGAAACCTCTCTGCTTGCCCTGGAGGAAACCCCGGAGGAAACCGAACTGATCGGCAGGGTCTTTAGAGCACTGCACACCATCAAGGGCTCGGGCGCCATGGCGGGCTTCGATGATATCGCCGCGTTCACGCATGATATCGAAACCGTTTTCGACCTGGTCCGCAACGGCAAACTTACCGTCACCAAAACGCTGATCGATCTGGTCCTTCGGGCCGGAGACCAAATCCGCGCCATGCTCGATGAATCCAATGGCGATGCCGCCGAAACCGCAGAGATCACAAAGGCGTTACAACAACTCATTCCCGGGACGCAAACCGCGGCAACCGCGCCCCGGACCCCGGAGTCGGAAAAAGAAGACGCTCAGGAAGAGAAGATATTCAGGATTTCCTTCCGACCGGAGCGCGAAATATTCTCCCGCGGAACCAATCCGCTCCTTCTTCTAAACGAACTGCGAGAAATGGGGGAATGCACCGTCATCGCCCACACCGAAAACATTCCCGACCTGGAGGACCTTGACCCGGAAGAATGCCACCTCTCCTGGGACGTCATCCTGACGACACACCATTCGGAAGATGCCATTAAAGACGTTTTCATCTTCGTCGAGGACGAGTGCGAACTGCAGATCCAGGTCATCGATGTGCCCGGCATCGAGGAGGGTCCATACCTGCCCAGAAAGCTCGGACAAATTCTGATCGACCGCGGTCTCATCTCCCGCTCGGACCTGCAGGATGCGCTCGGTTCTCAGAAACGCATCGGGGAACTGCTGGTCGACAAGGGACTGATCGACTCGAGTATGGTGGAAGTGGGCCTGGCTGAACAGGAACATGTCCAGGCAGCGCGCAGCAAGCACCTGAGAGAGGAACAGGCTTCGAGCATACGAGTGCGCGCCGATAAGCTCGACACCCTTGTAAATCTGGTCGGCGAGATGGTCACCGTTCAGGCCCGCCTCACCCAGGCGGCGGCTTCCATAGACAATTCGGAATTGCTCTCGATCTCCGAGGAAGTCGAACGTCTCACCGCCGAACTGCGCGACAACACCATGAGCATCCGGATGCTGCAAATCGGAACGACCTTCAGCAAGTTCATGCGGCTGGTTCGAGATCTTTCCGGGGAACTCGGAAAAGATATCGCCCTGATAACCGAAGGGGGGGAAACCGAACTGGACAAGACCGTAATCGAGCGGCTCAACGATCCCCTCATGCATCTAATCCGAAACAGCATCGATCACGGCATCGAACCGCCGGAGGCACGGCAAAAGGCCGGAAAACCCAGACAGGGCACCGTCCGCATCTCGGCCATGCATTCGGGGGCAAATGTATTGATAAGCATCACCGACGACGGCGCGGGGCTTGACGCCGAGGCGATCCGGGCCAAGGCGGTAGAAAAAGGACTGATCGACCCCGAAACCGAACTCCCCGAAAAGGAACTCTTCTCTCTTATTTTTGCCCCCGGCTTTTCCACGGCAAAGCAAATTTCCAGCATCTCCGGCCGTGGCGTCGGCATGGACGTCGTGAGAAGCAGCATCGACGCCCTGAGGGGTTCCATCGAGATAAAAAGCCAAAAAGGAGTGGGAACCACCCTCACCCTCAAGCTGCCCCTCACCCTGGCCATTATCGACGGCCTGCTGGTCCAGGTCGGAGACGGCCACTTCGTGCTGCCCCTCTCCAGTGTCGAAGAATGTGTCGAGCTGACCCGCGAGGAAGTATCCAAAAGTCACGGACGCCGCATCACCTGCGTACGAGGCGAACTGGTCCCCTACATCCGGCTGCGCGAACGATTTTTTCTAAACGGCCAGAGTCCAGATATCGAGCAGGTCGTCATTACCGACACCTCTCACGGCCGGGTGGGCTTTGTCGTCGACAAGGTCATAGGGGAGCACCAGACGGTTATCAAGAATATGGGCAAGATGTACCGCAACGTCGATGCGGTCTCCGGCGCCACCATTTTGGGCAACGGCAGTGTTGCGCTCATCGTCGATATCCCCAAAGTGGTGGAAAGCGCCGAACTGCAGGAAATGACCCTGAATTAGCCGGTTTTTCGTCCGGAAAGCCAACCCGAGGCGCGGACTGGATCGGTCCCCCCCCTTTTCAAAGGGGGACTTGGGTCCAAATCACCCGACACGTTCCACGAGCGTAGGTTGGGGTGAGCCCCGACGAACCCCAACAAAAAGGACGAACTCCAACAAAAGGAGCACCCGATTTGGCCTTCACCTACTTTTTCCGAGACCTTCAGACTCTGGAACTTGCCGTGAGCCATGTTGTCCCCTACACCGCGGGCAGAAGCCGTATCCGGGTGTGGGATGCCGGGTGCGCCGCGGGCCAGGAAGCCTATACCCTGGCCATGCTTTTTGCCGAAAACATGGGAAACTTCGCATTCAAAAACCTGCGCATTCATGCAACCGACATCGATGAATGCGACCTTTTCGGCCCGACAATCCGCTCGGGTGTCTACAAGGAAGAGGAAGTAAAGCGCATGCCCCCCGAAATGCTTGACAAGTACTTCAAAAATACCGAACCGGGGGAATTTCGAATCGAGGAAAATGTCAGAAATAGAGTTCTTTTCGCAAAACACAACCTTCTGAGCTTAGACTCGATAGGTCAAGGTTTCAGCATGATCGTGTGCAAGAACGTGCTCCTGCACTTTCAACCGGCAGAGCGTGTCGAAGTTGTCAAAATGTTTCACCGCTCGCTTGCCCCGGGCGGTTACTTCGCCACCGAACAGACCCAGAAAATGCCTGCGGAAACAGCCGGCCTCTTTGAGCAGGTGAGCCCCGAAGCTCAAGTGTTTCGTAAAGTCGGCGACTTGTAGCAATGTGCTCGTAGAAGAAGTGACCACCCTCCCGGCACCGATGTGTCCGAGGAAGAATTCGTAAGATACCATAAGGAGATGGCGATGAGCGTACCCTCAATAACCGAGACGAGCCAATACCTTACCTTCAAACTGGAAGAAGAGGTCTTTGCGCTCGATATTGCCAAGGTTCGTGAAGTTCTGGATTATACGGTGGTGGCCAAGGTGCCTGAAACTCCCGATTTCATGCTGGGGGTTATAAACTTACGAGGAAGCGTCGTCCCTGTGGTGGACATGCGCCTCAAATTCGGCATGAGTCGCACGGAACAAACCGTAAACACCTGCATCATCATCGTGGAGATCGCAATCGACGGAGAGACGACCATCCTGGGGGCCCTCGCCGATTCGGTCCAGGAGGTCATAGAACTCGCCCCCGATCAGATCGAGCCGCCCCCCCGCATCGGGACCCGGCTAAATATCCGGTTCATAAAAGGCATGGGCAAGCGGGACGACAAATTTCTTATCATTCTCGATATCGATAAAGTTTTCAGCGCAGACGAACTCGCCGCCGCAGAGGATATGAGCGACCAACCCCTCCAGGCAGCCGTGA
>JBMFWU010000186.1:7004-10071 GCA_049964955.1 Syntrophobacteraceae bacterium
ACCACCAAGTCTGCATCATCCACTTTTAGTGAAAATCCCTCACTGATTTGTCGCTATTCTTTCAGTGTCCAGAATGTTTTTCAGGATACCGAAATAATGTTGTGACAGCAGAAGCCCGCGGAGGGGTTCCCGGGCACAACGCAACGAACCTCAGATCGGCATATCGGAGATGGAGATACACAATGCTCAAAAACATCAGAATTGGTGCAAAAGCAATGGGGGCCACGCTTTTTGTGACGGCCGCGCTGCTGCTTGTGACCCTCGTTGGCGCCGTGGAAGCAACCCCCATGGGACGGACGATCATCCTTGCGGTGGGTGGCATCTGTGCGGCTTTGGGGATCCTATTGGCCTTCGCCCTGTCCCGCAACGTGGCAAGGGCGATCGCACGACTTGTCGAGGAGACCGAAAATCTCGTAGCCGCAGCCGTCGAGGGCAAACTTGCCGCCAGGGGCAATCCCGACAAGGTCGATTCCGAGTTTAAAGCGGTCATCGAAGGCGTGAACAAAACCCTGGATGCGGTAATCGCTCCCCTCAACGTGTCGGCCGAGTACGTAGACCGGATCAGCAAGGGCGACATTCCGCCAAAAATCGTCGATGAATATAGAGGTGATTTCAACGAAATCAAAAACAATCTGAATGTTTGCATCGACAATCTCAACGCGCTCATAACCGATGCCGACAGACTCGCCGAAGCGGCCATCCGGGGGGAACTTTCCGCACGGGCAGATGCAACGGCTCACCAGGGGGATTTTCGCAAAATCGTCCAGGGAATGAACAACACCGTGGGGGCCATCGTTGCGCATCTTGATTCGATGCCCGTGCCCGCATTCATTATCGATCGCGATTTTTCCATCCGCTACATGAACGCCATCGGAGCAAGCCTCACGGGTCTTTCGCAGCAGGCCATTATAGGGACCAAATGCTACGATCACCTGAAAACACCCCATTGCCGCACCGATAAGTGCGCCACGGGTCAATGCATGCAGCGCGGCCACGCTGTCACAGCCGAAACCGAGGCCCATCCGCAGGGCATGGATTTGGATGTGGCCTACACCGGTGTGCCGGTAAAAGATGTGGAAGGCAGGATAATCGGGGCTCTGGAGGTCGCAACGGACATCACGGCGGTAAAAAAAGCCGCGCGTCTGGCGAAAAAACAGGCCGATTATCAGGCTGTAGAAGTCGAGAAATTGGTGGTGAATCTCGGGAAAATCGCTCGGGGAGATCTGGACGTAACCACTTCCACTGCGGCCACAGACGAAGACACCCGCACATTGGGCGAGAACTTTACGAAGATCAACGACGGGCTGGCAATGACGGTTAAAGCCGTCTCCGACCTGGTGCGGGATGGAGAAAGCCTTGCCAGAGAGGCCGTCGAAGGCCGCCTCGCCTCCCGGGCGGATGCAGCCAGGCACCAGGGGGATTTCCGTAAAATCGTCGAAGGAATGAACAATACCGTGGGGGCAATCGTTGCCCATCTCGACTCGATGCCCGTGCCCGCATTCATTGTCGACCGCGATTTTTCCATCCGCTACATGAACGCCGTGGGAGCAAGCCTTACGGGTCTTTCGCAGCAGGCCGTGATCGGGACCAAATGCTACGATCACTTCAAAACCCCGCATTGTCGCACGGACAGGTGCGCCACAGGCCAATGCATGCAGCGCGGCCACTCCATCACGGCCGAAACCGACGCCCATCCGCAGGGCATGGCTTTGGATATTTCCTACTCCGGCGTCCCGATCAAAGATTGCGAAGGCAGGATAATCGGGGCTCTCGAGGTCGCAACGGATCTGACCGAAGTGAAAAAAGCCGCGCGGCTGGCGAAAAAACAGGCCGACTATCAAGCGGTCGAGGTTGATAAACTGGTGATAAATCTCGGCAAGGTTGCACGGGGAGATCTCAGCGTTACTCCCTCCATCGCCGCCACCGACGAGGATACCCGCGCAATAGGGGAAAATTTTGCCAAGATAAACGACGGGCTGGCAATGACGGTTCAAGCCGTCTCCGACCTGGTGCAGGATGCCGACAGCCTGGTCAAAGCGGCCGTCGAGGGTAGACTCGATACCCGGGCCGATGCCGCCAGGCACCAGGGGGAATATCGAAAAATCGTCCAGGGAGTGAACAATACCCTCGATGCGGTCATAGGCCCTCTTAACGTTGCGGCCGAATACGTTGACCGGATCAGCAAGGGCGATATCCCTCCCAAAATCGTCGAAACCTACAAGGGAGATTTCAATGAAATCAAAATCAACCTCAATACGCTGATCGGCTCCATGGAAGAAGTGACCACGGCAGCCCAGGAGATCGCCTCCGGAAATCTCACCGTCAAGGTGAAGGAGCGCTCGAAAGACGACAGGCTCATGCAGGCCCTGGCCACCATGATCACGAGTCTTACGCGGGTGGCCTCCAGCATCCAGTCCGTAGCGCAACAGGTCATGGCGGGAAGCCAGGAATTGAGCGCCGGTTCCGAGCAACTCTCCCAGGGCGCAACCGAACAATCGGCTTCGGTCGAAGAGGTTTCCTCCTCCATGGAGCAGATGGCCTCCAATATCAAACAGAATTCCGACAACGCCCAGCAGACCGAAAAGATCGCGGTGAAGGCCTCTGAAGATGCAGGCGAGAGCGGCAAGGCGGTGGTCGAAACCGTAGGCGCCATGAAGGAAATCGCGGGAAAGATTTCGATAATCGAAGAAATCGCACGCCAGACCAACCTGCTCGCCTTAAACGCCGCCATCGAAGCGGCACGCGCCGGCGAACACGGCAAAGGGTTTGCCGTGGTTGCCTCCGAGGTGCGAAAACTTGCCGAACGCAGTCAGGCCGCGGCCGGAGAGATCAACAAACTCTCGGCTTCCAGTGTCCGAATTGCGGAAAAAGCCGGGGAGATGCTCGGAAAAATCGTCCCCGATATTCAGCGAACCGCAGACCTCGTGCAAGAGATCACCGCGGCCAGCAGCGAACAATCCTCGGGAGCCAACCAGATCAACAGGGCCATCCAGCAGCTCGACCAGGTGGTCCAGCAGAACACCGCGGCCTCCGAGGAAATGGCCTCCACATCCGCCGAACTGCTCGG
>JBMFWU010000187.1:0-10049 GCA_049964955.1 Syntrophobacteraceae bacterium
GGATTTTGAGTTCAAATCCCGCAGGGGACCGAACCTCGATGAGGCATTGCCCCATCGAAAACAGCGACTCCACTTTCAACTCCATAAACTCCGGAGAAGCGGTACGGTGCGAACGGGTACGAATCCGGTGTTTGAGTTTACTAAAATCCAACCGGAGCTCTTTTGAGATCTGACAGGTGGAATAAGATGGGGATAGATCTGCCGCGGCTTCCCATAAGCTTTCCGGAATGGGGTCCCTTTTCTTGCGAGTGCTTCTCCATTGATCAAATAGGGCAGCAACCGCCTGCATCTTGGTCTGTGACTGGGAATTTTTCTCGGGATTCATCGGCCTTTTCCTTCCTCATGGAATTTTCAGCCGATCATAGCCCCTCGTCTATTTCATTTCATGCGGGCTTGCCGGAAACTCACGAAAAAGATCTCTTCATGGCGGAGAAGATCTCCTCCAGGATTCGCGCGAAGAGCTTGGAATCGTGACGGTTTCCTTCGTACTCCCGGTAAAAGAGAGTCCACTATAAAAGAACTGATAATGCCCGGTGAGGCAAGAAAATGAAGTAACTTCAGGAAGTAAATGAAGGGGGGGCGCCCAGTGTAGAGCGCGTCACGAGCGGGTCCCGAAATGAGTATCTCGAGATTGCATTCCGGGTGGGTTAATTCATTCGAGCAAAGCCGG
Source organism: Syntrophobacteraceae bacterium (assembly GCA_049964955.1). Classification (GTDB taxonomy): domain Bacteria; phylum Desulfobacterota; class Syntrophobacteria; order Syntrophobacterales; family Syntrophobacteraceae; genus SbD1. The sequence continues at coordinate 671 of JBMFWU010000187.1, forward strand.
GTCAGTTCTTTTGAGCGCGAAGGCCCTCTGATCCCGTAACCCCTGTTAGACGCCCTAACGTTGAACCCGTTTTATCATAAAGACCCTTCTGAGGGAGGTCAGCGTCGTATGCCATAGAAGCTTCGATCCCAGTTTCCATCCGGAGCGGTTAAGGTATTTGCGATACAGCCGATTTATTTCCGGGAATCTGCTCGTTAATTCCATATTTGCTTTCTGCAAAGCTTTTATTGATTCGTTTTGTTCCTGTAGGGTTCTGAGCGATTTGTCTGCAGAATTCAAAAAAGTCGAGTTGAGGCTGCGTAAGCGGGATACCTCAGCAGATGCATGTGTGTAGGCCCGTGAAATTTCAGAAACGAGATCGGCCATGCCGTTAAGCAGTACCGATCTAATCACTTCTGTGATGATTGATACATGCTCTTCAGTTTGTTGCCTAATCTCGGAGCGCGTCTCTTCAGTAGGTAATGATATTCCGATCCCGGATACAAGAAACTTCCCAAGGTTTACGAGACACGGGTCCAGTGAAGATTCTGGAGAAATTTTCAAACAAGCTAATATGCTATTGTCAAACCATTGCCTCAGCGCATTTAGCTTCTGGGCGTAGTATTCGTTACTTACGATCAAAACTGTCCGTACTCCACTTAGGCAAGCTGACATGGCGATATGATACGAACAGCAAAGAAGGGAATCTAACGATGCAAGTTTATCGACTGATTTTCCGAAACCAAGATTAATAGCATGATCAATGGCAATATCCAAGTGGTGAAGCTGTGCAAATAAAGCTTCAAAGTATTTGGATTCCAATACTTCGTCTTCGTCGTAATATATAGGAACAACGACAATTCCTTTTGATTGCGTTGTATGGAGGTCCTGCAAAAGAGAAGATAATAATCCAGACTGAGCATTGCCATCCTGAACAGAATAAGATGGAATATTTAAATGGACTCCAATGCGAATCGGCGATTCGTCCGATTGTTTAATATTTTTAACTTGCGTTGCTTTTAGCAATGGTGGCATAGCGTCATCCGGACCAAGATCAACATGCTGAAGCCTTTTCTTAAGAATGTTAGCTGAATCTACGTCACGACAACGAAGCAACAATGAGTGGTCGAGCCAGGCACCGCATTTTGTCTGTGATAATATCCATTCGTCGACTTGTACGCCCGTTATAAGTGAAACTATTTTAGATGCGTCTGTATTGGAATCCGCAAGCCAAGCATATAGTGAGGATATCATGGTCTGTTTTCTGTCGCCCAACCGCCTATTAAAATAACAGCCGCCGTAGGCATATAAAATGTTAACAGTAGGATTGGCCAGGTGTGGTAAAGGTATAAGACCATCCGGTAATTCGCACTCGTGATCTCCAAAGAATATAAATGCGACGCCATCAAGCGAATCTTCCCAAGCTGATAAGACCTGACGATGGGATACCAAGCAGTTCTGTTCAATGATTACCGCCGGAGTCAAATGCGGTTTGAAGGGAGTTAGTGTATTAAGGGCTCCAATCATCTGCAAAATGTCACCGAAATTATGATTCCCGTCATAGCCGCCGATCATAAAGGCCAGCGAGTTGGCTTGAACGAGAAGGCCGAGACCTCTCCGATCAATGTATAGTGGCATTTGTGACTATCTCCTTTATAACGCCGGCAGTTTTCTGCCACGATCTGGATTCCGAGCAGACCCAGGCGCATTGACGAATTCTATTGAGTTCAGCCGGGTTTTGGGACAGGTGAATAATTCGTGAGCAGGTTTCGCGCGCTACTTGGTGATCGTTAACGTATGGAATTAAAAATCCGGTATTTTCGTGTTGGAGGATTTCGTGGACAGCCCCAACGTCGGTAGCGATGACAGCACAGCCTGCTGCCATTGCATCCAGAATAGAAAGAGGGACTCCCTCCCATCTGGTTAGATTCAGGACGATATCGGCCCATTCATAGGCCTTTTTCAACAGCTTGAGGTCGTGGGTCGCCGGCTCCCTGATCGCATGAATGCCTGCAAGTTCATTGTCGTCGTTCGCTGCCAGACCTTGGAGGTTCAACACGTAGTTGCCAATAATCCTGAATGTTGCGTTAACAGATGGTGTACATGCGATGACCTCGTTGAGCATCTCAATGCCCTTTTGACGATCCAAGCGTCCGGCATATAAAACTTTGAGAGGGCCCGAATCGCGTGTTCGCGCAGGCTTAGGGGAAACTGAACGCGTAATGATAGGGGCATTGGGGACCAAGGTTATTCTTTCGCTTGGTACATCCATTGACTCGAGGATGGCTCGCATTTGCTCTGAGATCGAAAGATAGGCGTCAACCGAGTCGACATGTCGTGATGCCATTATCGGGAATCCAACCGGAATACCATCGAGTGAGGCATCAAGCACGTGGAGATATGCAAGGTGCGTTTGGAAAAGATGAGCGCGTTCTCTGGCAAAGACCTCGTAGCACAAACTGGAGTGAGCATTTACAACCGCATCTACATGGGAAATGGCGCCTATAAAGTCTTCAATTCGATGTTGGGGATCTCGATCTTCGGGTATCCACGATATGGTAGAAAAGCACCTCAAGCGATCATGCGAAGTTCGAATCTGCGACTTCTCGGTGACAACAAGGTGAACCCCAACCCCCTGATCCGCAAGAGCGTGCGCCAATGACAATACGCATGCGTCAACTCCTCCGAGTTTGATCCACGGGACCGCGAAGGCGATCGAAAGGTCGGGCTTAGAGCTGGGCGCCCAGGGAATCCTGTTGATGCATGCCGTCAAATCGCCGACTGAGTGACGATTGACTTCCAGGTTGCTTTTCCGGCCAAACTCATGGAGGTTAAGATTCCCCAGCACGACCTTTTGCGCCAACTCAGGTCCAAGATGCTCTGCACCCAGGCGCATTACCAATCCGGCCCCACATTCGATTGAAGCGCATCTTTCCGAGTCGCCCGCGGGCATGGGTGACATTATCAGGCTCCAGGATTGATTCGTTTCCGCATTATCAAAGGGCATACGGAGAAGCGAAATCTCCTCCGGATCACGGGCAAGTTGGACAGATAGCCCAACGGTAAGGCTTCCGGAAGACATTTGCTGGAGTGCCAACAATATCCCCGGAAGTAGATCGAGCTTTCTCAGCATCTGCGGTAACGCCGGCGAGTGCAAGACCCGGTAACTGGCACCGCCTGTCATTCCTCTTCCTCCGGGAGCTACAGGCTCAATATTAACCTCAGTACACAGCCGTCGATGTCCGTCACCGGAATTGATGAACAGGAAACGGGGACGATCGGCATGTTCCAGTTCCAGTAACTTCTTGTGTTCTTTGTGGATTCTATTGATTCGGCGCATCTGCCGAACAACCTGATCGGCTATCTTGTTCGTCTCAGTCAGCATGGAAACCGGCTTCACTCTATATCGAAAACCGACGTCTCCCGCATGCGTTCCGAAGCGTCCCGCCATGGTCAATCGGAGAAAAAATTCCCAGTCTTCATATCCGCTCCTCATACTCTCATCGAAAAAGAAGCCGTTGCGAAACACCTCCGCTCGAATGAGACTTCCCGCATCACAGTGATTCTGATAGACCTGACGAATTCGTGAAAACTGTGGAGCGCGCCATGTCTCCGACTTGAATCCGAAAGCGGTGATATCCGGATAAGCCCATGACGCATCAGGCGCCTCATGAAGAGCGCTGCGAAATGAGCCCATAGAATAATCAGACAGGGCATTGTCTGCATCAAGGGGAAAGACGAATTGCAATTGTTCATTCAAAGCAAGGGCGAGTTCAATTCCTTTATTGCGCGCTGCCGACAATCCGCAATTACGTGTCTCCTGTACAAAAACCCGGTAAGGGTGAGCTTTGGCTAAGCCTTTCAGCAAGAGATGTGTCTCTGATTGGGGACAGCCATCACTTACAATGAAGATCTGTGATTGATCATCTATAAGTGCGGACTCTACTGCTTGACATAAATAGTTACCTTGGCAATAAACTGGTACGATAACAGCTGTTGTATATCGTTTACTTGTTGAGTAAGGTAAATCCAGAAAATGCTTTAGAGTACCGTGATTGCACTTCGTTTTCAAAGCATCCATCAGTAATTTAACCTCATCAAAAAGAATGAACGCTATTGGTTTTTGAATAGGCAGTCAGGCACGCCTTTGCTGCACGCCTTTCCAGCTGTCTCTTTCCGACCGTCTTTGATCTTGAGAACTCGCTTTTTGACCACTCGCCGGTGATCGCAGAAACTATAGCCAAGGGTCGGAAAAAGAGTCTCACCCTCAATGAGAAGGAGAATGATGACGCGGATATCGTCTTGGAGAAGCGTGAGTCCGTGGATAGTTGGCCTAGCACTCAACCGCCGAGGAATCGATGCGCACGGTTCGTCTCTTCTCGATTCCAGTTTCGGCCGCGTGGGCTATGATCGCCCGGTTGCCCCCCCTTCCCAAGTCTCTTCGTCCAAAGAATTTGTGTTCTCTTGCAAAGTCGAGCGCGACGGGCGCTGTCTCCGCTCACGCCTGGCAAAGGTGCGAAACGTAACTGGATCTGACACGAATTAAACTCAACCCACTCTTTCAGATAGCAGATGAAAGCTCCGGAAAAATTCGCCAACTTCAGTGCCAGGCATCCCGGCAGCATTTTCGGGCCGGATTTTTGTGATTACCCGGCTATGACATAACAAAGTATATAACAATAAGTCGGAATACGCAAATTATTGTTTGCTGGCCCGACTCCCTAGCTCTGTCAGGAAAAGAGAAAAGGCAGTCCATCTCCTCTTCAAGACGACGGATCTCCCGAAGTCCCGGTGCAGGGCATCTCCTGACTTGGAATTTTTCATCGGCTTATCCTTTCTTCCGAACATTTTCAACCTATAATCGATCCTTTTCAGTTTTGCTCTTTTCAGCTTACCGAGAACTGGCGGATGATTATCGAAAACAGCATTGAAAAATAGCATTGATTTCTTTCATTTGGATACGCTACCCTACAGAAAGTGCTATGAAAGTAAACTGTGATGTTCAACTTGCCTTGAGGGCCTCAAGCCTCTATCGCCTGCCGGGTCGGAGGGAAGGAGTTGGTTATGCAAAGTCATTCGAAGGAATTTTCGGAGAGAATCATTCATGATTGGACGGAGTCGGATTATTACGAATTAGCTGAATCTCCGACTTGGTTATCTCTGTTTTGGGATGCAAGCAGCCGGTTCCGTAGGCAGTTCGAGAAACTCGACCTCGGTGTGACGATAGAACTTGCCTGCGGGAGAGGACGTCATTGTGCCCAAATTTTAGACAGATGCAGGGAAATTATTCTCGTCGATGTAAATAGATCTAATATTGATTCCTGCAGAAAACGTTTTGCGAATCACAATCACGTCGTATATTTGGAAAACGACGGATATTCACTTGATTTAATCCATTCGGAATATGCGACAAGCCTGTACTGCTACGATGCAATGGTTCATTTTGAGTTGGAGTCTATCATCGGATATCTAGTTGAAATATTCAGGGTACTCAAGCAGGGAGGGCAGGCTCTGCTCCATCATTCGAATTATGACAAGAATCCCGGGGCTGCATACACCGAGAACTTTCATTGGCGCAATTTCATGTCACAAAACTTGTTCATTCACCTCTCCAGAAGAACCGGCTTTTCAGTATTGTATTCAGAATGCTTTAACTGGGCCGACGACGATCATGTGACTGATTGCTTGACATTGTTGAGAAAGTAGTGAGTGGATGAGGCGAGGAGTGGATGGATTTCGATGATCGGCGCCAGCGGCAGGCCTTATTGAGGCATTTCCGATAGTGTTCGTTTATGGCGGGGCTCAATGGGGGGGCACACTGTCAGGCCTGTTGCCGCCAACCAGAATTTACCGCATTGTGGGAGATCGCCACTACCAGGTTGTCCTACCCGGAATCCCCTTCGGGAATTTTAAAATGGACCGGCCTAAGCGGCCTTCGGCCATATCCTTGTTCAAAAAGTGGATGAGAGGGTTGATACCGGCCTCGCGCACCTCGGGGTTGGTTTCCAGATAGAAAGCCGAGTCAAAGAGCGGGTTTGGATTTCTGCCCTCCCGGAAACCGTATTCAAGATAGTGGAAGAGAGGATTGATGCCCGCCTCGCGCACATCGGGATTGGTTTCGAGATAGAAAGCCGAGTCAAAGAGCGGGTTTGGATTTCTGCCCTCCCGGAAACCGTATTCAAGATAGTGGGAGAGAGGATTGATGCCCGCCTCGCGCACCTCGGGGTTGGTTTCCAGATAGAAAGCCGAGTCAAAGAGCGGGTTTGGATTTCTGCCCTCCCGGAAACCGTATTCAAGATAGTGGAAGAGAGGATTGATGCCCGCCTCGCGCACATCGGGATTGGTTTCGAGATAGAAAGCCGAGTCAAAGAGCGGGTTTGGATTTCTGCTTTCCCGGAAACCGAATTCAAGATAGTGGGAGAGGGGATTGATGCCGGCCTCGCGAACATCGGGGTTGGTCTCGAGGTAAAATGTCGAATCAAAAAGAAATGTTTTCCTTAGGTGTCTATAAATACTCCATTGGCTCGTTGCAGTTCTCGATCTTAAAGAAATCATTCCAATGCGGATTGCCACCGTCAGGTTTGTCACAACTCTTCCAGCATACCGCAGTGGTTTACCCAACTTCCATGATGTTGATGTTACAATATGCTTTAGGATCGTACTCCTTTGATCAAGCAGGCGTCTAGTTCTAACTAAATTATATTGTAATGTATTTAATTGTTTATCTTTCAGTTTTACAAATTCTCTGGCGTTATAGAGCTTCGCTTCAAGCTCGGCATGTTCTAAGGCACTTTTTTTTGCATAATCTGCCGCCTCAGAGAGTTGAGTGTCACGGCTGGAAAGCTCTGAACAGCATGTTCTTAAACATTCTACAGCCTCATATAGCTCAGCGCCAAGACGGTCAAGTTCGTTATTATTGCTGGAAATCAGGTTGGAAACGGCTTGAGAAATGCCATGTAGGGCATCAATACCTAAGGCATGATACTTTATGTATATTGTGAGACGCTCTCTCCCGGTTGGAGAGACATTTTCAGCAATGAAAAGTTGTGGCTCGCGGGTCTGAAAAAAATAAATATTTTTCTCTCTAAGAACAGCATTGGATGACAGCACATCCAGCCTGTCGATTTTTCCATTGGTTTCAAGTTCTATGTTCTCTATTTCGATAATTCCGCAATCGTTTATAGGATCAAATCTTATGCTGTTAATTACACGGATTCCATAAAGATTAAATTCAATTACGTTCGTATCTTTCTTGTAAGGAACATATATGCACTCATTATCACAAAATCCGTCGCCTGAATCGATATACAGTCGAGAAAACCTTTCCTTCAATCTGTCAGCCTCCGCCAAAAGACGGGTCTTTTGAGCCAACTCCAAAGTAAGTAGCTCTTTTTCCTCTACAAAATCCGGATTATAGAAGATGCTTGTGTAATTGCAGAGATCTTCTCGGAGGGCGTCAAAAATGGCTTCCTTATTTTTGCCGTCGGAAAAAGCCCTGCCTAGATCGAAGAGCTCAATTGCAGTTTTTCGTATAAAGTCGGGTAAGCAATCATCGATAGCGTGCACATCTAATTGGTGGTGCTTCATTTTTTTATCGAGAAACCCTTCGATTTTCTCGCACGCATCCTCATACGTGACAGGACAGTAAAGCCCGAGGGCGTCTTGAATCCTACTGATGGTCTCTTGCGTCCGGTCAAGAAGATCATCGTAGGTTATGAAGACTCTCCTCGTATTCCTGCTGTAGAACTCACCGAGCAAAACATGTCTGCTCCACAGGAGCAAAGACTTTTCGCTTGAGAAGCCATTACGTTGGGCCAAAGAATGGGCGACTTCGAGAGGATTTCGTACCGGCAGGATTGTATAAAGATCGAGTTTGAGTTTACTAAGAACGCGCTCCCAGAAAGGAAATAGAATACACATTCTGGGATCTTTGATTCCGAAAAGAGCGCTGCCGTTATAATCCGAAACCACTATCTCCTCTGCCTCCCGATAGTAAGGCTCCAGACGGATATCTTGATCCCATCCCGGCTCAAGAGGCAAGAGATCGTCATAATACCGTTTCAGATGGGGGAGAAGCTTTGAATCGTTGAAGAGAGTAATCTTCTGATTTTCGAAAAAACCCTTCGGATTATCCTCGGCAGGTGGTACAAAAGCGATACCCATATTGACGCCGAGGATACGAAGAAGTCCACTCGTAGCAGAGGTCCCACTTCTGTGCATTCCGAGAATTAGGATGCATTTCTGTTTCATCATGTTGGCACCTCGAGTTTGAAAAGCTTTGGATTAAGTCAAACAGCCATTGAAGAGCGTCCTCTTTGAGAAAAACTGTGGGATATTGAACCTTCTAAAATTCATGGATTTGTAACGGCAAAGCGGAAAAGTTGCGATTCCTCTACCGCTACTCTACTGTTGAAAACCCCAATTCCTGAAATCGTCTTCTCTTATGCTATTCCAGTTTGGTCACAGATACTCTCCCGGAACAAAAATTCAGAATGACGGGTGGCGCTAGCACTGGAATCGGGTCATTTATATTTGAAAGGTATCCAGCCTGAATACGGTCCAAAACCGACCGAGCTGACATATTGATTAGAACTGCCTAACGTCCAGATGCTTGCAGACCCATTCGTATTTGACCAGAGCAGTCTCGCCGTGCCGTCCGAGGCCAGGGCGCAATTTACCGGTTTCCAGCCGGAATAGGGTCCAAGACCGACCGAACTGACGTAGTTATTCGAACCGTCCAGTTTCCAGATAGAGGCGGCTCCATTCGTGTTCGCCCACAGCAATCTCACCGTGCCGTCCGAGGCCAGGGCGCAATTTACCGGTCTCCAGCCGGAATAGGGTCCGAGACCGACCGAACTGACATAGTTGTTCGAACCGTCCAACTTCCAGATAGATGCAGCTCCATTCGTGTTCGCCCACAGCAATCTCACCGTGCCGTCCGAGGCCAGGACATAACCTATCGGCGTCCAGCCGGGATACGGTCCGAAATTGGCCGAGCGGACAAAGTTATTCGAGCCGTCCAGCGTCCAGATGCTTGCAGTGCCATTGGTATTCGCCCAGAGCAGCCTCGCCGTGCCGTCCGACGCCTGGACATAACTCACCGGCTTCCAACCGGAAAAGGGTCCGAAACCGACAGAGCTGAGATAGCTATTCGACATTGTTAGCGTCCAAATGCTTACAGCACCGTTGGCATTCCCCCAGAGTAAACTCGCCGTGCCGTTCGACCAGTGGTCGTAACTCAACGGTGTCCACCCGGAATACGGTCCGAAATTGATCGAGCTGAGATAGGTATTCGAACGGTTTAGCGTCCAGATGCTTACTGAGCCATTGGTCCCGGTCCAGATCAGGTAATCCAGCGCAGGTGGTTGGGAGCTTGGGGGAGAGGTAGGGGGAGAATTGG
>JBMFWU010000188.1:0-9851 GCA_049964955.1 Syntrophobacteraceae bacterium
CAATGCCAGGGAGCAAAAATCGGTCATAAGACGAAATCCGTTTTGGACGCCCTAATGCAACACCTCTGTGGCATGCAACATTTTTTCGAGCCAGATTAAACTCTTCTATTGCTCCGTCGATACGCTAAATGGCTAAATCATAAAGCTAAAGTGTGAAGGTGACGCCCCTCGATCCAGCCGGCACAAAACTTGCGGGAACATAATGTCATTTGGTGCATGGCTAATGGCAGAGGGAAGAACCTAAGGAAGTTTATGTGAAGACAAGAAAAGGAGAAGAAAAGGAGAAGACAAAATGAAGAAAAAAGTTATAGCGGTGATTCTTTGTCTGGCAGTGGTAGGGATGGTGGGGAATGCGCTCGCCCAGCAGAAGGAGTCGGTGGTCGGCACGACTGCGGCCATCGCAGTCCCATCGGATGAACTGGTGGTCCTGGCCAAAGGATGGAGCGCCACAAAGCAGATCATTGGGAAAGACGTCTATAACGACAACGATGAGAAGATCGGCGAAGTGAACGACCTCATCATTGCACCTGACAAAGCCGTTTCCTACGCCATCATCGGGGTGGGTGGCTTTCTCGGGATGGGGAAGCACGATGTGGCCATTCGCGTAAATAATTTCAAACTCGCGGAAGGCAAGATCACTTTGCCAGGCGCCACCAAGGATGCACTCAAGACCATGCCCGCTTTCGAGTACAATGAGTAGGAAGGTCGAAGCACTGCAGCTGGATAACATTCCAAGGGTGGAACGATGAAAAATCAGCAGTTGTCCTTTATGTCAAAATTTGAGGCTCCATCGGACTACTTGTTTGCGTAGCTTATTGCCTCCGTGGGAGCATCCCCTATTTGGACCGGACACCTCTCCGGTCCATAAAAAGATAGGTGGCAGGGTGCGTTTAGACAGTGCAAACGGGTTCTCACATGCTGACAAAGACGACGATGAAGCAACGCAGAAAGACCATCAGCTAACATCAGTCAAAGGCCGCAGTTTACACTGCGGGAAAGGAATATTACTATGAAATCCAGCACGCAGGACCAGGCGGAAGGCAAGTTCCACCAAGTAAAGGGTAAGATCAAGGAGATCGCCGGGAAACTCAGCGGGAAGTCAAAATTAAAAGCCGAAGGCGAGGACGAAAGAATAGCCGGCGCAGTTCAAGATAAGATTGGCCAAGTTAAGAAGGTCGTTGGGAAGTAGGAGAGATACGTATCATAGGCCGGATTGCCCCGGGTTCGCGCTCGCCGCCGCCCGGGGCGCTAAAATACCATAAACCTCTTGGGTTTAACCAAAAGGAGGATGGGAGATGGGAACAATTTTACTCATCGTTTTGTTGATCCTGTTGTTTGGCGGCGGCGGCGGCTATTATGGCTATAGCCATTATGGCGGGGCCGGACTTGGCGGCGTTCTTGGCCTTGTGCTGATCATTATCGTCGTGCTGGCGGTTCTCCGACGTTAACTGCCCTGCGCTGGCAGCACCCATGGGACGGATTTGGCGGATTGAGAAAGGGAGATTTCTGGTCTACCCTGGCTTTGAAAGCACCGAATAAGAATACCAGGCGGGTGAGATAGCCGGCCGAACAAGTCGTGCAGGATCTCCTTCAGGTTGTACGATGCTTTTTTCGGCCCGAAAGAAGATCCCGTATCGTGCTGGAGAGTCTCCGCGGCAAAGACGGCAGTGCCGAGTTCAACCGCGCGTCCCGGGCGTGTCCGCTGAAATTCGTCCCTCTCCGCTGCCAGGAAAGTTGGCGATGTCTTGCCACGGAGTCAACTCGTGAAAAGTCAGGATATGATCCTGGCTTCACGCTTGAGGAAAGTCAGCTTCTGTGAACGATGGACGTTGCGCTGCAATTGCGGATCGCGCATAAAAACTGTTTGCATGCAACGGAAGCGTTGCATGTTGCCTGAATTACGCGCAACACTTAAACGTCTGGGGGTATATAGGGGCGGTCAGGGATCAACGAAACATTGTCAAAAAGCCGTTCACTACGGAATTTCTCTTGCTCAAAAATACGGAGCAAAGCTTTTTGTGATTCATGTCTTACATAATCCTTTCACCCTGAAAGGGCTTCTTCTTTCATGCCGCGCTAGGCGATGCCTGCGAGTTCTTTGGCAAGTTGTTTTTTGTGATCGATATTTCCCTGCCGGGATATCATGATTCGCTGCGCCTGGGGCGAACCCGCCCCGTGCATGGACTCGGTCCGGTAGCCTACGGCGGCCGCTCCCAGGGTGATGTTTTCGATAAGGCGCAGGATGCGCATCCGATGTTCGGCCGGACATCCCCCTGAGCCTCTCAGGTACTTCCGTATGGCGGCGCCGATTTCGGGGTGGGCCAGATCTTTTTCCGACGGCATCGTGACCATGAGGCCCCCCGCGATATCTTCGGCAAGTCTTGCAATCTCGTAGGGAAATCTCGTGACGTTTTGTTTGCAGACATTGGCGAGCAGGAGATCGATCAGATAAGTCCCCGAGGCGGTTTTGGACCCTTCGGCCGAACAGGCGATCCCGCAGGCGTAGAGAGTTTCGTTCAGATGGGTCATCTCGATGAGCTTGTCCTTGATATGGGAGGCTTTGGCCGCTCCATTGAAATCGGCGGCGAGGGCGGCTGCTCCGATCAAAACGTCGCCCACTCCCACCTTGCACCCCCCGTAGCTCTGGCGGTGATATCCCGCAAAACGCTCTACCAGCATGGAGCTGAATTCGTGCTCGCCGCACAGGAAAACATTTTCCCAAGGAATGAATACATCGTCGAAGACCATCAGCGCTTCGTGTCCGCCAAACCGGGCGTTCCCGACGTCGATCGCGCCGCCTTCCAGTTTTCTCGTGTCGCAGGACTGCCGTCCGTAGATGTAGTAGATCCCCTCGGCATCGGCCGGGCAGGCAAAGGAGACCGCATAATCGCTGTCCTCTTTTCCCATGGCGACCGTGGGCATGACCAGGACCCAGTGGGAATTGAGCGCCCCGGTTTGATGCGCCTTGGCCCCTCGCACCACGATCCCGTTTTCCCGCCTTTCAGCCACGTGGACATACATGTCCGGGTCCTGCTGCCTGCAGGGAGGTAGTCCCCGGTCTCCCTTGGGGTCGGTCATCGCACCGTCGACCGTAAGGTCCTCTTCCTGCATCATGAGCAGGAATTTTTCGAATCGTCGATGGTAGTCCGTCCCCAGCTTTTCATCCATTTCGAAGGTCACCGAGTCGACACCGTTTATCGCGTCCATTCCCACGCAGCGCTGGAAGCAAGCGCCGGTCTTTTGCCCCAGGAGGCGCTGCATTTTTACCTTTCGGATGAGATCGTCCGTGCTCTGGTGAAGGTGGCAAAAACGGTTGATCTTCTTTCCCGTGAGGTGGGATTTGGCCGTCATGAGATCTTCGTGGAGCGGGTCTTGGGCAAGGGCATAGGTCATTTTGACCGAATTCATGGAAGGCCTGATGATCGGGTGATCGACAGGATTACCGATTCTCTCGCCCAATAAGTAGACTTTGAGTTTCAACCGCCGGAGACTCTCTTCATACTGTTCTGCGGTTTTCAGCGGCATAGCGTTCTCCTCTCCAACTGTTTCACCTGTTTTGTGCGTGCCCGCAGGCTATTCCGCCAATGATCATCTTCTGGATATTGGTTGTGCCCTCTACCATCTGGAAGGACTTCACGTCCCGGTAGAAGCGCTCGATGGGGTATTCGGTCGAAAAACCGTAGGAACCGAAGATTTTCATCGATTCGTTGGCGGCTTTTACGGCGGATTCGGAGGCGAAGTATTTGGCCATGGAGGTCTGGAGCTGGTTCGGCAATCCTTTGTCTTTCAGGAAGGCGGCATTGTAGACCAGGAGTTGGGCAGCCCGATGTTCTGCGACCATTTCCGCAATCTGCGCCTTGACCAGTTGGAATTCCGAAACGGGTTGTCCGAACTGGCGCCTTTCGTTGGCGTACCGGATGGCGAGATCGACGCATGCTCCGCCAACCCCCAACGCCCCGGCGGCGCAGCTGATCCGGGTGTTTCCAAGCATCCACATGCAGATGGGAAACCCATCCCCCGGCTTTCCAAGCATGGATTCCTTCGGGACTTTCGCGTCTTCGAAAATTATTTCTCCGGTCGGCGAGCAGTGAAGTCCGAGCTTGGTTTCAATGGGCCTTGTCGTGATGCCGGCGGTGTTTTTGAGGTCAACGATAAAGCAGCTGATGCCCCGGTGTTTTTTGCTTTTATCGGTGCAGGCGTAGACGAGCCCGCAATCGCCCACGGGAGCATTGCTGATCCACATCTTTTGGCCGTTCAGGACCCAGTGGTCGCCGGCTTCGCGAGCCATAACAGAAATACTTGCCACATCGGACCCCGTGTCGGGCTCCGAGATGGCAAAAAAGCCGATGTTTTCGCCCGAAACCCACCCGGGGATATATTTTCCCTTTTGTTCCGCCGTTCCGAATTTATCGACCGTCACCGCCGGCCCGATGTTCTGGAGGTTGGGCGGAAGCCGCCAGGATGGGGAGACCCTGGCAAGCTGTTCGGTGATCAGCACCGATTCCATATACCCCATCCCGTTCCCCCCGTATCCCTCCGGCAGGCAACAGCCGAAAAAACCGACTTCTCCCATCTTTTTGACGATTTCGGGGCGGAAGCGGTGATGTTTCTCATCTTCTTCCATTATGGGCCGAATTTCCATTTCGGCGAAGCGTCGCGCCTGGTCCTGCACTATCCGCTGCTCTTCAGTGAGAAGAAAATCCATGTGCCGCTCCTGCGTCTTATAACTGACGGATACCTTCCAAAATGACCGCAACGCCCTGTCCGCCTCCCCCGCAGATGGTTTCCAGGCCGTACGACGTACCCCGGCGCGCCATTTCATTGACGAGTGTGACCATTCGCATGGCGCCGGTCGCTCCTATTGGGTGCCCGAGAGATATCCCGGAGCCGTTCACATTGACTTTGCATTCACATTCGCTTTCCGTTAGCCCCATCAGCTTGGCATCGGCCAGCACCTGGGCGGCGAAGGCTTCCTGGATTTCGATCAGCCCGAGCTCTTCGATCGAGAGCTTTGCCCTCTCCAGGGCCTTTTCCACGGCCAGTGCGACCGCCGGATAGGTGAGGGTGGGATCGCACGCCGCATTGGCGCCGCAAACCAGCCGCGCCAGGGGCCGAAGGCCCCTTTCCCGCGCATAGCTCTCGGAGGCGAGCACCAGCATGGCCGCTCCGTCGTTTTCCGAAGAGGAGTTTCCGGCCGTGCAGATGCCGTCGGGATATACGGTTTTAAGCCTTGCGAGCTTTTCCAGGCTGGTATCTGCACGCGGGGTTTCGTCCTCGATCAGATAGTCCGTTTTCCCCTTGGACCGAGCGATGGGAACGGGGACGATCTCACGAGCGAACTTACCCTCCTTCATTGCGGCGCAGGCGCGCTGATGGCTCCTCAAGGCCCACGCATCGGCAGCCTCCCGGGTTATGGATTCGGCTCTCGCCGCCGCTTCGGCCCAGGACATCATGGAATTGAGCTCCCCGTAGCGCTCGATTGGCTGGGACATGACCCGTGCCCGCTGGATGCGGTCGAAAAAGGGAATGCCCCACATGGGAAGCGCCCCATGTCCGCGCGGCATAAAGCCCCATTTCGCATCGCTTCGACCGCCGAGCCCCCACCGGATCTCTCCGGGCAGGTACAGCTCGGCCTGGCTCATCGAATCCATTCCTCCCGCCACGACTACCGCGGCGTTTCCAGTCTGGATCTTCATGGCCGCAAAGAGCACGGCGTCAACGCTCGAACAGCACCGCCGGTCAAGAGTTATTGCTGGGATCGATTCGGGCCAGCCGGCCGAGAGCACAGCGAATCGGCCTGCATTGGCGCACTCGCCGTTCTGGTAGGACTGGCCGACTATTACTTCCTCTACCTGGTCCGGTGTTATCCCTGCTCTTTTTACCGCTTCCTCTAAAACGAGCGCTCCCAGTTGGTAGACCGGAACGGATCTCATGGCGCCGCCGTAGGCGCCGATGGGGGTTCGCACACCGGAGAGAATGACCGCTTTTTCCATCGAAACCTCTTCCATTGTGTTATTTTTTCATGCTTCCATCGGGATTGTATTCGTACCATCCCTTGCCCGTCTTGCGGCCCAGATGCCCCATTTTGACCTTTAGCCGCAAAATGGCCGGGGGATAAAACGAGGGGTCTTTCGTCTCTTCATAGATCGACAAAAGAGCGCCGTGAGTGACGTCGAGCCCGACCATGTCGCCGATCTCGAAGGGTCCCATTTTTCTTCCGGCCGCCAATCGAAGGCCTTTATCGATGTCTTCCACGGTTGCGATCCCGTCCTGGACGAGCTTCATCGCCTCGATATTGGCGCGGTAGTTGATGCGGTTTATCACGAAGGCGGGGATATCCCTCTGAACGAGGATGGGATGCTTTCCCAGTCGCCGGACAAAATCGACGGCCGGCGCAAAGGTTTCTTCGCTGGTAAAACTTGTGCGGATCACCTCGGCGGCACCCATCATCGGGACGGGGGAGAAAAAGTGGATGCCCACAACTCTTTCCGGCCTCTGTGTTTCCGCCGCCAGGTTGGAGATCGAAATGGCGCTGGTGTTGCTCGCAAGAATCGTATCCGGGCCGGCGGCCCGATCGAGTTTCCGGAACACCTCGCGCTTTAGCTCCAAATTCTCGAAAACGGCCTCAATCACCAGATCGGCATCAATTCCGGCGCCCTCGAAACCGCTTGATTTGTGGATGCGCGAAAGGATCTCTTCTTTTATACCCTTCACCACCCCTTTTTCGAGGAGCTTTCCAACCGAGCGGGAAATCGTTTCCAGCGCCTTTTCGACAGCCTCTTCGCGAAGATCGCAAAGAGTCGCATCGATGCCGCTCTGTGCGCAAGCCTGGGCTATGCCGCCTCCCATGAGTCCGCTGCCCAGAATGAATACTCTCCTTACTTGCATCTTTTCTCCTTCACATCTGATCTTTCCAGCCGGAGCGGATATTTGAAAAATGAGATCGCACGCTCCGCTCGGCCTTTTCCGGGTCGCGGGCGAGCAGGGCCTTGAGGACTTCGGTGTGGTCGGCTATCGAGGTGGCCATCAGAGACGGGTCGTTATAGAAGGCCCTGGTCAGCCAGTACCATCCCGGCGATTTCATGATGCTCGAGATGCTCTTTCGAAGGACCGTGTTGCCGCTCGCCTTGATAATTGCACTGTGGAACTGGAAATTTAGCTGCGTACAACCAGTCAGGTCCTTTTCCCGGCTTGCCTTTTCCATTTGACGGATATTTTCTTCGAGTTGGGAAAGATCGGCGTCCGTCAACCGGGTCGCGGCAAGATTTGCGGCAAAGCCCTCCAGGCAGCCAAGCACCGAGTAGATCTCTTCAAGCTCGTCATGGCTCAGTTTTCGGACGTATTTTTTTTTGAACGCATTGACCACAACCAAGCCTTCGGACTCCAGGAGACGGATGGCCTCCCGGATGGGCGCGCGGCTCACTCCGAACCACTGCTGCAACTCCATTTCCTTTAGAAGCGTCCCCGGTTTCAGTTCCTGGTTGAGAATGGCCGTGGAAAGCGCCTTATGGATCTGTTCGACCACCGTCGAAGGCCGTGTAATGTTTTTTGGTTTCATGACCTGGTCCCGTGCAACTATTCTTGACTTGCGCGATTGTCTAATGGTAGATTGTCGACAATCCAAATATGCTCGAAGCGTATCTCTTTGTCAAGGAGATACGCCGATGTCCCGGTGGGAGCCGAGGCATCATGCGGGGCCCGGGGTGGGGGAGGCACGATGAGGTTATCGGTGGCACGGAGAAATCTTCCGTGCCACCGGATAACCTGATCATTTGGTGCTATAGCGGGCTACCTTTCGAATTTTCCAAAAATTACCCTTTTTAATTAATTCCACTGTCAAACGATGTTTAGATTTCTCGGTTGTCCCAAGCGTGACTGTGGCGTATGCAACACTGCCTTTGATGTGCCGGATGGTAACGACAACGTTATTTAGCCAATCATTCAAATAGTCTTGGGCTTTAATAAAATAATCTTCTTCCAAACCATCTGGACTATTGTAGCGCCGATCGATCTCTTTAAGAAGTGTATCGGTTACGTAGATCTCCATTGTGGCTCGATTATCGTGCAATGGATCACGATTTGTGACAAATTCATTCAAATACCAATGATAAAAGTTAATTAGCATTTCCTTAGGTTTGTCATATGAAGTTGGATAATTAGCATTCAGTGATGCTGCATATGACTGTGTGCTATGTAATACAGGCAAGCTTATGCACAAACAATCTATTGCAATGAGAATAATGCCTAAATTTAAAAGTCTTTTACAAATCTGAACGCCAATCATACATATCTTTCTTAGAAGGGATGACGGTAGATAGCATACGGTGGGGTAGTATTTCGATATGAATGGCTTGGATATAGCCCATAATGCTGTACGAAATCCGATACCCAGTATTTACCATTGAACATGGCCATGTGTCCGTCAGGGTGACCCGGGATTGATTGGATAATAGCCACATCACCTAAGCGGGGGTAGTAACTGGCGTCGGAACGGGTAAGGTCGATCCTCTGGAATCCCACTTTTACCAAGCTGCTTCCGTAGTCCTTTGCAGATGCGTGACGTTGCAGTCTTGCTCCGCCCGCTTCAATGGCTTCCCTTACATATTGAGCGCATCGCCCCAAACTACGGGGATTTGCATGAGCGTCAAGGTATTCAATTGCCTTATCTCTGTTCCACATTGCCGTCCGAGATAGGTCCTGATTTTCCGTGGCGACTGCCTGACCGCTGCCGGCCTCAGAGGTAGAGTTTGCGAGGGAATTTGCCTTTTCACCGGCGTCGGTCGAGCGATCTGCAGGTGTGAGGCCGGTTGGATCGAATCCAAAGCGTTTCCCCTCTTGAACATAGCCATTGAGGTTTGTGCTATGGGATATTGGGGCCGTATCGCTCATAAGCTGCCAGTTCCGCCATTTATCGCTTACAGTACTCGCGTCTCCAAGTATTGACCCTGCCATATCTCACCTTTTTGTGTCATATAGCTTGTCGCTCGATTGAGGTCGTACCGGGTTTGAGCATAATCTGCGGGTTCGTTTTTCGTGTGGCATCCCTCTTTAGGTTTTTTATACACGTCAGGCTCTTTGACTCTTTAACACCATACCATGGATGGTTCGGGCTGCCAAACGGCAATCAGAATCGGCGGTAAAAGCGGCAACCGGAAGCGGCAGTAGAAACGGAAAAGTCGGCGTAGAAATCCTCCCGTATCGGTAAATGGCGGGGGGGGCCAAAGGAAATGTTATGATTTTACGGCATGATCGTGGTGGAACAAATTCCTCCTGTCGTCCCCGCTCGTCTCTTTGTCAAGGAGATACACCGACGCCCCGATGGGGCCCGAGGCGCCGTCCGGGGCCGGGGCGATGCAACAGGAGGTTATCGGGTGTACAGAGAAATCCTCTTGTGCCGCCGACGGTCTTGGCAAACTCTTCTTCCGCTTTGGACACTGGGTTGGCGGCACGTTTGCTCAGGCGTTCGCTAGTGACTATGCAGATCGTGTATTTTACCCTCTTGCTCTCGTGGAGCCTGTAGATGGCTTGCACGGCAAATCCGGCACAGGCGCGCACAAAAATCCTGGCTTTCGGATAGGCTTGATTGAGACGTCGGATGATGTGCTTCAGAATTGCCGCTGCTCTTTTGACGGCATGCGCGTTTCCGGCGCGCAACGCTGCGACAAGGGGGAAACTGCTCACACCGTCGAAGATCAGCAGCGGGTGCAGCGTATGCTTATCCTAGTGTGCGTGAAACCTTTGAGAGCTGTTGCTGACCATGAGTAGGATCGTCGGTCGAGTCCACTCCAGCTCTATTAGCTGCTACGTCCCACAATATTTGATTTGAACAGTCCCGAGTAATTTGATCCCGC
>JBMFWU010000189.1:0-9606 GCA_049964955.1 Syntrophobacteraceae bacterium
CGGTTCGTGCGATTCGTTGTCAGTTAACGATCCAACTGAGATTTGTGACCATAGATTTTTTGTTGTCGCAAAAGAGGTAATTATGCGCACTGGAAATTGGGAACACGGGCACAGGCAACACAGAGCCTGAGTCACCGAGGTGGGAGTTATCCATTTTTTCCCCCGCCTCCACGATTCTCCAGCACATGTACGATATAGTCGTACAATTCTTTGCTTTGCTGGTCGGATATTCTGGATTTTGGAAACGGCGGCATCAGACCTCGTGCGCCGTCAGGTTCCTTGGGGGTGCGAATATATTGATTAAAAGTACCAAAGTCGGACAACTGCGCAGAGTTTAGTATCGGACGATTATGCTGGATCGAATTGCCTCCGTGGGGATGGCAGCCGTTGCAACTCGCCATGAAGACCTTCTCGCCGGGCCGGTATGGAGTTCCGCTGCCGCTTTGCGCCAGACTCACCCCGGAAACCATCAGCACCAGGAGAGCGATTGCTCCCAAAAAAACGTTTCGTATCATACGACTTCCCTTCGCGTTAGGACTCCTTGTTGGAGACAGACTGCCGCCGCTTTTTTGCACAATACTAATTCGAAAGAAGAATCTGTCAACTCAAAGAAGCCTGTGAACGGATCGATGGCGAGCGCGCGCGATTTCCTCTCTTTTCATTTATCAGGAACCGCAGCGGTTGTTAATTGCCGATTGGACGAGTCCAATGCCAGAATCACTACCGTGCAAATAATACAGAAAGCCCCCATTGCTTGAACGATTCCGAAGGAAACATGCAGCCACAAAATTGCTGCAACCGCCGCCGATAAAGGTTCTACACTGGCAAGCAGGCAAGCTTCCGAAGGTGCAATAGAATGCAAACTATCCAAATAAAGATAAAATGGTATCAGTGTTCCAAATAGTATTACAAATCCAACGAACAAACCGGACAGAACACACCAATGTTGGCCATGGATTTTCCAAACCAATGGATCACATAGGCTAAGGCCGAATCCTCCGATAATCATAGCCCATCCAATTACAACAGCTGAACTCCATTTTTTTAACAATTTAACAGGATATGTGGTATAAAACGCAAGTGTAATAGCAGAAGCTATTCCCCATAGGATAGATATAAATGATATGGTCAGCTTATTCAGATATCCATCAGTAATTAGCAAAAATGTCCCTAGCATCGATAAAATAACTGCAGTTATCTCTTGGTATCTTGGAAGCCTTCTAAACCGTATTATGAGATACAAAACAATCATGGTTGGTGCAAGGTATTGCAATAATGTCGCCGTAGCGGCATTCCCCGTCTTGATGGCCATGAAATAGGTATATTGAACTGCCAACATTCCAAAGACACTGAAGATTATCAGGTGCAACCGATCCTGCCACTCTTTCCAGATACTCCCTATCTGTTTGCGCTCGCTTGTCGCAGCGCTCAAGCCAAGCAGCAGGATTCCCGAAGAGGTCATTCGTACGGCCACAAGCCAATCGGGCCGGAAATATTCCCTGGTAAAAAGAAATTGGGCAACGGTCCCGGAAAGCCCCCACAGACTCGCCGCCACCAGGACCATTGCATATCCCTTGTAGCGAGCAAAATGCGAATCGCGGGAAAAACTGGAGATCATCCTTATTGATCAATCCTTTCGTTGTTCCTCATTTCGCACCGAAGTAGTCGATGCGGAAGTTGAACTGCGAGAATTTCTTGGGAAGCTTCATGAGGTTAAACACCATGACCCCGATCGCAAATCTGTCCAGCCAGGAGGAAAGGGGCCAGCCGAAATGGACGGTGATGTTCTTGTCGGGCAGTTCGTATTGCAGGAGTCTCAGCAGGAGCAAAATCCGCTGGTAGAGAGTGCCGCGCATGAGAGGAAATCGGTAGTGGTTTTCGGCCATCTTGGGAGGGATGCCCTGTCGGGGCGTAAAAAAGGTTACGTAGGCCTCATTTTCTTTTGGCTGCTCGAGGGATTCCTCGCGGGGTCTCCGAAAGATTATATGCAGCTCATCCGCCGAGGATTCGGAAAGGTTGAGCATCATCTCCATCTCATTATCCGATTGTCCGATCTGGACGATTTCCGGGGCTCTGTGTTTGGCCAAAAACCAGCCGGAAACGAGCACGAAGGCGGTAACTCCCGCCCAAAGCGCTGTGCCGTGCGGTTTGTCTATCGCCAGGAAGATGAAGCACCCCACCAGGATGATCCACAGGATCAACGTTCCGAGGCGGCTCGTATAGTAGGGGACGACCTCTTTGGTGCCGGTAAAGTAGCGGTAGATCAAAAGCGAGCCCAGATTGATGCAAAAACTCGCTACCAGCCCTATTGCGTACATATCGGCCAGGACTTCCTGAGAACCGCTCGTGACAATGACGATGATCGAAAAAAACGTCGCATTGAGCATATGGATCCGGTAGAGCGAGTTGCGACGGTTGGTGGCGATCAGCCAGTTGAACCCGTAGCGGTGCGCGACGCGCTCGAGCAGTTCACTGGAGGCGACAAAGGCGGTGTTTACGGCCATGGTGAGGGTTAGGCTCGCAAGCCCGGCGACCAGGATGCCGAAAAAGGTCCCGTTCAGCACGGTGGCGTAATGGGTGATGAGGTCACCTTCGTGCGCCGCGAAATTGAGCGGAGCGCTAAGGGCCAGGGCCGCCACGAGAGGCGTTACGATCCCCACCGTACAGGCGAGAAATAGATATGCCTTGCGCGAATCGCGCCAGCTGCGCACCAGCCCGGCCGTCTGGATCACCGATTCGATTCCGGAATAGGCCAGGATGCAGAAGGCAAGGTGAGAGATAAAGTTGCCGTAATCATGCAGCAGCGAACCCGTGTGAAGAGATCCCAGCGAATCGATCCCCGATTGTTTCAAACGCACCCAATTCGAGGCGTTAAAAGAAACCAGCCCCGAAGCGATGAGATTTAAAATGACGAAGGCCGCCAGGGCGAAAATGAAAAAGGTAAACCGGGCATTCTCCCGTATTCCCAGAATGTTGAGCCCGGCGATCGCCCAGAGGATCGCCAGCACCAAAACGATGACGAGAGTGGTGGCCTGAGCGACATGGGGGAAAAAGGAAGAAGCGTTTAAAACCGCGCTCACAGCCGATATACATGCAGTAAGGGTATAATCGACCATGATCGAGGAAACGGCCACAAACGATATCATCGGCCCGAGCACGAGGTAGGAAAAAGAGTAGACCCCCCCGCCGATCAGTCCGTTATGTTCGAGAATTTCGGCGATCTCGGTAAACCGCGTGCTCATGAAGCGCATGAGAATACTGGTAAGAGCGATAAAAACGATTGCGCTCAACCCGATAAATCGGTGCGCCTCGGCGGGCACGTAGAAAATGGACGTAAATTCGTCCATCAGCGTGATAATGCCCACGGCGAGCCAGGTTAGCCAGAGCTTTCCTGCCTGCGAGTAGGTGATGAGGTTGGGTTTGCGCAGGAGCAGGATAAATGTCCACACCAGGGACAGATTCAACAGCACAAGAACGATGAGCTTCATGAAACCTTCGATGACCTCGCACAAATCAGTCTGACAGCGTTATGGTCTTAAGCGTAACGGATGGATGCTCATCGCGGAAAGGCAGGAGGGATCCCCGACGGAGTGCGAAAATGAGGCCTCGCATCTTCCTGTCCGGGTGCTTCGGGGCCGAAAACGGCCCATTCATGATGCCCTCTTGACGCCTGCGAGGTTAGCTGGCGGGCTCGGGCCGAAGAGGTTGCCCTACGCCGTATGGCGATACGCCCCTGAAATTCCTTGGGTCCCCCGCTCCGAATTGCGGATTCGGCGATTCAAAGCGGATGGCATCATAAGTTCTCGCAAAGCTCCTGTCAAGAAATGAAATGAAATGGGTCCCCTGCCCATTCATTCCCGAAAAAATGCTCCCCGCATTTTCTTTTGCTTTGACTGATCGAAGAGCGGGGATATCATTGCTTCACCCGATTTTGAAACGGACTATCATCCTCTTTTGCAGGAAACGCGCTCATGAGCTTTCGGACAAAACTTGTTCTGGCGTTTAGCGGCCCTCTCGCCATCCTCATCTTGCTCGGCCTGGTCAGCATCCGCACCATTACGATGTCCAGCCACACCCTGCAAAAGATCTTGCGGGAAAACTACGACAGTGTCGCCGCCTGCGTCAGGATGAAAGACGCCATCCAGGCGCTGGATCGAACCGCCGAGACCTTTATCTGGGATAATGTGAAAGAGAAAAGAATCCCTGAGATGGAACAACAGTTTGCCCGAAACCTGCGGTTTCAGCAGGGCAACGTCACGGTCCCCGGCGAACAGGAATTGACGGATCGTCTTACGCGCCAGTGGGACGTCTATCGTAGGCTGTTTGAAAAATTCCTCACGATTTCCGCCGAAGGAGGCGCACGACAGGAATTCTATCGTCAAAGACTCTTGCGACAGTCCCGGGTCGTAACCAAACTGGCCCAACGAATCGCCGACATAAATCTCGACAACATGGTTTCAACCGACGGACAGGCGCGCAGGAAGGCGGCGGAAACCAACCGCACCCTGGTGCTGCTGGTGCTCTCCGGAATCGTTCTCGCAGGTCTCTTTGGCGGAATAACCTGGCGCTCGCTTTCCAGATCGCTCTCCGGCTTCACAAGCTCCGTGCAGGAAATTCAGCGCGGAAATCTCGACCTCTTCGTCAAAGTCGATACCAGGGACGAACTCGGCGCGCTCGCCTCAGCATTCAACGACATGACCTCGAGTCTTCGCCAATTTCGAACGACGGGCCGAAAGCAGCTTCTACGCTCCCAAAGGGCCGCCAATTCGGTGCTCGATACCCTCCCGGAGGCCGTCGCCGTTTGCAATCCCGACGGGCTGATCGAGCTTTCCAACCAGGCCGCCGCCAAAACGTTTGCCCTTGTCCCCGGAGGCTCCATCCATGAGGCCGCAAATGATAGAATAGCCGCCCTCTTCGAGCGGGCAAACCGCGAGATGCGCCCCATTCGAAGCAACGGTTGGGATGGAGCGATCCAGAAATTCGTGGAGGGAGAGGAAAAGTTCTTCCTGCCCCAGGCTGTCCCGATCCTCGATGACGAGCGAAGGGCCATCGGCGTAACCCTCGTCTTTTCCGACGTCACACGGCTGCGTAAGGCCGATGAAGTCAAAAGCGGTCTCATTTCGACTGTTTCCCACGAGCTCAAAACCCCCCTTACCTCCATCCGGCTTGCCACCCATGCTCTTTTCAACGAAAATCTGGGCGTTCTCAATGCGAAGCAGACCGAACTGGTAGCCGCCGCCCGGGAAGAAAGCGACCGATTGCACAAGATAATCGAAAACCTGCTCGAACTGGGAAAGATGGAATCGGGACGCTCAACCCCGGACATCGTCATGTTGAATGCGGAGGAGCTGCTGCTTTCGGCCGCGGACCAGGCGACCCCCGCCTTTGCCGACCGGGGCGTGGCCCTTTCGGTCGATCTGCCTTCCGCCCCCGCCTTCCTGCGCGGCGACAGTGTGAGGCTCGGAATCGTGTTTTCCAATCTGCTCACAAACGCTCTCAGGCATACTCCCCCCGGTGGCAAAGTAACGCTATCGGCCTCCGAGACGGAGGAGGAACTGCTCTTTTCGGTCGAAGACACCGGCCAGGGAATCCCGCAAGAAGACATTCCCCATATCTTTGAAAAATTCTTCCGGGTCCCGGGGGGTGAAGAACAGGGGACCTCCGGGCTCGGCCTGGCAATCGTAAAAGAAATCATCTCCGAACACGGGGGCGCGATCGAAGTGAGCAGCACTCCGGGCAAAGGCGCCAGGTTCACCTTTGCGCTCAAAAAAGTCTCCCCCTCCATGCATCAGGATTTTTAACTTAAAAAGGGCGCCTCTCGACGCCCCTTGAAATTTCCTTTCAACCCCGTTGCAACTTCCTTTCCATCAAAGCCTCCCGGAGAGGCAGCGAGTATTCCCCGAGAATAATGTTTTTCCTGTGTATTCAGAGCGATAGCTTTTACGGCGCCGTTTCGTACGCGTTGGTCCGATACCTGCAAAACAAGAGATTGTCTTGAGGCTGTCACAGACAAAGAAGGAAACCTTAGATTATTACAGGAGTCTATGATGAAAAAGAGACTGATTATAGGATTGGCTTTGGCAGTGGCCCTGGTCGCCGGTGCTTTTTCCAGCGCTTTCGCGGGCAATCTCGCAAGTGACATGACGCCGGCAAACTCCCGCACACCGGCTCATCAGGCGTGGGTGAATAAATAACCGCCTGCAAATCACGATCGGACCAGGTCGCGTCGCAGTCCGCAACCCCCGGCAATGTACTTTGCCGGGGGTTTTTCATGATATTGCCTTTAAAAACACTTTCCCCTGAAAAAGCTTATCTGTATCGTTTTCCTTAAATAACTTGAGCCCGGAGGAGAAAATATCTTTCAATCCATTGAAAGAATTATTCGATCGCACGGTTTTCGGGGTCGATCCGCCCCCTTCCGCCGCCTTCCGCCCAATTAAAATCTCCTTACATTTCAGCAGCATACTCGAATACACCGCAAATTATCCCTTCTGGCATCCATGTTGCTTTCTCTATCCGGTAACTGCTGAACAACTAACACATGCGAGTCTTCGAGACTCACGTACTCAGAGGAGAAAGTCATGAAAAGAGCAATTCTAACCTTGGCAATGGTCCTGGCATTAGTTGGCTTTGCAGGGCTTACCGGATCGATGGCTGCAACCCTTCACACATGGGACACCCACTTCTGCACGCCTGGTTATACCAACTATATCGGCGCCCCCGGAAGCTGCCCGACTATGGCCGGTGTTCGCGCCGACACTCCCTCCCTCATGGGAAACATAGGGTTCTAAAGGCTGCGCTCCGTGAAACTAATGAAACCTTAGATCAAAGAGGAGCATATGATGAAGAAAAGACTGATTATAGGATTGGCTCTGGCAGTGGCCCTGGTTGCCGGCGCTTTTTCCAGCGCCTTCGCAGGCAATCTTGCAAGTGACATGACGTCGGCAAACTCCCGCACACCGGCTCATCAAGCGTGGGTGAATAAGTAATCGACTGCATGTCACAACCGGGCCAGGTTGCGCTGCAGTCCACAACCCCCGGCAAGAGACTTTGCCGGGGGTTTTCCACCGCTTTTTGCACGGTATTGCTTTTGAAGGAGCTTTCCCATGAAAAAGCTTATATGTCTTGTTTCCATTCTGGCGTTGGGCGCTTTGGCTTCCACGGGGACTCTTTGGGTCGGGCCTGCCGCATCGCTTTGTCCGGAGCATGCCACCAGATGCATACAGAAGGTCGACGGCATGTACTGCACTCTGTTAGAGCCGATCATGACGGCCAAACTTCCCTCGGCACAGACCTGGCGAGGGGGATGGGTCCCCATGCCAACATTCCTGGAGATATCGGAAAAATGCCCCGGGATGAAATAATTTCTCTCATGGACCCCCATTATGAGACGGAAATTACCCCTGTCTGTTTTCAATCTTTGCGCTCCTGGCGCACCGGAAGCCGACCTGCGAAAAGGCTTCCCATGGGTAGCGCTCTACGGCGGAAGGTCGCACTTCTTGCTCCTTCTCACCGCCGGGCTTGCTCAAATTGCCGGCCATAACCACGTATTCGGCTTGCCTGTTCTTTTCATCCGGCGCAACTTCAACTCTGCGGACACCCCATTCGCCCACTTCTTGATTCATGTCACGGATTCCAAATCCATCCGGCCTGGAAAGGATCACGGGAAGCGGCATATGTAAAGAGGATGCCACTGATGCCAAAGCACCCGCCGCGTCCCGGCCCTGGCCAGGGGAGGCGGAATGATCTTTTCTCCCGCCCGCGGGGGGCGTTGAGGCGCCGTGAAGCACTTTTGCCTGTATACTCCCCTTCCGCAATACGTACAGCCACTCCACGTCCGTTAAAAGACGCTCACCATAGAAATTCGCATAAACCTTTGCCCCATATCCGGTAACTCGCAGCACGGGGCAGGCCGCATGCGCAGCATCTTCCATCCGAAACTTGCCCTTAGCGAAAACAATAGGTTCATACCCCTTCATGACCTGTCCCAGATAGAGCCAAACCCGGCCATCAAGCCCTCGAACTTCTCCGTTGTTCACCCTGACCTTGGAAAGAGAGCGATTGAGGAAATGCACATACTGTTGGTTGGTCACCAAAGTCTCGTCCAGGTAGAAGGGACTCACCTTGAAACTGCCTCCGCCATTTGGTCCGAAGCTTGCCGGCAGAGTGACGGTCCCCCCGGGGATCAAATGCATCAGGTCCCGGTCTTTCGCGCGCAACACCGAAGGAAGAGACGGTCTTTCAGGGGCTGAACCGGCAACTGCGGCCGGATTTCCCACTGCTGCGCCGCCGTGGTCCTTCGTTTCCATCTTCATGGCTTGGGGAGACATGTACCCCCTCTTGTAGAAGCTCATGACCCCAAGTCCTGTCGCTACACTCACGAAAACCACCAGGAGTGTTATCCGGAAGCGTTTTTTCCAGTTCCCTGCACTGGTCGCATTTACGGAAATGGCCGGAGGTGGGACTGTTTCTTCCAGGGAGAGGGTTTCCTGAAGGGCTTGTTCCAAAGACTGAACCGAGGGGGTCCTTAGAGTTTTGTCCTCGGCTGTAGCAGCCTGGATGACTGCGTCCAGCCTCCGGTAAAAAAGGCCCTCGACGTCTTTAAGATGCGCCTGTTTAAAAGGGATCTCCTCCGAGCTTATTTTGCCTGATACAGCTTCATAAAGAATCTTCCCGAGCGCATAGACATCCGTTCTCCGGTCCGTTCTCTTGAGATCCAGGAAATGTTCCGGCGACATGTAGGGAGGTGTTCCACGCAGGTCCATGGATTGGGTGAAGGGCTTCGATCGGCATGACCTTGCCAGGCCGAAATCGGCGATTTTAGGCGCCATTCCGTCCAAAAGGACATTCTCGGGTTTGAGGTCCCGGTGGACGATTCCCTGTTCGTGCAACGCTGCGACCCCGTCAAGGAGCGGTAAAAAATAAGTGGAGAGCCACTCCCGCATGCGACTCTCATCCGGATAGAACCCCTCCGCCGACATTGTCGAGCGTAAGGTCCCCCCGGGGACATACTCCATGGCGATATATTCAACGGGCCTATTCTCCTCGCCACGTCTCAGCAAAATTGTGCCGCAGTCGAAAATTTGAAGGACATTGGGATGGCGTACCTCGGCCATTACCTGGACCTCGCGGTGGAACCTTTCCTCGCAGCCTTCGGCCTCGTATTCGTTTTCCGAGATCTCCATCACAAATCCGGGGGATATGACCTTGAAGGCCTCGTCGCGCTTGAGCTTGAGTTGATGGACCCGATAGACCTCTCCCATGCCTCCTCTGCCCAGAAGCTCGAGGACTACCCACTTATCGTCCAGCACCTCCCCGATTTGCAACGCATTTTTCAAAACAGCACTCATGTGGCATCTCTTCGGGATTCCATCAGGCGTTCCTGGATGGCAAACATCGAAATCCCTCCCTGGTTTAGTCTCCATCCGGAAACCCCGGAACGCGGCGGGCGATTCGAACCGAAGTCCCCCTTTGGAAAAGGGGGATTTAGGGTGATTTTGCAATTAAATCGGTTGCATACTCCTTTGAAATCCCCCCCGCCCCCCTTTAAAAAAGCTGGCAATTAGACACACTTGACCCCGTGGGCGATTTGTGCCATAAATCCGG
>JBMFWU010000190.1:0-9591 GCA_049964955.1 Syntrophobacteraceae bacterium
CCCCCACCCGTCCCCCAAAGCAATATGGGAGCCTGCGACTTTGATGACCCTACCCCAACTCTGCGGGAGGTCTTGGAAAGAACAGAGAGGCAATATTTGCAGGATATCATTTTCTCCACTCAGGGGGGCGTGAAAGAACTCTGCCGCAAGTCGGGTTTATCCAGAACTCGTTTATACGAGCGTTTAAAAAAATATAATCTTTCTCTAAGTAACGACCATAAATGATATTGCCATCAATGGCCCACCGGTTTTTGTGATTACGCGCCAGTTCTTTTGCTCGATCGAGCAACAGAATTACAAAATGAGTGACTATGCGTTAGGGATTTGATCAACCAGTCCCGATTTCGGGACATGGTCCCGTTTTGAGGACGCATTTCTTCCTTCCTGCGTGTGCCCCTGCTTTTCTCCTCCTCAATAACCACCTGAAAATGCACTGATAATCCGTCTGAAACCAATATGGCATATTCATTGCCATCGCTTTGATTTGACGGCGACATATTACCTCAAAGAGCACCGTACGGGAGTGAAAAATGAATTTAGAATGGCCAAATAGAAATTTCTCAGGTGAATTTATCAAAATAGGCATTTTTGAGTCAAAGGACATAGTGGAATGGGCCAGAAAAATACTGGCCACAGATAACAAAATCAAGGAAGAAAGCCTGATTTATATAGGAAAAATGTGTGGAATAAACAGAACGTTGTTGCTCTTCAACATAGTCGATGTTCTATCGAAGAAATACAGATCTACAATCGCATATCTCATCAGCTGATGCTTCAGGATATTAATTGATAATTCGAAGCAATTAAATGATAATTGGCAACTGACTCTATTAGTCTTGAAGGATTACTATGATAGTCCTGAAAAAATCCTATGGAGATTATAATGCATCAGATCAATTTATCGATTCCCTTGAAAAACTATTTCGCGAGACACACTTCACTGCTTCTGAAATTTACGAGATGGTAGGGCATGCCCTTGTCCATTGTGAATTCGGAAAGGATTTCAAATGGACTCCCGAAGAAATCCTTAAACGCGAGGCTTAATCTTTGTGACCGCTGAGTCATGCTGGTATGTGTCTCAAAAGTCATTTGACCGGTAACCTTTTTGCAAAATTCGCAACCCACCGAGATGAAAATGGAAAAAGTGGAGTCGCTCATGCCGATTTTAAAACCATTCCACGTTATTGTCGTCGAGGATGACGACATGACTCGCGAACTGCTGAAAATCGCTTTGGACAAGGTGTGCGCAGTCGTCTCTTTTGCAGACGCCGAATCGGCGTGGAAGCATCTTTTGAATGGCGATCGAACTGACCTGGTTATCGCCGACGTTGAAATGCCGGGCATGGGGGGGATCGCACTCCTGCAAAGAACCAGGGAGCGTTTCCCGTGCGTCGGGTGTGTCATGATCTCTGGCAATTCTGAAAACGAAAAGCAATCGATCGATTCTGGAGCCGACTTCTTTTTGGCCAAACCTTTTCCGCTCAAAAAACTCATTGAGGTGGTCCGGCGCTTTCAGCGGCGGTCTGGGAACTGATTACCGCTCTTTCGTAAGTGTTAACGATCTGAAGAAAGAAGAAATCATGGCAGAGACGACGCGCCGAGTGTTGATAGCGGGCTGGAAGCATTCGCGACGGATATTCCAAAATTTTGCAAGGATGAAAGTGGGGATGGAGGTTGAAAGAAGGTGATCAGAAGTTTTGCCTTTGAGGTGCTGGGCGCTCCGGGGATTACGGGATACTCCGGCGATGGGGCGTGCCGATGGTGGGGCCGGATTATCAGGACCCCGTATACGAAGCATCGATCTCCCGGAGACGGAGAAGACTTGAGGGTGCGCTCCGAAGACTTGATCGGATCCGGGCTTGTCTGGCATGATGTCCTGGTCCACTTCTCCTGTTTTCCGAAGGACGGGGGCCTGAGAGATTGGGGAGGGATCGAGCGGAGTGATGCAATTTCGAATTTAGGGGAGGGATGAACAGGTGACCGCACAAATTGCAGAGATTCTACATTACAAAGGAAAGCAGCATTCAATGTGCACCAACCCGCTCAGCGACTATTTCGCCATGGGTGGGACAGGGCCGCGTTTCCAATCGAACTGCACCGCTCTTTGGCGCGGATACATCGGTACGTGGGAAATCCTGGATGGTCGTCTTTACCTGATCGAATTGCATGGAACTCTCGAGGATGGAAGCGAGGCGGAGCTTTCCAGCATTTTCCCCGACTTTCCGGACCGTGTGTTCGCGCACTGGTTTTCAGGAACCATTCGGGCGCCTCTGGGAAAGTTGATTCAGTACGTGCATATGGGGTACGCCAGCATCCACGAGCGGGACCTTTTGATCGAAGTAGCCAGGGGCGTGGTTACCGGCGTCGGAATCCGCGGAAACGGAATCGCCGCGGCCGGCGCATCCGATGGCTACGGGGTAGCGGCGATGACCTTTTTGAGTCCCGGCAGCAAAGAAAAGGGGTGACACATTGTGAGGTTTCTTGTCTGGTATCTGTATATCGGCTTGGTCGTCATGGGTGTGATTTTTCTGTCGCATCGGATATCCGAGATGAGGAATTCCAAGTCGGGGGAGATTTGGTCCACGACAGGGAGAGCCTGGCGTAGAAGTCTCGTTGATACTGCTGGAACATTCCTGGCTGCCGGATTCATGGTCCCGGTGTGGCCCTTGGTCATCTACCTCAAGGGCGGAGATTTTTCTAAACGGCGCAGCGCGGCGACCGCGGAGAAGAACCACTGTTTCGTCGTTTCCCGCAGCGACCTGCTGGAAATTTTGACCATAGAGGAAATTGAAAGACGCGAACGGGTAATCGACCCAATGGGCGCTGTTCCGGAGTTGCCGTTCGGGCACCTGCATGGAGCGTGGAAGAAGTTTTTGCAAGATAGCGATCGCGCAGACGAAATCCGGTCCTTTTCTGCCATCCGAACGACCCGCTGGGGACAAAAGGAGTTGAGGGCCGGGTATGTATGCCTGCGCGGGGGAGATATCGGCAGACATTTCCTGACCCTTTGGAAACCGGTCGATGAAGAAAATGAGAAGGCCATCCGACCTCCGGATCATTCCGGTTAGGGGTGCTCAGCTTGGCTGTCCATTTTGGTCGATGGTATGCGTATTGTCGCCGAGGTTTTCTTCCCTTTTGTTTCCAGCTTCAGGTCACATCCATACGGCGAGAGGAGGCGCCTCGCCGCAAAGAGGCCGAAGCCAGGACGAGGGCCTTTGTAGTCCCGGTTACTGTCCGGCCCGGGCCATCTCGATTCAAAAAGGTCGAAAAGAATATCGGGATCAACCCCTCCGGGCAGCCCGCAACCTGTATCGGTTATCCTAATATACATTTCATCGTCCAGCCTGCCGGTCTCTATTTCAATCCGTCTTTCGGATGATTCCCTGACAGCTATTATTGCGTTCATGAAAAGGTGGAGCAAGGATTGAACCATGTCCCTCCCTCTGGCCTTTATTTTGGGAAGGTCGTGGTCCAGGCGCAGTTCAAGATGGACGCCCCTCAGGACCTGCCTGTACAAGCCGCCGAACGCTTTCGCCATAGTTTCCAGGAGATCGTTTAGATCCACTTCGACGGATTCGGCTTTTCTTCCAAAGGAATAAAGATGATTTATGGCTCGTAAGTCAGAAGATAATTTTTCTGATTGCTGACGTAAGGCGGCTAGTCTTTTTCGCTGTTTTCCTAAAAGGGTAGACCAATCCAGGCTATAGCCGGCGTGGCGCTTGAACAAAATTTCCTGGGTATCCAAACCCGACGTTAGCACATTTTCAATCATGCGGATATTTCCAAGTGGTCCGCTGCTGTCATGAGTGAAATTCATGGCGAATTCGCCCCAAAAACTCAGGTAGTCCTTTTCAAGCATTTCATTGATATAGAATTCATCGGATCTTTTCATGGGCGTTGTTCCATTGCCAGCGATGCTATCAGCCGGTTCGAAACTGTCAGGTATGTCCGCGTCCTTCGTGTTTATCGAGATATCGCATGAACCTTTCACAACATCGATAAAGGCGTCCACTACGTCAGGGTCGAACTGCCGGCCTCGATTTTTCAAAAGCTCGGTAAACGATTCTTCGATGGACTTAGCCTGTCTGTAGGCCCGCTTAGACGTCATCGCGTCAAAAGCATCGGCGACACTCACTATTCTTGCCAGAAAAGGGATACTGTTGCCGCTCAGCCTGTCGGGATAGCCGGCGCCGTCCCACCTCTCATGGTGATGCCTGATGATGGACCTTTCCTCGGGGCTCAAACCCAGGTCCGTTACCATCGAATCCCCGGTCACCGGATGCTCTTTCACTTCTTCGTACTCTTCCAAGGTGAGCGGTCCGGGCTTATTTAAGATGCCGTTCGGAATCCCTGTTTTGCCTATATCGTGTAAATAGCCGGCAGTTCGAATCCATTCGATCTGAGCGCTCGAACAGCCCAGTCTTTCCGCTGTCCTTACCGCGTAGTGGGTCACTTTTTCGGAGTGTTTTCCAGTATAGGGGCCTTTTGTTTCAAACGCATTCACGAGTGATCTCAAAATACCGTGGAAGGTTTTGAAATGAAAGTTGCAGAGCGCTATATTCCCTGCGACAAGGGAGGCCTTCTTTATCAGGAAATCCAGCAGGCTTTTTTCATCCGATGGCAGCGGCCTCAAATGGTTTGTGTGAGAGACGACCAGCAGGCCGAATGGTTCTCCGCGGGTTCGCATCGGCCAGCAAGACAGGTCTTGATCTGTTTGGGGCGCATTTTCAAAAAAGTGCGCTATTTCTTCGGGACCGATAAGGATATGGGTTGTCGTGTTTGCGAAGAGTTCGCGCAGCCTTTCTTCGTGCATGTTTATATGGGGAAGCCCGTGTTTTTCGGGTCCCCAGCCGCTGCCGGCCGTGCAGACAAGGCTACCCATGTCTCGATTCACCAGGTAGAATCCGGCTTTTTCGACCGATTCAACTGAGGTAGCCAGTCGGACTATTCGAGGGTACAAATCCTCGAGTGAATTGATTTCGTCTATTTCCCGGGATATCTGAAGGAGTTTGATCTGCTGGCCGACCATGTTCTCCAGCTTCCGGTTGACGTATTCGTGTTCTTTGCGCGCCTGCATTTCGAACCGCAGGTTGATATTTTCATCCAGGAGCTTCCTCTCTTTGGTAATTCGCTCCAAAGAGAGGGCGATGTTCTTGAGCGTGAAGGGCTTACCTAAAAAGTCAGTGGCGCCCTTCCTGATGGCCATGATCGTGTTGTCCATGGATGCGTAGCTCATCATGACTACCGGCAATCCGTGGTCTTGGTCCTTTAGCGCGGTCAGGAGCTGGAGGCCGTCAATATCGGGCAGGCGCACATCCACAAACGCGCAGTCAAAGGCCTCTTCGGCAATGGCCGCCATGGCTTCCCGCCCTGTGGCGCAGGCGCAGACGTGCTTGTGTCCAAGGCGCTTCAGGAGTTGCTCAAGGAACTCGGCAAGCATCGGGTCGTCTTCCACGATCAAAACCTTCATCGATTCCCCCTGGTCGTGTGGAATCGGCGTTTTATTGTGAAGGTCGCCATTTTGCGGGGATTCGACTGCGCTCGACTCGCCAATATTACTCTCGTTCATTCCCATGGGCCAATCATCGCTCTTGCGGTCGACATTCTCCTGAAGTTCGAGCTGAAATCTGATCTTTCGCTCAGAAAGACATCGCTTTCTCCTGATACGCATCGAGACAATGCCCACATCCTCCAGGTTAAAAGGTTTTGGCAGATAATCACAAGCCCCGAGGCTCATCGCCCTCCACATACAATCAGTGGCGGGAAAGCAGCTCATCACCACTACCTGTGTTCCGGCATGCTGCTCCTTTATCTCGGTCAAAACCTGAAAGCCATCCCTGTCCGGCAGACACAGGTCCACGAAGGCGCAATCAAAATCCTCCTCGCCAATCGCCGTCATCGCTTCGCCGGCGGACCTGCAAAGTCGCACGCGACCATGGCCGCCGCGATGCAGAAACTCTTTGAGGATCTCGCCTGAAATGGTGTCGTCTTCGACCACCAAAATCTTCATTGGCCCCCCAAGGAGGTCCTTGAACGAGAGCCACAGGCTGAAATTTTCTTCCAGAAGCTGCATTTCTTCGGCGATTCGCTGCAAGACATTTTCCATATCTTGGGGCGAGAAGGGTATTTCAAGAAAATCGAAAGCCCCCATACGCATGCCCTTGATCGCATCTTTCCTGTTTTCTTTCCCGCCCATCAGGACAAGCGGGAACTTATGATCGCCTTCCTTTAACCCCGCCAGGAAATTGCAGGCGTCCAGAAAACGCATGTCCACGAATGCGCAATCAAAATCCTCCTCATTAATAGCCGCCAATGCTTCACGCTCTGTCAGGCAGGTGCGCACGCGTTCGTGTCCAAGGCGCTCCAGGTATTCCTCCAATAACTCGGCAAGCATCGGGTCGTCTTCCACGATCAAAATCTTCTTTGACTTACCGGGTCGATGTGGACTCTCCATAGCAGCCCGGCCAGTCCCTTTGTCTTCGCAACGCAAAGCCGCCGTATCCTTCATGTCACTCGACGCGCCGATTACCTCTGAGGGCTTGACGAATTTCTCCTGGCCAGCCTGGTTTTCGCTCCTCAAACCCGACGCGGGGCCGGCCACGAAATGATCCCATATGAGATTGCCCCGCCGGCCTTCAAACATGATGGCAATGACACGCTTTGTTCCGTCATCCCACTTTGCTCTAAAAGGCGGCCGGTCAGTCCATCCAATGGGCCTGAGCGGGTCGAAATCAGCGATTTCCAGCTCTTGGGTATCCTGTTTGAAGATTGCTCCAATATACTCAGCGCTGTTGACGCCGGAGTTTCTCAAAGTGAAACGCCAGGAAGCAAATTTCGGCAATTCTCTCAGCCTAACGATCATAAATCAGCCCCTCAAGTCCATACTAACGTTAAGAGGTCGCCATTATACGCCTCTTCAGAGCAGATCCCATTCGAATGCTCTGCATTTTTCAATTTCTTTCATATATTCGTCGCGCTTACGCCAATGCATTAAGGGAATCGCCTGGAACTTTCGGCACTGAAGGTCGATAGGGTATCAATGATTCTGAACATCAAGCGACGGTGCGTTTTTGAATACCGGTCAGTTGCTTGGCCAGCCCCCGGACAGACCGGGAGCCATCCGGCGGAGAAACCCACACCCGCTACTCGATAGCGCTGATCGATTTTCGCTGTTGACGTGAAAGCCCATCCGGGTGTAGTCACTCGTTTCGAGTTTGCCCCTTGCAGGGCCGCATATCGGGCGCCACTCGATGCCGAAGAAATGAAAGACTTCGGTTCTCAAAATCCCTGGACGGAGAAATGGATGCCATCCACTGTCACTGCCAAATTGATCGATGCAATGAAACGGACCACGGAGCGTATCGACGACTTTTTCGAGACGAATCGGGCGATATTTGGCGACATCGATCCATCACCATATAGTTATATGACATTTAGTTCCTTTCTCGTGGTTGCATCCTATTCACCGGGGAAAGAACACTTCCCGAACACTTCGGTGGATCGTAAAGAGAGTGATACCGAAGAGTTCAAAAATATTATTATCCAGGCGATCACCGATTCTGTTTTGCGGCGACATGCGGACGCGATTGAATTGATGCCGACCGAGGCGGAAAAAGAGCACCACGCCGCTACGGCTCGAAAGCAGGTAGAGACGTTTGTCGGTGAGAAATACACCGAATATTTCACATATTTCCGGTTGGATATAGAAGAGTTGGCAGAGGGGAAGGGTTTGTATAAGAATCTTTCCTCCGCTTTCATGGCAGATGTTTTGGCCCGGAAGGAATCAGACCCGCCCCTTGACCAACCCACGGCGGACAATGTGTCATTCGGGTTATGTCTTTCGACTACGATTTCCGGATTGCTGTCATTTTTTGAAAAAACCGACTCGTAGGCAGTCCCGAAGATGGTAGAGGGTTTTCTTCGCCGCCTTGCACCGATGTCCTCTACCAGCTGCTCAAAGCGATTCCGGCCTCCTTTACCCCCCGGCCTTCCATGCGCCAAGTATGCAGTGAAGCCATTTTTGTTCAGCCATTGGAATCTCCTTTCATCCCGAGGATATTTGGGTCCCGGGAGTCTTCTGCGGCCGAAAGGGGCGGGGCGATATCTTCGAGGGTTTTCTTTTCCGCCTTGACTCCGAGGAGGGCTTCGACCAGGGCGGCCAGAAGCATCAGGAGCGAGCCGGCAAGGTAGCCATAGGTGATGTCGAGACGCGAGCCGGATTGGACGAGGAAGCCGAAGAGGGCGGGTGCGCCCACACCCCCGAGGCCGGTTCCGATCGCATAGAAAAGGGCCAGGGCCATCGCCCGGGTCTCTACGGGAAAGATTTCGCTTGCCGTAAGATAGGCAGAACTGGCAGCCGATGAGGCGATAAAGAAAATGGCTGCGAAGGCGAGGGTCTGGCCCGCAGAGGAGAGTGCGTCCTTTGCAAAAAGAAGTGCGGTCATGGCAAGCAGAATGCCGGAAAAAGAATAGGTGAGGGTGATCATGCGTTTTCGGCCCACAGTATCGAAAAAGTGGCCTATGGTGAGGGGCCCCAGCAGGTTTCCGAGGGCGAAGGGAATGAGATAGAGCCCCACCTGGTCGGGGCGCACCTTGAAGAAAAGGGTCAATACGAGCGGATAGGTAAAGTATATGCCGTTGTAGAAAAAGGCCTGGGAAGCCATGAGGGAAAAGCTGAGAAACGCTCTCGCGCGGTATTTTCTAAAGATTGTCCGGAGGATGTCCAGGAAGCCGATATGCCTGCCGGTCCTGATAGCGATCCAGGAGTCGGGCTGGGGCAGGGGCGGAAGGTGTTGGGAGTGCTTGATGCTTTTTTCTATCTCGGAGACGATCTGCTCGGCCTCACCGGCGCGGCCGTGTGTCAGGAGCCATCTGGGGCTTTCCGGGATGTAGCGGCGAAGAAAGATGATGCCAAGCCCCAGGAGCGCGCCGGAAAAGAAGGCGAGGCGCCAGCCGAGGTTTATCGGGAAGATGTTTTGATCCAGGAAGAATAGTGTTGCGCTCGAACTCAGGATCGTGCCCATCCAGAAGGTGCTGTTGATTATGATGTCGGTTCTTCCTCGCACGCGGGCCGGGATGAGTTCATCGATCGCAGAGTTTATGGCCGCATATTCGCCTCCTATGCCGGCGCCCGTAAGGAACCGGAAAAAGAACATGCTTCCGAAACTCCAGGAACAGGCCGTAAGAGCGGTCGCGCTGAGATAGACCATGAGGGTTACGGTGAAAAGCTTCTTTCTTCCGAGCCGGTCTGTGAGATAGCCAAAAAAAAGCGCTCCCGGCACCGCCCCGGTCAAATAGCCGGTGGCAACGAGGCCCACCTGCGTTCCGGTGAGGCCCAAGGTGCGCTGGTCGATCAAAACGCCGCTTACCGCCCCCTTGATCGTCACCTCCAGACCGTCCAGGACCCAGGTGATGCCGAGGGCCGTTACGACCAGCCAGTGCCACCTGCTCCAGGGCAGCCGATCGAGTCGGGCAGGGATATTGGTTCTTGTCGAGGTCGATGGCAATAAGGCCATGGAACTCCTTCGAGAATGGCGGCCGGCGCCACGGCCTGGTTGCCCGCCTGGCGGCGAGCCGCCGCGGCCGGGTCGC
>JBMFWU010000191.1:0-9555 GCA_049964955.1 Syntrophobacteraceae bacterium
CAAAATTAAGCTCGATGAAATAAGAAGCATGAATCCGGCCCTGTACCTGAAAAGGTGAGCTGACACCAAAGGCCCGATTCTCCCTCATGCCCCGGGAGGTGAAAAGCTCATTAATCCCTCCCGGCTTGGCTTCCTGCTTTACGATCGCGCTTCCTCCGTCAGTTCCATCCTGTGGCTGTAGGCGTTGTAGACGATAAATTCTTCTTCTCCGGCAGAGCCGTATTCGACCCAGTAGGTGAGCGCGGCGGGCTTGAAGTGAGCGAGAAAATGATCGGTCCGGCTGCTTCGAAGCTTCCTACCGCTGCTTTCGGCAAAATCTATCACCTGCTGGATATCCGAATCGAGGACCTGCCTTCGTTCCAGAACCTCTCTCAGTTGCTCGGAAATTTTTAGCCCAATGCGTCCGTATCGCTCCATCTCGATCGGCTTTTCCTCCCAGAGTTCTTCGAGAAGCGCATTTTTGAGCCGCGCCCGGTTTTCCCGGCGCATGGCAAGGCCCGGGCTCTGGCGCTGTGCCCCCTCACCCGCCGAAGCGTCGAAAAGAAGATCGAGCAGATGGAAAGTGTTTTTGCCGGCCGATGCCAGGTAATCGCGGCACATCGCGCAGTAGGCCACATAATCGGTCGGGCTCTCCCCGATCCGCCTCTTTATCACCTTTTTTGCAAGCTCCTGGTTTGCAAAAAACATCAGCCCGCCGTAGCCGCAGCACTCGGTTTTTTCGCGGCCAAGGGGCAGTTCTTCGATCTCCCACCCAAGCCTTTGCAAAATATTGCCGACACTCCGGTGAATTTGTTTCTCATGCCTCGTGCTGCATGAGTCGTGAACGGCGAGCCTTCCCTCGCAAGTATTGCCTCCCCCTGCGGTCTCCGGTAGACCCGACC
Organism: Syntrophobacteraceae bacterium; assembly: GCA_049964955.1. Classification (GTDB taxonomy): domain Bacteria; phylum Desulfobacterota; class Syntrophobacteria; order Syntrophobacterales; family Syntrophobacteraceae; genus SbD1. The sequence continues at coordinate 882 of JBMFWU010000191.1, forward strand.
GGTCGACCACTTCCCAAAGAGATACGATGGAGGCCTCGGGAAGATGCGTTTTAAACACCTCATAGCAGGTGGGGCAGGCGAAGATAAGCTTCGGTCTCTTCATTTCCTCCCACTGCGCGGCGATTTCCGCAAAGGAATCGGAAAAAAGCTGCGCTTTGCCCGACCACTGCGCCGGTGCACCGCAGCAGCGCAGCATGAGCCCCACACCCCCCTCCAGCTTTTCACACAAATACCCGTAGGTTTTCCCCACGTGGTGGGGAGATGAAGCACTGAGCTGGCAACCGGGAAAAAAAAGGTGCGAGGAGGCGTCTTTTCCCGGTTCGTGGCGGGTAAGGGCGAACTTTTCGCTGTTACTGAACATCATGTCCCGGATCGGGAAGTCATGGGCCGAGGGAGGCATTTTTCCCTGCTCCACCATGATTTCCCGCGCCTTCCTGCAAACCGGCCCCATGTTGAGGTCTTCGGGGCACACTTCCTGACACAGGCCGCACAGGCTGCACGAATTTATGAGTTTATTGGCATACCGGTGGCCCATAACGATGGATAGATTATTGTAGATCTGGCGGATATATTTTTTTGGATAGCTTTTGAAACTATTGAGATACTCGCAAACTTTCACGCACTCGAGGCACTCGCACTGGATGCACCGTTTCGCCTCGCGCACCGCCTCTTCCTTCGAATAGCCCGCCCCGGGTTCGGACATTGCGGTCGCAGGCAATGGCTCGATACCCTCGGTGTTGGTAAAGAGGCGTGTCTCGTAAGCTCCCTCGCCGGTACGCGAAGCGGTAAGAGATACCTTCTGGCAGAAACGGTCGATGGAAACCGCGGCTCTTCTGCCGTCAGCCATCGACTCGATGGGCGAGCTGTTTTCGCGGAAACGGCGCAGACTCCCCCCGGCAAAAACCTTCGGGTTGGTCGTGGCGAGAGTGAAAGAATCGATTACCAGGCGCCCGGCACCATCCCGGCCCAAATCTTCCGCGCCTCCCGCCTCTTCCCCGGTCGCGAGATAGACCGCCTCGAAATCGCTGCAAAGCGACTCGAGCGAAATGTCCTTCCCCACCTCACTCCCGGTCCGGATAACGACGCCAACCTTCTCCAGCGCCTTGAAATCTGCGGCAATGACCTCCTCGGGCAACTGTTCCCTGGAGAAGCCAAAAAGAGATCCCCCCGGTCGATCTTCTTTTTCGAACACCTCGACGGTGTACCTTTTTTTGGCAAGATCAAAGGCTGCGGTCAGTCCGCTAAGGCCCGCTCCGACAACCGCTAAACGCTGTTTTTTGGCCGGCGGCAGAAACCCTGCCGCGGCTTTTATTTCCCCGGCCAGGTCGATGCATGCCCTCTCGAGCGCCCGAACGCCCACCGCATCTCCCGCCTCGCCTCGCTTGCACGCGGCCTCACAGGGATGATCGCATACCCGGCTGATGATTCCGGGAAAAGGGACGCTCTTCCTGAAAATTTTGACAGCCGAGGCAAAATCCCCCCCGGCTATCGCCGCAGCCATGGCACGCGCGTCCACGTGAACCGGACAGGCCGCAACGCAAGCGGCAGGCTGTTCCTGAATGCATCGCGCTTCGAGTTTCCCCAGTTCCTGCTGGTCCATTTCAATGCACTCTTCTGGTAAATTGCGAACGGGCACGGCGGCCAATACCGCCGTGCCTAGTGCCGCGTCCCGTAAATTCGATAATATTCCAAGTCCATGTTGGGCATCGCTTACGCTCAGCCCAACCTACAGTTCCGATCAGCAACCAAACAACCAGCAACTAACAACTAGCGACTACCGACTCTCTTTCCTTCAAACCGGCCAGCACCTTTTCGGGCAGTACGGGAAGTTTTGTCACCCGCACCCCGCAGGCATCGTAGATGGCATTGACAATGCTGGCGTGTGGGGAAGTGAGCGGAAGTTCCCCGGCTCCGGCAGCCCCGAAGGGCCCCTCCGGGCGCGGCGATTCCACGTAGTACAGGTTCAGATTGTCGGGGACGTCTTTGGCGTAGGGAATTCCGCAGGCACGCATGCTCGTGTGTTTTTCGAGGTCCTCGAAGTCCTCGGTAAGCGCGAGCCCGATGCCCTGCACCAGGCCTCCGTAAAGCTGACCGTCTACGACGAGCCTGTTGCAGATCTTGCCGACGTCGGCAACGAGGGTCAACCCTTCGACTTTTACCTTGCCGGTCTGCATCTCCACTGCGACTTCGCTCATGAAGACCCCGTACATGTAGACGACAAAAGGTTTGCCCTGAGCAAGTTCATCGGTTGGCGTAGCGTTTACGGCCGTCCATTTCCCGGCATAGCGAACCGGGAGGTTCTCGGCGACCATCTCGTCATAGGTGCGAAACCCTCCGCCGGGCTTTTTCATCGCGGCAACGAGCATCTCGCATCCCGCCTTGATCGCGTTTCCGGTCACGACCTGCTGACGGCTTCCGCCGGAGGGGCCGCTATTGGGAGTAAAGGCCGTGTCGTTCATGACCAGCCTGATATTTTGCGGAGCGATCCCCAGGGGGCGCAGCGCTTCATGGGCGGTTCCAAGCGTTCCCATGTCGGCGCCCTGACCGTGATCCTCCCAACTGGTATAAACCGTAACCCCCTCCCTGGTCAACTCGATATCGGCTTCCGAAACATCGGGTCCGTCGGTGCCGCAGCCGTAAATACCGATAGAGACGCCCACGCCCTTTTTGATCTCGCCGTTCGATTCGGCCTTCGCCTTCTCTTTGGCCTTCCGGTACAGCGGACGCATCTTGTCGATCATTTCTGTAAAGCTGTAAACCTCGGGCTCCTGGCCGGTCGGGGTCGTGTCACCCGGCTTATAGACGTTGAGAGCGCGTATCTCCAGAGGATCCATCCCGATTTTTTCCGCGAGCTCATCCATCAGGACCTCGCTTGCGAGGAAACTCTGGGGGGAGCCGTATGCGCGGAAAGCCGACCCCCATGCATGGTTGGTGCACACCGCGCGACCCAGGCCACGAATGTTGGCGATCCCGTAGCCCGCGCCGATGAACATGGCGCCGCGCGCGGTAAGCAGATCGCCGAACTCGGAGTAGGGCCCATGGTCCACGATCCAGTCGGATTCCATCGCGATGATCTTGCCGCTCTTGTCCGCCCCGTATTTGAGATTGATAAAAAAGGGCGAACGCTTTCCGGTGTAGGTGATATGCTGATAGTAGTCATAGCGCAGGAAAACAGGACGTCCTGTGGCCATGGCGGCGGCCCCCACCAGCGCTTCCATTGTCGGGCTGAACTTATAGCCGAAGGTGCCTCCGCTCGGGTTCTGCACGATCCGCAGCTTTTCGGACTCGATTCCCAGGCCCGGGGCGATCATGTCCCGGTGCAAATGGATGCCTATGCTCTTGGAATGAATGGTGAGACGCCCCTCCTCATCGAAATAGGCAAAACCGACGTCAGGTTCGATGGTCAGATGGGGCTGACGCTGCAGGTAAAAGTCATCTTCTACGACAAAGGCGGCCGAATCCATGAGGGGCTTGGTGTCTTCCCCCTTTTGGATCTTCTGCTCGAAGTAGACGTTGGGAGTGCCCGGATGGATCTCGATGGCATCGTCGGCCATGGCCGCCGGAGCGCTCATGTAGGCGGGAAGCTCCTCGATTTTGACCACCACCTTTTCTGCCGCTGCCCTGGCGTTAGCCTCGGTATCCGCACACACGATCGCAATCGCATCTCCGAACTGGAAAATCTTCCGGTCGCAAAGAATCGGACGGTCCCACCCGTCCCCCTTGTTCGTGGGAAACGTGACAAGTCCGTCGATGCGGTTTTTGCCCTTTATATCCTTGTATGTCACTACCTTGTAGACGCCGGTCATTTTTTCCGCTTCCGCGGTATCGATCGAAAGGATATTGGCATGGGAGACTTTCGCCTGGACGAGAGCCAGCTGCAACGCGTCGGCAGGCATCTTGAGCCCCAGGTCCGCTCCATAGTCGCAGGTGCCGGTCACCTTGGCGAGCGCGCTCGGGCGCGGGTATTTACCGCCCCAGATTCGCCCGTCGGCCGGAACGGAGTATTCGAGCTCCTCCTTTGTGATCTCCCCGCGCAAAACACGCGCCGCATCCATCACCGCATCCACAAGGGGCTTGTACCCCGCACAGCGGCAGGCATTGCGATGCTTCTGAAACCAGTCGCGCACATCCTCCCGACTGGGGTTAGCGTTTCGCTCCAGAAGCCCCTTGGCCGATACGATGAACCCGGGGCTGCAAAACCCGCATTGCGCACCCCCGTGAACCATCCAGGCAACCTGCAGAGGATGCAGGTCCTCAGGAGTTCCGATCCCCTCGATCGTCGTAATCTCAGCCCCCTCTTCCACATTTTTCATTTTCGTGGCGCAGGAACGCACCACCTTGCCGTTCATGAGCACCGAACAGGCGCCGCAATGGGCCGTCCCGCAGCCCACCTTGGTGCCGGCCAATCCCAATTGTCCCCGGATCACGTCCGCAAGGCTCGCTTCCTGGTCAACAATTATCGTCCTGGGGATCTGATTTACCTGGATGGTCTTCTTCAGCATCATTTTCTCCGTTGCCTGAGTGTGGATGACAAAACTGCAGTCGTGAACCCCGCACCTCCCGCAAAACGGGCCAGATCATGCGGATTCCACCAACATGCCCCTCTTAACAAAAAGGTCTGAACGTCCTCGCCACATTAGCCCCATGCAGTTGTGCATCATAAGAGCGTTCGCCCCTCTGAATACACCCACGGCCGCTTTCCACTGGCCCTGATATCTTTCTTATACAGGGTCCATGCAAAACGGAATCAACGGGAGGCTATAAAGGGCTTATTCACACGAATGCAAAGTTGCATCATTCGCCGTCGATTCGGCCATATTCCCTATACACATACAAATATCACGCCTTCATTCCGTAAGTTTGTCAGGGCCAGCGGATCAATCTCGTTGGTGTAATTCTGTCTCATGATACAGAACTGTCTCACAATCCATCCCGATACACTCGCACGACCCTGTTCAACTCCCTCGTCCACTGGTTCACGTTCCCCCTGCCGTCCACTGCGTTAAACGCACTGGGCCTTCCGGCAAACGGTTGCTCGTTCGCGCCCTACCCTGCCTTGCAGCTCGACCTGTATCACAAAAAGTGTCTCACCGGCGCGGCATGGCTTAGCCCTACGGCCTTTACGGACAATAACGTCCCGAAATTGCACTTGATTTTTTGCCTCCGACACTTTTTCCGAACCTGGTACGCTCCTTGCCATAAGAGTCTGCCAACGAGGCTCTTGAGGTAGGAATTATGAGAACAAGCGACGAATTGCTCGAAGAAACGTTGCAACTTGCAGAAAAGATGTTGGACCTGGCCGACCTGGGTGACGAGGCCAGGCAGGATGTGGGGTGCGGAGTTCTCTACGGGCTTTTGCGGGACTCGGCCTTCAAGATCAGAAAACTCGCCGGGCAGGAAAGGGAAGATCACCTGCGGCGAGCCGTCTGGCGGGAACAAAAACGAAAGCCGTAAAGCCGAAAGTCGTCGCAAGCCCCGCCATTGAACAATCATTGTATTTAACAACTTATTTCATTTATTTAAGGAGATGGAGATGCAGTCCGGACAAAACTCGGAAACCATGAAGAATTTGGCAGAGGCCTTTGCCGGTGAATCGCAGGCAAACCGCAAGTACCTTGCTTTTGCTCAAAAAGCTGAAGATGAGGGCTACTTGCAGGCGGCGAAACTTTTCCGCGCAGCGGCCCATGCCGAAACCGTTCACGCACTCTCGCACCTGAGGACCATGGGCCAGGTCGGCTCGACCAAAGAAAACCTCAAGGCCGCCATCGCGGGCGAAACCTACGAGTTCACCAAAATGTATCCGGTCATGATCGAAAAGGCCAAAGAGGAAGGACAGGCACCCGCCCTCAAGAGCTTTTCCTACGCAAACGCCGTGGAAGTCCAGCACGCATCACTCTATCAGAATGCGCTCGACAATCTGGATAAACTCGAAGCAACTGATTATTATGTGTGCGCGGTATGCGGATACACCTGCGCCGGTGGCCCCCCCGACGTTTGCCCTGTTTGCGGATCGGCTGCCAAGGTTTTCACCAAAATATCCTGAATCGAGGAGATCGCACATGAATGTCCTGATGCTCTCCAGACTCCAGTTTGCAGCGGCGACATTCTTCCATTTTCTGTTCGTCCCCCTTACGCTCGGCCTCTCCGTGCTCCTGGCAATCATGGAGACGGCCTACGTAAGGACGGGAAACGAAGAATACAGAAGAATGGCCCGTTTCTGGGGCAAGATTTTCCTGATCAACTTCGCCATCGGAGTGGTCACCGGCATAACCCTGGAGTTTCAGTTCGGAACGAACTGGTCGCGCTACTCGGCGTATGTGGGGGATATCTTCGGCTCACTTCTGGCAATTGAGGCAACCGTCGCCTTTTTTCTCGAGTCCACCTTTGTCGCGGTGTGGGCGTTCGGGTGGAAGCGACTCTCGGCCAAAGCCCACGCGGTAACGATCTGGCTTGTAGCGATCGCCTCCAACGTATCGGCCCTTTGGATTCTCATCGCCAATGCCTGGATGCAGAACCCGGTCGGCTACGTGATTCGAAACGGACGGGCGGAGCTCTACAGCTTTACCGACGTAATCACCCAGCCCTTAGCGTGGAACATGATCGCCCACACCCTTTTTGCAGCCTATATTCTCGCGGCCTTTTTCATCATGGGCATAAGCGCCTGGCATATGCTCCGGAAACAAAATGTCTCCTTTTTTAAAAGATCTTTCCGCGTCGCGGTAACCTTCGCTCTCATTTTTTCACTCTGCGAGATGGTGCAGGGCGATATCCATGCCGCAGAGATCGCCAAGTATCAGCCGGCGAAACTCGCAGCCATGGAATCGCTCTGGGATACCACGAAGTCGGCTCCCGAGTACCTGTTTGCCATACCCGATCCGGCCCGCGAGAAAAACAGTGTCGAGATCGGCAAGATCCCGGGCCTTTTGAGCTTTCTTGCCTACCACCACTTCGATGCCGAGGTAAAGGGGCTGAAGGCCTTCCCCAAAGCCGACAGGCCTCCGGTTACCTTGCCCTACTTTTCTTTTCGGCTCATGGTGGCGCTGGGGGGCTTTTTCCTTCTTGCGACCCTCGCGGGATTTTTCCTGCGCGACTCGATCGAAAACCGCCCGGGACTTCTTAAACTGTTTCTTTTCGCACTTCCTTTGCCCTACATCGCCTGCGAGGCCGGCTGGATGCTCGCCGAGGTGGGGCGGCAGCCTTGGGTGGTCTACGGAATCATGAAGACCTCGCAGGCCGTATCCCCGATTGCCGCCTCCCAGGTCGGAATCTCTCTTGCCGCCTTCGTGATCCTGTACGGTTTCCTTGGCGCCGTCGCCTTCTACCTGATGTGGGACCACGCGCGCAAGGGTCCGGCGGAGGATACGGCCCTGCCCGGCGCGGCCGACGATGAGGAGGTGGGATATGCTTAATACAATCTGGTTCGCCCTGTGGGGAATTCTTTGGGCCGTCTACTTCGTGCTCGACGGCTTCGATCTCGGCATTGGAACACTGGCCCCTTTCCTTGTGAAAGACGAACAGGACAGGCGCGCCCTCTATAACAGCATGGCGCCTTACTGGGACGGGAACCAGGTGTGGCTCATCACAGCCGGCGGGGTCACCTTCGCAGCCTTCCCCAAAACCTACGCGGTGATGTTCAGCAGTCTCTATTCCGCCCTGCTGCTCATTCTCTTCTGCCTGATCGTCCGCGGCGTCGCCATGGAGTACCGGTTCAAATTTTCTTCGGGAAAGTGGAGAAGATTCTGGGACGCGCTCCTGTGGATCGGCACCTTCGGTCCCGCGCTGCTCTTCGGCGTAGCTTTCGCGAACCTTTTCCGCGGCATCCTCATCGGTAAGGCGGGGGTCTATCACGGAACGCTTCTTTCCCTGCTAAATCCCTACGGGCTTGCGGGCGGCATTTTCTTTACTCTCATTTTCGCCGTCCACGGCTCGTTGTGGATAGCGGTAAAATCCGGCGGGGACTTCGGTGCGCGCGCAGGAAAAGTCGCAGGAAAGCTGTGGTTCGCCCTTGCCGCGGTTGCCGTCCTCTTTTTGGCCGCAACCTATTTCGCAACGCACCTCTATGACAATTACCTTCACTACCCGGCCCTTTTCGTCATTCCGCTCGCCGCGGTGGGCGCGCTTTTCGCCATAATCGTTTTCGCGCGGAAAGGTCAGTGGCTGAAGGCGTGGTTTTCCTCGGCCGTCTTCATTCTTACGGTCACACTTTTCGGCGTCACAGGCATGTATCCGAATCTTCTCATTTCGAGCATCGATCCGGCGTTCAGCCTGACGGCCTTTAACTCCTCTTCGAGCCCCCTTACGCTGGAAATCATGCTGGCGGTGGCCCTCGTATTCGTTCCGATTGTAATCGCCTACCAGATATGGGCCTACAGGTTTTTCGGCGTGGCCCCCGGGGCAACCGAGCCCAAAGCTTCCGCCGCTGCCAAAACGGCATAGCGGAAGGATCGAGGACGGAAAACACACCTTTTCCGTCCTCCCATGTTCTCGAAACTGGCTAGTGTCCATCCGGAAACCCGGTACGCATCGGGTGATTCGAACTCAAGTCCCCCTTTGAAAAAGGGGGATTTAGGGGGATTTTGCAAATAAATCAGCTGCATAGTCCTCTAAAATCCCCCCTTTCCCCCCTTTGCAAAGCTGATATTGATCCACACTTGCAGCCGGGGGTAACTTCTGC
>JBMFWU010000192.1:0-9521 GCA_049964955.1 Syntrophobacteraceae bacterium
ATCTCATGAACAAGGTGAAGAAGGCCTCGCTTATTCCCGGGCCGGCCTACATCCACATCTATTCGCCGTGCCCCACCGGGTGGCGCTGCGGGGTCGACGAGGGCTTGGAGGTGGCAAGGCTTGCCGTTCAGTCGAAGGTCTTTCCGCTCTACGAGGTGATCGATGGCGAGTATGTTCTGTCGAAAAAACTTGCCAAGCCCAAAACCGTTGCCGACTACTTCAAACCCCAGCGGAGATTTCGCCACTTGACGGAAAAAGAAGTCGAATTTATCCAACAAAAGGTGGATCTCAACTACGAAAAGCTTCTGAAGAAGTGCGGCGGCTGATCTATCCGGGCGGACGGGACACCGGGTCCTGTCCGCCCCTTCTTTTAAAACGGAAAGCCTCTGGTCTCGCCGCCGCCGAAGGCAGCGGCGCTTTCGGCCTGGCGATCCGGCTGCGGCGACACGCCGCTCCGGGAGGCGTTGTGAAAAACATCCTGGCTCTCTACGGAAGTCCTCGAAGAAAAGGCAACTCGGCAACGCTGCTCGACCAGGCGGTCAAGGGCGCAACTGAGGCCGGGGCCGCAGTCGAAAAGATATTCCTGCGCGATCTTTCGATATCCCCCTGCCTCGAAATCTATGCCTGCAGAGAAGACGGGCGCTGCGCCATTCACGACGATTTCGATGCGCTGCGCGAAAAACTCCTCTCCTGTGACGCCCTCATGCTCGCTTCTCCCATCTTCTTTTATACCGTAAGCGCCCACACGAAAGTCTTCATGGATCGCTGCCAGGGGTTCTGGTCCAAAAAGTATCTGGTCGATAAAGCCCCGTTCGGCCTTCGCACCCCGACGCGCAAGGCCCTCTTTGTTTCCGTCGGAGCCACCCGCGGAGCCAAACTGTTCGACGGGGTCCTTTTGACCATGAAATATTTTTTGGATACCCTCGATATGGAACTTTGGAGAAGCCTCTTATACAAGGGCCTCGACGGCCCGACCGATGTCCTCCAGCACCCCGAATACCTCGCGGAAGCGTTCATCTCCGGCAAGGAATTCATCGCTGCCCTTTGAAATCGCGCCAGACGAAGCCCGTAGCCCGTAGCCCGTAGGTTGGGGTGAGCCCTGCGAACCCCAACATAAAATGCCGCCGGATTGATGGGTTGCGGCGCATAAGACTGAAATTGCACCGAACGGAGGGAAAAATTCGCGCGGCGCATTCCCCCGATAGCCGGCGCCCATCCGAAAATGCCATGTAAGGTGTGAATAGCATTAGATTTCCCCCCTTTTGCAAAGGGGGACTTGGATTCCAATCACCCGGCACGTTCCAGGGTTTCCGGATGGACGCTGGTTAGCTTTCTCTATACCTCATTCGGAATTATCCTTTCGGCAAGCTCGACTATTTCCCGGCCGTTGGATAGCCCGTCCACAAAACGCTTCGGAATGCGCGAAAGCCCTGCCTGCGCACCTACCAGGGCCCCGGTGAGCATCGCTCGGGACATATTTTGCCCGCCGCCGTTTATCGCGTGCAGGACGGCCTGCTCGAAATCATCCGCAAATCTTGCCGCAAGATAATAGGCGGCGGGCAGCACACAAGCGATCATGCACGGCATACCGTAGACCAGTGAGACTTTCCACGCCGGTTCGATCCTTACGTCGGGGTCCTTGGCTGCGGACCGGATGTGCGATGGAAATAGGAGTCCGTCGGGGTAGGGGAGAGAGGCGGAGGCCGCCGTGGGCTCATGGGCATAGGTCCCCTTTTTCTCCGCGAGTTCGACATGAGTAAAGGGAAGTTCCCCCTTTTCCACCATCCCGTACAGCTTGGAAGCCAGTTGTTCGTTAAAGGGTTCGCCGCGGATAAGGGCGCTTACGACTACGCAATAGGCCGCGCTCAGTGCCGTCACATAGGGATCTATCTGCGTCAGTCTGATGTTTCGCGCGACGGTCCGCGCCCCTTCACCGGGAGATAGCGCGTACCGGGCCGCAAGCACTATCGCTCTTTCCGCCCCTTCTGTCGTATCCGCATAATCGCCCGTTTTCCCCCACGGCTTTCCCTCCGTAATCCTCGCCCTATACAGTTCCCTGATCGACTGGTTCGTGTATCCGCCCGGCCCCGAGTACGCCGTTCCGTCCATTCTTTGAAGGAATTGCTCGTCGAGCCTTCTCGTGAAATCCCCTTCGTCATAGCCGTCTTTCTCGACGACCGACCGCAGAAGTTCGAGTGTGATCAGCCCCGTCTGCGAAAGATCTCCCGCCTTGAGTCCCGCATGGTACCGGCCGGGTTTTGGGTCCGTATACCCGTCGATCCACGGTCCGTAATCGGCGCGCATCCTGTCGAGATCGTAATACCAGTGCGGGCCGAGCCCCAGGGCGTCGCCGATCAGAGCCCCAACCACAGCCCCTGCCGCCCGATCTGCCAATCCGTTCGTAACCTTCATTTTTCCCCTCCTTTTTCTGACTGTCCGCTTCCCGGCGTTACAATATAGTCATCTGACGTTTGATTGCCGTAAAGCCCCCGGTGTAAGAAAGGCTGACCTCTGCATTTCATGTCCTTTCCCCTTGCAAAATCTCCGGATGTCGTATATTGGGAAAAACGTGGGGCGCAGTGCGGTTTGCACTTTCCTGAATCTTTTTTCCGAGAGTTTCCGAAGTCTCCAGTAAAAGTGGGCCGACATGTATAAAACAAGAAAGTTAGCCTTCGTTTGCCTGCTTCTCTTTTTGTTGTCGTTGCTTGCAATCGCATTCCATCACCACAACGATGGCTGCCGGCACGATGGTTGTGCGATTTGCGCGGCGGCCGTTGTTGTTGCGGGCGCATCGATCGGATTTGCCTTTTTCTTCCGCGCAGTGCGTCTCGTTGCCTCGATACTCGAGGCAGGTACGGTAATTTCATGGTATCGTGCACCGAACCTTCATCTCCCATTGACAAGGGCTCCTCCGGCCTGATCGCTTCAAACCTCAGCAACTTGTATCCAAATCGCTTGAATTGAGATTTATCGGGGACTTTGTTGTGTCCGGGCTTGGGGAACCGAGCGGACTGCGGGAGAACTGTTCTCCATTTCCGCGCCGTTTTGCGGGGGAACGTTTTTTGAGGGGGAGGAGTATGGAGCGAGTCAAATCTCGTCGAATGCGGTTCTATACACTTTTTATGTCCTGTGTGTTAGGAGTCTTTCCTTTACTTGTCAGTCCAACATGCCGGGCGATTACCGCCTCTTACGGGCAGCCCTGGCATGGATATCTCGTAAACGGGGTCCGTTTTCCGGATATGTTTCCCGGCTATCGTCTCCTGTTTAAAAACAATACCTATACGACTCCGGAGCTGGCGGGGGCCGTGCTCGATGCGGTCCAGGCCGTCCGGGCAAAATTTCCCGGGACCTGCGACCTTGTCATCGGAGAATTTTCCAAAAAGGGTGGCGGTTTCTTCCCCCCTCACGTTTCTCACCAGAACGGCAGGGACGTCGACATCGGGCTTTATGCCAAAGACAACCGTCCCCTGGAGAACCTCATTCCGATGAACCGGGATAACCTCGACGCCGGCAAGACTCTTTTCCTGATTCAGAGTTTGGTGGCCTCGCAGCGGGTGCAATATATTTTTCTTGGCAGGAGCGTCCAGAAAATCCTCTATGACTACGGCCTGTCCCACGGGTACAGCCGGGCGTACCTGAACCGGCTGTTCGGGGAAGTCCCCGGGGCCCTGGTGGAAGCCTGGCCCGGCCATATCAACCACATGTGCGTGCGGTTCTTCACCCCGTGGTCCACCCTGGCGGCCCATGTGGGACGCGATCAATCGCGGATGAGGTCGATCATCGCCATGGCCCAGAAATCCTATATGCCCAAAAAGATTTTGTACTACGTGACCGGGCATGAAAAAGGGCTGGGGCAGCTTGCCAGAAACTTCGGGGTAAAGGAGGGCCAACTTTGCGCGTGGAACCACATCAATCCTTTCAGTGTGTTGGTTCCCGGCAGTTGCCTCGTCTACTACAGGAGAAGTTTTGAAAGTGAACCGGTCCAGCTGGCCTGTTCTCTGGAACCGGGCTACATCGCCCGACTCGCATCCCCGGGAGTGCGGTTTGCCTCCTACCAGCCCGAATCACCACCCGCGACTATCTCCGATGCAGGCTATGCCTCAGCCGGGAGACAGAGTGTTTACAAGGTCCCTCGTGAACCCGCAGCCACGCCCGCCTTGGCCCTCAGGCGGCCTCCAGTCGGCAAAGAGAAAACCCGGACAACCCCTGCTAATTACCAGGCCTTCTATGTCGTCAAACACGGTGGGACCCTCCGCAATGTTGCCGCAAAAACGGGTGTTCCCCTCGCCGCCTTATGCCGGTTGAACCCGATCGGCTTTGATGCTCCCCTAAGACCCGGTTGGGAGATAAAGCTTCCGGAAGCGCCTTCCGAGGCGCGCGCAGCAATTTGCTTCGCATCCGAATCGGGGAAGAAGTCGTTGACCGATGCCTATTATAGAGTGAACCATGGCGGGACGCTAAACGACGTTGCTCACAAAACGGGGCTTTCACTCGGCGTGCTGTGCAGGTTGAACCGGCTTCGACCCGATGCCCGTTTACGGCGCGGCCAACTGGTAAAGCTTGCCCGGGTAAATCTGTCTGTCAGGCCTACTTTCGGGAGCGCTTCCTGCTCACTGCGGCGCCCCTTTGTAAGAAAACGGAAATGACCATAAAGCCAACCATAGGAACCGGTAAATTCGTAAAATCAGTGTCCATTCTCGCCTTGACGATGTTTTTCACGGGGCTGGGGGCAGCGCTCGCTTCCGCGGACCAATCGAAAGGCACCGTCCTTGGAATCGTTCTCTGTTTCCTGGGTGTCCTGCTCTGGGTATGTGCGAGAATCGGGGCTCATTCCACAACGCCTTCGGATTCTCCTCGGGAGGGGCATCGATTGCAGGAGAAGAATCACCGCAAATACGCCCTCATGATATTTGCAGGGCTAGTCGTCCTGAGCGTTCTGGCCTGCCTGCCCTACGCTCCGCAGGGTCCGTTCAACCCCGTGAACTACACGCGCCTGCCCGGGATGCGACTCGTGCAGCACCGTTGGACGGCTCTCATCGAACCCTTTTTCGCTCCGCTCAAAATTATCGCCGGGGCCCCCGATTTCAAAATAGCAGCAGGTGTCTCGCTTCTCTGGTTGTTTTTGGGCGCTGTTGGGTGGCGTATATTCTCCGAGTGCAAAAAGGGGAAAAACTTCTTTTCCGCTGTGCAAAGGGGAATCGGCAGTGGTGTTGTCGCCTCTTTGACCGTAACGCTTCTGATCTGCTTTTTCGCGCTGGCGCGCATTCCGGGCTGGAAGCTTGTCGTGCGCGATCCGAATCTGATCGTAGCCGATCTGCACTGCCACACCGTCATATCTCACGACGCACTGGTGTCGCAGCAGACCAATATTGACTGGCACGAGTCCAGTGGATACAACATGGAAGCGATCACCGAAAACGAACACCTGGTCGATCATCGCATCGAGGGGTTCTCGCCTTCGGCCCTCCACCGGATGCCGGCGTTGATGTCCGGGGTGGAGGACCACACGGGCGCAAGGGCGATCTGCGTAGCTCTTTGTCCCAACCCCGATATTCGGCTGGGAAATTCGGTGCATCACGCGGCCTGGTTTGCTGAAAAGATCCACCGGGAGGGAGGGGCGCTCTGGGTTTGTACCTTGAAAAATCTCAGAACCAGTGATATTGCGCGTCTGGCTAATGACGGCGTTGACGGCTTCGAGATAGCCAATGAAGGGCATCCGGACCTGCCGTTGCGCCTCAGGCGAGAGGTCCTCGCCGTTGCCCGTGCCCGCGGACTCGTTCTTCTGGCCAATTCGGACTATCACGGCTGGTGCGGGCTGGCGCGGACCTGGAACGTCATAAAGGCGCCGGGAAAAGCGGGACCTCCGCGTTCCCGAAGAATAGCTATAGTGCTGCGCACCTTGCGCCGACACGATACCGCCGACTTCACCCCGGTGGTCGCAGGCTTCATGGGCTACCCGTCGGCCCTGCGCGCCGTCTTCTCTCCATTTGTGGAGACCGCGCGCTATGCCATGGAGCTTTCACCGGTTCGGGTCCTGTCCTGGTGGGTTTGGGCCTGGGTCTTGTTTCTACTGTGGATGCTGCTCGACCGGAAAGGGTTTCCGGCGGGAGACATCCTGTTGGCCTCGCTCGTCTGGGTGTCTGGGGCCGGAATGATCGGCGCCGGTATCGATATCATCGGGCAGGGCAGGGGATCCACCGACTTCGGGCTTGTTGTCGGCTTCAGCGCTGCAGGCGTGGGGGCCATTGCCCTTCTTGTGGCAACGGTCCGTGGGGTAGGTTTTGTAACCAAATGCGTAAAAAACGAGGGACTGATTCGTTCATGAGAATTTTATACATGCTTTTGGCCATGCTGATTTCCCTGCTCCCCATCTCCGCGCAGGCGCAGGAGCTGACCTCGATGGAGCCTCTTATCTCGCGTCACACGCGCCTCATGCTCTTTTCCCCCCACCCCGACGACGATACCCTGGGCGCCGGAGGACTCATTCAGCGCGTTCTCGCGGCGGGCGGCAAAGTCAAGGTCGTCTACATGACAAACGGCGACGGATTTCCGGATGGCGTCCAAATGGAGTATCACCTGACCCGGCCGCCGCGAAGGGATTTCAACCGGTACGGCAGGCTTCGCCAGAAAGAGGCCCGACATGCCCTGGCAATCCTGGGGGTAAAGGCCCGTAACGTGGTTTTTCTCGGTTTTCCCGATGGAGGCCTGCCGGATCTTTTTCTGAAGTCCTGCACCCCCAAAAGGCCGTACAGATCCCCCTTCACCGGGAATGTCCGCCCGGTGGCGTTTGATAATATCCTCATACCGCATACGGATTATTGCGCCAAAGACGTAAGAGAGGAAATCGAACGGGAGATCGTCTATTTCAGACCCACCCTGGTGATGACAACCGGACCGGGCGACCAGCACCCCGACCATGAGGCGACTTTGCATTTTGTCGAGCAAGCCCTGGCGCAGCTGGCCGCACATCACTCGCCCGTGCATCCCATGCTGCTCACCTTCCTCATCCATTACAACGGCTGGCCCCTCGATCAGGAAAAGGGCGCAGGGACAGGCCTTGAGCCTCCCCTCGGGTTTTCCGTTCACGGGATACGGTGGATTTCGTTCCCTCTTACGCCCCGGGAAACGGCAACCAAGCGCGAGGCCATTCTCAAGTTCCACTCCCAGATGCTCATTATGGGTCGATTCCTTTTGGGCTTCGCAAGATCCAATGAATTGTTCATGGCGGGGAAATAATCTCAGAACCCACACGTAGTCGCCGTCGAGGGCGCCGGAACAATCGAGATCCGGCAGCCATGTCACTTCCACGATAACCGTGTGATCGCCGTAAAACTTCGGCGATACGTAGGAAAAGGTCGGCCCGATTCCGGCGATGAGCGTTTCAAGGGGGCACAGCTTTGTTCCCGAGTCGCTGTCGGCGCTGCACCGTTTCCAGTAGGAAGCGTTTACGCCCGCCCCGAAAAAACCCAGGTTGCACACGGGAAGATGTTCGGCCACGGTGGCGTCCAGGTGGAACACCTTGCCGCTCTGGTAGTCGGTTGCGTTGTTATTCGTGTTGAAATCCACCCCGGCTGTTGTCGATAGTTCCAGCCCCGTTTTCTTGCTCAGGTAGCTGAGGGACACCAGAGGTTCGAATGTCCAGTAGTTGAGGCCGGGGTTGGCCAGTTGACCTGCGTTGTATTGGCCTGTCGGGGCATACACGTCGAGCTGGACGCCCCACTTGAAATCGTTTCTGCTCCAGCCGAGCCAGAAAGGTATGATGATCGTGTCGCCGAAGCCGCTGGCCGAATCCGTGCGCGTGAATGTTCTCCCCGCCGGCCCCGTGATCGTGCCGGTGACATTCATCCATACGTAGGGGATGAGCACGCCGGCCGAGAACCTGCTGCCGCAAATCCCGCACGGGAGCGTATAGATTGCCCCCGCCATTTCGGCATCGCTTGTTGCTCTCACGTTGGCGGCCAAAACTCCTCCGAACTCGAGCTGACTGTCAAAGCCGAGGCTGCCCTCGAAGTGGTTATACCAGTCAAGGAGGGCCCACCCCGGCTCGGGGGAAATATCCATAAAATCGGCCAAAGCCCCCGGAATGTAATGGCCACCCCTCCCTCGGCCGCGAAAACGCTTCCCCCGCTGAACGCCGCCCACAAAAACAACACCACAATGATGGAAAAACGGCCCCTTTTCATCGGTCACATTTCTCCTTCCCTCGGTTTGTCCTTCTCGTGCTGCGACAGTTCGGATTGCAACTCCGACCGGCTTCTAAAAAAAAGAAAGGCGATTTTTTTGATCCCCAGCACCCGTCCGAGTTCCTTGAAGGCGAAAAAGGGGATGAAGGAAAAAAAGACGACCAGCACCCCGGCAAACAGGATGTCGAGGCGGCTGCCGATCCCCTGGAAGCTTTCGGCCAGGCCCCTGCCTTCCAAAAGCCCCTCCGCCACGCGCTCGAAAGCGTTGAAGAAAACTACCCAGACGGCGAACACAACCGCCTTGTAAAGAGTCGTAACGATCAGGGGCCTATCCTGTAGCCGCCGGGCAAGACCGAGAGCGTCGCCGATCATTATGATTTTGGCTAAAACGAGCGCCTTGAAAAAAGCGTACCCGTAGTGCAGATAACTGATCTTGTACTGGGCGAGCACGAGCCTGCGGTACATGGTGAACACGCCGAAAAAAAGAAAAAGATAGGCGACGTTTATCCAGTACTCGGCCAATTCTCGAACCGCCCGCTGCTTCCATCCGGCTTTTTCGCCTGCCTGCTCGTTCATCGGGGCCGCCTCAGTGTATGCCTTCGCCATCCCTCCGGAGGATCGGGAAATTGGGTTTTTCTTCCGCCGTGGTCTATCCTCCATGCATGGGTGCACAACCGGGAAAAAAGAAATCGCGTCGGGGTGAAGTCGTCGAAAGTAGAGCGACGGAAAACTTCCGGAAAAGATATGGAAAAAACGATAGGCACGAAGGAGGGGCAGTCAAGTGGCTTTCCGTCCGCCGGGGGAGAGATACATATTTTCCCTCGCTGAAGGGCAAAGCAAAAGGCGCGGGGGCTGTCGCCCCCTTGTACCCCCTCGCCGCTGCGCGGCTCTGTTGACGCTTCGGTGCCCTTCCTTCGCTGCAGTTTCCTTTTCAGACCCGGATCATTCAGCGGGTGAGCAGCGCTATGTCGAAATTGGCGTGTCGGACAATAACCGGCGACATGCAATCCTGCTATACAGTTACCGTCCGCCGGCCGGATGGAAAAACATTGGTGAAGGAGGTGAGGCCATGGGAGGACGCCGTCGAGGCCAAGCGGTTTTCGATCAGTCCGGCGTTTTTAATAATGTGCCGTTCCTTTTCTGACCGTTAATATGATCTGCTCATAGAGCAGATCCTTAAGTTCCAGTTTTTTAATATCGAAATGATGCGATGCGCCTTCAAGTATAATATGTTGTAATGATGCAGCAGAAGTGGCGCTATCAATAATCATTCTAATTACTTCATAAGGAATAACGGTATCATTTTCGGAACTTATAACTAAAATGTGCCCTTGGAAC
>JBMFWU010000193.1:0-9365 GCA_049964955.1 Syntrophobacteraceae bacterium
TTAGATTTTTCTCGCAAGGACTGGACAGGATCAACAGGATGGGGATTTCTCCGGAAAAGATTTGCTCCCAATCCTGTCAATCCTGTAATCCTGTCCGAGTCTTTGCGCCTTTGCCGCCGGGTGAGACAAAAACCTTGGACAGGATTACAGGATTTACAGGATTGGAGTTCTTAAAAGGACCGCCCGCCCAAAAGGATCGGGATTTCTGCCAAAGATTTGCCCTTCATCCTGTCAATCCTGTAATCCTGTCCGAGTCTTTCGCCTTTGCCGCCGGGTGGGACAAAAACTTGGACAGGATTACAGGATTTACAGGATTGGAGTTCTGAAAAGGACCGCCCCCCCCAAAGGGATCGGGATTTCTGCCAAAGATTTGCTGTTCATCCTGTTCATCCTGTAATCCAGTCAATCCTGTAAACTCTAAGCAAGCGGTTGCGAAACTCCCTGCAAAGCGAATCCGAGACCCGGTGGCGAAAAAGGCGCCCATCGGGACTGAGTCCGTAAATCGCCCCGCTCCGCAGGAAAATCCCCAGAAGCGTTTTTCCTGCCTCCCGTCTCGCGGCGGCATGTTTTTTGGCCTCTTCCCCCCGCCCGGCCACGGGGAGTCTTTCCGGAATGGGCTGCGGGCAGGGATTTGCCGCCGCACGAAGAACCGCTTCCCTCTCTGCCGGGTCGAGCGATTTAAAGAAATTGAGGATTCTTGAGAGCCGTAACAGCGTGATCGAATCCTGCCTGCTGGTCGTATCCAATATAGGGAGTGCGGTTGCGCGCAATCGGGAAAGCGTTTGGGGAAGAAGGCCGAGGGCCGCGCAACTTGTAAAATCCAGGCTTCCGGGAGAGGGATAGAATACCGAGACCCCGACGATCGCATCTTTTTCGGCAAGATAGATGAGGTCCATAATCGATTTCATCGGATCCTGCCCGGGGGCTCCGACGATAATGTAGGTCACAGCATCCAGGCCGAACTGCCGGGCGTGAAGAAGGGCCTTCTCGAAATCTTCCCGAACATCCGGGCGTCCGAATCTTTTGAGCTGTTCCCGATCGGTCGTACACAGCGAAAGGTTGAGTGCTTTAAAACCGGCCCGTTTCATGGCGGAGATCACTTCTTCGTCAAGACTTGGGGGATAGAGGCCGTTCATTGCCCGAAGCTCGAGCCCCAGGCCCTGGAACTGTGCTCCGATTTCTCCCAGAAGCCCCAGGAACCATCCCTTTTTCAGCGAAATGTTTTCGTCTTCGAAATCGATGAAACGCGCTCCGCGGCACAAAACGGCACCTCGGATTTCTTCGAGGACTCTGGGAACGCTTTTCATACGGAAGCCGCACCAGGACGCACAACCGATCGAGCAGTAGCTGCACCCGATCGGGCATCCCCTGCCGGCGGCGATCACCGCCGAGGGCTTGGGGCCGCGCTGATAGAATCTATGGTCTATAAGGTCCGAAGCCGGAAGAGGGACCCGGTCGAGGTCTGCCACAACGGCCGGGGGATTCAGGAAAAACCTCCCCCCGGCGGTCCTGAATCCTATACCCGGGACCGATTCCATGGGGACCTCGCCGCGGATCGCTCGCGCAAGGAGCGGCATGGCGGCCTCCCCCTCTCCCCGAATAACGAAATCAACGCACTCATGCCGCAGGACCTCTTCGGACATTGCGGTCGGATGATGCCCTCCGAAAACGATGGCAGCCCCCGGGCAGTGATCCCGGATGCTTTCAGCAGTCTCGAGGGCCTCTTCGCCGTAGGCGCTAAAAAGAGAGGATACGCCCACAAGAAATGGCGCCGAGCGCCCGACCCGCTCCCCCACGCTTTCCGGGTCGAGCCCGAACCGCCTGTAATCGTGGAACATGCAGAAGGGCGAAATGTCCGGCCCCGCATAGAACTCGCGAAGATAGGACATTTCGGGGGGTATTTCAATTTTTTGAGACTTTTTCGAGGCGAGCGCATCCACTATTTCGACCGACCAGCCCTCCTGTAGAAGCGGAGAAGCGATGCAGGCGAGTCCGTAGGGAATGGTGCGTTTGGCCGTGAGGTAAAAGTCACGGATCGGTGGCTGAACGAGAACTATATCGGTCATGGGGTGGTTTTCGCCTCACACCTCACTGGAAGGATCGCGGTCCACGGTAATCTGCACTGCCCGCAAATCGGCATCTCCTCTAACGGTTTCGAGCACGTTCTGGACGAAATCCTGCATATCCTGGCTCGTCCAGGTCTTCAGAAACAGCTGCCACCGGAACCTGTTTTTGAGTTTTACGAAGGCCGCAGGGGAAGGGCCAAGAATAGCGACGCTTCCGCCCGATTTGCGGAAATCTTCGGCCTTCTCGCGGCAAATCGCGGTAAGAAGTCTTGCTCCCGCCACGGCGGCCTCCTGGTCGCCCGAGGTGACAAGGAGTTTCAGCAGGCGGCTAAAGGGGGGATACTGCAGATTTTGTCGCGATTTGAGCTCTTCGCGGCAAAAGCCAGCGTAGTCGAGCCGAAGCGCCGAATCGATCGTAAAATGGGACGGGTTGTAAGTTTGAAGGATTACCCGGCCGGGTTCCTCCCCGCGTCCGGCGCGCCCGGAAACCTGTATCAGGACCTGCACGAGCGTTTCGCCGGCCCGAAAATCCGAGGCCTGAAGCCCTGCATCGGCGTTGATGATGCCAACCAGAGTCATGTTTGGAAAATCGTGTCCCTTCGACACCATCTGGGTGCCGAGCAAAATATCGGCCTTGCCCGAGCGCACCTCGGAAAGAGCGCTCACGAGGCGTCGGCCGCTGTCCATCGTGTCCCGGTCGATTCGTACGATATGTGCTTCGGGAAAAAGCTTCCTTACCTCTTTTTCCACCTTTTCGGTCCCGAAACCACGGGGAAAAAGCGCTGCGTGGCCGCAGGCCGGGCATCTTTCCGGCAGTTGGGTTTCCCAGCCGCAAAAATGACAGCGAAGACGGTCGTCATCCTTATGGTAGGTAAGAGTGACGCTGCACGACACGCACTGGAGGGCGTGGCCGCAGGTGTTGCACAGGTAATATTTCGAATAGCCGCGTCTGTTGAGAAACAAAAGCGCCTGATGCCCGGCGCGTATCGTCTCCCCGATCGCCTCCCGCAGTCGGTACGAAAAGATTCCCCTGCGCCCGCCCTCCCGTCTCATGTCGACGACCTCCAGCTCCGGAAGAGGTCTTTGCAGGATGCGCTCCGGAAGAGACAGCACACTATACTTTTTTTCCGCGCACCGATGCATGGTCTGGATCGACGGGGTGGCCGACCCCATGATCACGGGACCTCCGACGATCTTTCCGCGCATAAGCGCCACATCCCTGGCGTTGTAGCGCAGGTGGTCCTCCTGCTTGTAGGAGGTATCGTGCTCCTCATCGACGATTATCAGCCGCAGATTCTGGACGGGAGTAAGAACTGCGGACCTTGCGCCCAGGACGATTTTTTTTTCGCCCGAGCGAATCGCTGCCCACGTGCGCCTGCGCTCGGCCGGGGAGAGCGCGCTGTGCCACACGCCGAGCCGGCTTCCGAACCTCTCCCGAAAAATCGTCTCCATCTGGGCGCTGATCCCGATCTCGGGAACAAGAAGTATCGACCCGTTTCCAGACTGCCACGCCTTTTCCATCAAGCGCATGTAGACTTCGGTCTTGCCGCTTCCGGTAACCCCGTAGAGCACAAAGGGCTTGAAGGCGGGGTTTTCCGCAAACGGGAGGATTTCTGCCAGTGCTGCCGCCTGATGGCGAGTCAGCTCGAAATCCCCGCGACATCCATTCTCCGTCTTCGGTCCCCCATCCTCCGTTTTGGGCAGCGCCTTTTTCCCTGCACGTTTGCGCGGTGCCCCGATGGGTTCCGAGGCGCCAAACGGAATCACCAGCCCGAACACCTCGCCGATCGGATAAAAATAGTACCTGGATATCCAGAGGCACAACGTGAGCAAATCGGGCGGGATGGCAGGAAGCTGGTCGATCGTATCCTGGATCGGCCGGATGGTGACGGTGTCGGGAAGCTGGGGGAGAGTGTCTCCAAGAGACAAAACTATCCCTTCGGCCGACCGTTTGCCCAGTTCGACCCGGACGCGGCTTCCCGGCGCAAGCGTTGCCCTGAGCCGCTCCGGGACCGAATAGTGGAGGGTCCTGGTAAGGGCCGTTCCCATTACGGCGACTTCGGCAAAAAGAGCTTGTGACATCATTTTTTGCCGGGGGAGATTTCGCTCTTGCCGTCTGCCACGGTTTGAGGGCCAAGGGCCGCCGTGCAGAACACCTTCGTTTTCAAAAATTCGGGGACCTTCTCCTTGGGAATCGAACTGACAGGCGCGAATTCCGCTGTCTCGAAATTGAGCGGTTTTCCGTTCCTGAAGAGCCGAAAATCGAAATAGGCTTTTCCGCTCCCGTTTCGCCCGGCGGTACCGATCTCCACGGACCGTTGCACCAACGTGCCGCGCCCCAAACCACGACTGAGAGCGGAAAGATTCGCGTACCAGCTCACGTATCCGCCCCGGTGTCGGATTTCAACGGAAAACCTTCGCCCCGCTTTGTGCACGGCCGAAACCACCCCGTCGCCAACCGCGCACACGCCGGCGCCCGTCGGGACGATGTACATGATTTCAAAGCGCGGACGAAATATTCTTATGATCGGCCCGCCGTTATCCTGCAAAAAAACGGTATTCTCTAAGGGGCTTTTCAAAAATTGGCGCTGGAGCGATGCCCCGTTTTCGTCGAAATAGTCCCACGAGCCGTCGGGGAGTTCAAAGCCGATGGCCTGGTGGACTTTTCCGGATACAGTCACCTCGGCTGCGAGAAGAAGACACCGCTTCACCCCGGTCGATGCGACCGGGTATCTCTGGAAAAAAACCGAAAAGGAATCGCCCTTTTTAAAATCGGAGGCAACATCCACCTCACCGGAAAAGATCTCGGCAAGCTTTTCGATAACCGGCGCGGGGAGCCCGCAGGCCGCGCAGGAGTGATAAAAATTCCCGGAAAATACACCGTGGGCGGTCACATCGTTTTTGCCGGCCACGCTGTGCCAGCCCGAGGAATTTTTGCGAAACGCATACGCTCCCCCGCCCGAGCGGAGATAGAAAAGCCTTACCGGTTGGCCGTCCGCACGGTTCGAAATCAAAAACAGTTCGTCCTTTTCCCGTACGCTGTCGAAAGGCGATGCCGTTCCGAGCACATCCAGGCTTTTGCCGTCGATTTTCAGCCGCTTGGCAATACTCTCCAGACTATCGCCCGGATGAACGGTTGCATAGCGAAGTTCGTAGGGATCGGCAGCAACGGAAGGGGCCGCTTTCTTTGGAGGCGTGGTCGCAACCGGCTTGGGAATGCTTTTCCCTGAAAATATTTTCTGCCATGGAGGAATCCACCCGACCCCTCGGAGCCTGCCGTACGCCCCGAAGCCCGCGGCCGAGAGCAGCAGAAAAATCAACAGATAGCGGCCGCGAAAGCGCCTCCTGCGAGGCGCCGCATAAAGAGTTCCCATTACAGGGTTTTCCACCTTCAGGTTTTTCATCCGGTCTGACGACATAGAATAACATCCGGGTAAGATTGTTTTAGGGACGGTTTCCCGAATACTATTCTCAATCGCGTCCTATTTCAATGTGTTTCGAAAAAGAGATCGTTACCGATCGGGCTGGAAATCGACGGAAAACAGCTGTAAGATGATTCCTGATGAGGATTTGAAACTATTCCCTTT
The DNA here is from genome assembly GCA_049964955.1 of Syntrophobacteraceae bacterium. Classification (GTDB taxonomy): domain Bacteria; phylum Desulfobacterota; class Syntrophobacteria; order Syntrophobacterales; family Syntrophobacteraceae; genus SbD1. The sequence continues at coordinate 5,654 of JBMFWU010000193.1, forward strand.
ATTCACGGTTTCCCGGAATGAACGCCCAAGAAAGCAGCTGCATCATAGAACCGAGAAAGGGCAGGCGTGAAGAAAGCCTGCCGCGCGACGCCGTCCTGGTTTTCAGCCCGGAAGACCTCTCCTGGTTTTCAGCCTGCTTTGCCCGGCCGCCCGCAGCCTCGCACAAGCTCAACCTGACCGATGTTTTTACAGCCGACTGCAATGGAGCCTCTGTCGCCCTTGCCGGTCCGATGCTCGGGGCCCCGCAAACCATCCTCGTGCTCGAAAGAATGATAGCTCTGGGGGCAAGACGCTTTATCGCACTCGGCTGGTGCGGCTCTCTCAATCAGGATGTGAGAATCGGAGATATCGTTCTGCCTTCGGGCGCCATATCCGAAGAAGGCACCTCCACCCATTATCCCGGCGCCGAATGCTCCCCGTCCCCCCAACTGGTCCATTCCCTGCGATCGGCTCTCGAAACGACCGGAAAGAGCGTCCATGAGGGGTGCGTCTGGACGACCGATGCCCCCTATCGCGAAACCTGCGAGAAGGTGAAGCGTTTTCAGGCACAGGGGGTTTTGGCGGTCGATATGGAGACTTCTGCCCTTTTTTGCGTTTCGCGCTTTCGAGGAGTAGAGATGGCCGTCGCTCTGGTGGTCTCCGATGAACTTTTCGGCCTCAAATGGGTGCACGGTTTTCGAGACCCCGGTTTCAAACAATCCCGAAAAGCAGCCATACAATCCGTATTGACCTCTCTATGTTCCGGAAGCAACCAACAGCAGGACGGGTCCCGCAATGAACGGTGAAGAAGATTTTTCTTTGAAAATAGCCGATCTCAGACGGCTGATCGAATATCACAACCATCGCTACTATGCGCTGGACGAACCGGAAATAAGCGACGCAGAATACGACAGGATCTTCCGCGAACTGGTCGAGCTGGAAAAAGAACACCCCGAGCTCATAACGCCTGATTCCCCCACGCAGCGCGTGGGGTTTGCCCCGATCGAAAAATTTCTCCCCTTTCCCCACGAAGTGCCTCTGCTTAGCCTCGAAAACGCAATGAATATCGAGGAAGCGCTCGAATTCGACCGCAGAGTCCGAAGGCTTCTGGCAACACAGAACGACATCGAATACGTTGCCGAGCTCAAAATGGACGGACTCGCCGTGGAAATCGTCTATGAAAACGGAGTGTTCACCGGCGCAGGCACTCGGGGAGACGGGGTCACCGGAGAAGACGTCTCAACCAATGTCAGAACTATCCGTTCGGTTCCCATGCGGCTCTTAACCAATCCCCAAGAGGGCCCCCTGCCCGAAAAACTTGCGGTTCGCGGCGAAGTGTTCATGGAAAAAACCGATTTCGAAAAGCTAAACGAAGAAAGGTCCGCCCGCGGCGAGCCCGCTTTTGCCAATCCGAGAAACGGCGCCGCGGGGTCTTTGCGCCAGCTCGACCCGGCAGTCACGGCAGGCCGGCCTCTGCGCGCCTTTTTCTACGGAATCGGGACTTATCTTGGCCGGGAGGAGTTCCAGGCACACTACGACCTGCTAAGTCGCCTCAAGGGCTGGGGACTCCCGGTCAATCCGGAATCGCGAGTGTGTAAGTCCATTGGTGAGGCCGTGCGCTTCTTTGAAGAGCTGATCGAAAAACGCGAGTACCTTCCCTATGAAATCGACGGAGTGGTGATAAAGGTAAACGATCTGGCCGCCCAGAGGCAGCTTGGCGAAAAATCCCGCAGCCCGCGCTGGGCGGTCGCCTTGAAATTCAGCCCCAACCAGGTCCAGACCCACGTGCAAAAAATCGACGTAAACGTTGGCAGGACGGGGATAATCACCCCGGTGGCCTTTCTCAACCCGGTCCTGGTCGGAGGCGTCATCGTCAAGCGCGCGACGCTTCACAACTTCGATGAAATCCAAAGAAAAGACGTGCGGGCGGGGGACGCCGTTCTCGTTCAACGGGCCGGAGACGTGATCCCCGAGGTCGCCGAAGTTCTAACTGCCAAAAGGACCGCCCATTTGGCCCCTTTCGAGATGCCCTCGCAGTGTCCGGCCTGCGGAGCTGACGTCGTGCGCCTACCGGACGAGGCCTTCCACCGGTGCATCAACCGCAACTGTCCCGCCCAGATCAAGGGCTCGATCGTTCATTTTGCAAGCCGCGACGCCATGGACATAAACGGGCTGGGCGACCGGATCGTCTCGCGCTTTATCGACGAAAAGATCATCGCAAGCGTCTCCGATCTCTACCGGTTGCGGCTGGAGGACCTGGAAAATCTCCCGGGATTTGGCAATAAATCGGCACAGAATTTGCTTAATTCCATCGCCGAGAGCAAACGCGTGACCCTCTCCCGGTTCCTGTACGCACTGGGCATCAGTCACGTGGGGACCTTCGTAGCCGATCTGCTCGCCAACAGTTTCGGCTCGCTCGACGGGGTGCGCGGGGCCGGAGTCGAAGAACTCCAAAAGACGCGGGGAATAGGGGAAAAGGTGGCGAGCGCAATAGCGACCTATTTTTCCAACCCGGAAAACGGCGCGCTCGTAGACACCCTGCTCGCCCTGGGGGTCACCATCGAAAACCCCGAACCGGCAAAAATGACCGAGACCGGGTTTTGGGGAGGGAAAACGGTGGTCTTTACCGGGGGACTTTCCTCGATGAGCCGCCAGGAGGCGGGGCGCGAAGTTTCGGCGCGCGGGGCCAGGGTTACGGAGAGCGTCAGCGCAAAAACCGATCTCGTCGTTTTCGGTGCGGACCCCGGTTCCAAGCTCGAAAAGGCTCGCAAGCTCGGGGTTCAAATCATGGGGGAAGATGAATTTTTGAGAACACTCAACAGTGAACAGTGAGCGGTGAATGGAAAAGCGAAGAGTGCACGTGTGGATCAGCGGAAGGGTCCAGGGTGTTTTCTTCCGAGCCTATGCCCGCGATGCCGGCCGGGTGTCGGGGGTTTTCGGCTGGGTCCGAAATCTGCCCGACGGCAGGGTCGAGGCCGTTTTTGAAGGAGATGCGGACAAGGTGGAAAACATGCTCGCCTGGTGCCACAGCGGGAGCCCGCTTAGCCGTGTGGATGGAGTCGAAGTCCGCGAGGAAGCCTGCACGGGCGAATTTACAAGTTTTACGATTGCCTACTGAGAGGAGAATGCCCGGTGAAAGAAAGTGTGGTTCGCATGTATCATTCTGTGTGCAAATTCCTGGCATCCCACGACCTGCCCACGGTTCTTCGGGAACTCCACAAAGTCAACCTGGCAGTCGTAGCCAAAAACCCCTATACCTGGCTCGTTACCGTGCCGATTGTCGTTTCCCTGCTCTGGAAAAAGAAATTCAAACTGATCATCGCCCTGGTCTCAGCCTTCCTCTTTTTGGTTCTTGCCCAAAATACGCTGGCGTCATCGGGCACCCGGGTGCATCTGCAGGATGTGCTGCTGTTTGTAGGGGGAACGACAGCCCTTCTGGGCGTGAACCTGTACATGCTCTTTATCAGGGAGTGAGGGGAAGGCACTGAATTCCAGGAAAAACTTTCAAAGTGGATTACCTGCCCAGTCATTTGTGCACTAAGCGGATCTTATCTCCGCCAGAAGGTCCGGGTGACGATCCAGCACTTTGAGCAGTCTAGTTTTCATCCGGAAACCCTGGAACGCGTCGGGGATTCGAACCCAAGTCCCCCTTTGGAAAAGGGGGATTTAGGGGGATTTTGTAGATAGATCGGCTGGATGCCGCTTTGAAATCCCCCCTGCCCCCCTTTTGCAA
>JBMFWU010000194.1:0-9350 GCA_049964955.1 Syntrophobacteraceae bacterium
ACCGCGTGGCCACGGTCCGGGATTTTGCCGGAAACAAGTGGTGGATCGCAACGCATGTCGAAGAGGTGAGCGTAGACGAAATGGAGAGGCGCGCGCGGCAGTCGATGGCCGCCTGAGACGCAAAGGCAAAAGAGCGGGGGCTCTCGCCCCCTGCACCCCCTCGCCGCTGCGCGGCTCATTTGGTGCCTCGGCGCGAGAGTCGCCGGGGCGCCCTCTTCCCTCTCAGGCATGTCTCGTCAGTTCCCATCCGATACAGGCAAGCCATACGTGCCCATCTGTTCTCGTGTCCACGCGTATAGGTTGTCCTCTCCAAATTCGGTATCGAACCACTCAATGTTGCCGCCCGGACGATCGTGATTGCGCGCCGCTACAATTTGATACCTATGGAAACCGAAACAATTCTCGGGTAATATGTTCGCGGAGGAGCATATGAATGGGACCTAAAATCGGCACTTTGGACATTCAGCAATTTCGAACGTTTCGTAAACTCCAAATAGAGGGCATGGGGCGGGTCAATCTGCTGACGGGACGAAACAACACCGGAAAATCCTCAGTGCTTGAAGCACTCCATATCCTGGCTTCTGACGCTGATCTGTCCGTCATTCGCAGCATCCTTCGCGATAGAGAGGAGGATATGAGTGAGACCGAGGAGTCAACGTCGCCGTTGGATGTAGAGAGTTTGTTTCCGCTCTCCAGCCTCTTTCACGGTTTTCCCATATTTTCCGAGAAGCTTGAGCCCATGGTTATTGCTTCGAGCGGAGGCGGGGGAAGGCCCATGAAACTATCCATGAAGCCGGGGTGGTTCTCCGAAGTGAGGGAACAGGATGGGTCCAGGAAACTCATTCCCCAGCGGCAGAATCTTTTCGGCGACAGTGAGGGCCTGCCCGCGCTGGTGGTTAAAGCCGGCCACACACAGCGCATTGTCCCATTGGATAACCTGCGGCGTTACACAAACCGGGTCACAGCGCTACGGTCGGAGGCCATGAGAGAGCCGCGTCTCCCCTGCGTGTTTGTGAGCCCCTATGGTGGGGAGCGCACGGCCACACTTGGCCCGCTGTGGGATAAGATCGCCCTTTCGAATCTCGAAAAAGATGTCGTCGATGCTCTGCGTATCATTGATCCGCAGATATCGGCCGTCTCCATGGTCGGAGGTGAAGGACCAAGGCGGAAGCGCACCGCGATAGTCCGCACGGATGGCATCCCACGCCCGGTTCCCCTTCGTTCGTTTGGTGACGGCCTCAACCGTCTTTTCGGGATCATACTTTCACTGGTCAATGCAAAAGATGGGTTGCTGCTCATCGACGAGTTCGAGAATGGCATGCACTATACAGTTCAAGCGGATGCCTGGCGGGCTGTTTTCAGAATTGCCCGCCGCCTTGACATTCAAGTCGTGGCCACCTCCCACAGTTGGGACACGATTGAAGCGTTCCAAAAGGCGGCGAGCGAGGACCCGGAGGAAGGGGTCCTTATCCGTTTGTTGCGCAGAGGCGAAGACATCGTGCCGACCTTATTCCGTGAAGACGAATTGGCCGTCGCCACCCGCGATCGAATCGAGGTGCGCTGAAATGGCTAAAAAGATTCTTCTGGTCGAGGGTATTGACGATGAACATGTCCTTAAACACCTGTGCGGAAATAGAGGAGTGCCACACCTTGATGATATAAAACAGTACGAAGGCGTTGACAATCTTTTGGAAAGCCTGCCGGTCCGGCTGAAAGCAGCGGAGTTCGGCGACATTATCGGGGTGGTCATCGATGCGGATACAGATATTGCTTCTCGTTGGCAATCGATGCGAGACCGCCTAAGCGGGGTGGGATATGAGACCGTACCGAACCTTCCCGCACATTGCGGCACCATTCTTGACCCTCCTGCCGACAAGTTGCTGCCTCGGGTGGGCATCTGGATAATGCCTGATAATCGCAGCGAAGGTATTTTGGAAGATTTTTTGCGGTTCCTGGTACCTGAAGGGTCAAAGCTTTTCGATCATGTCGAGTCCAGCGTTGAGGCCATTCCGGAGGGGGAAAAACTCTTCGGTCCTCTCGCAGTATCGAAGGCCGTCATTCACACATGGCTGGCCTGGCAGCAGGAACCGGGGAAACCATTGGGAACGGCCATTACGGCACGCTATCTTGATTCGGGGGTACCCGAAGTCGATATTCTCGTGTCCTGGCTGAACCGGTTGTTTTTCTCATGAGTCGGCACGCCAATCAACTAATCGAAGCCCCCCTGTACCGGCCCTCTCTCGATGTTTATTAGCATAGCTGTGAATTTCATCTATGAAAGCTCGCTCGCTCCGACCAGTTGGCACTTGCGGCGGCGAGTCGCCGGGGCGCCTTCTTCACACTCAGGCAGCATGCCTCGTCAGTTCCCACCCGATACAGGCAAGCCATACGTGCTTGGGTATCCTTTTGCGCCCCATGCGGTAATAGGTTACCATTCTTCGAGACATGCCAAGCGCTTCGGCTGCTGCGCTCAGAGTCAGACCGTTTCGCTGCATCCACTCGAAAAACATTTCATGGGAGGGCTCCCCCATCTGTTCTCGTGTCCACGCGTAGAGGTTGTCCTCTCCAAATTCGGTATCGAACCACTCAATGCTGCCGCCCCATTCGGCAATATGTACGCTCCTGAAAACGTCAGGCTCCAATATGGGACTAAGAGCCGGAACGCTGCGAAGTTTTTCTTCGATATCCACCTCAAGAGTCTCTCCAGTGTCCCACTTTACGCGCAGCCTGTAGGGAGCCAGCGGTGTGACCTCCAGTGCCTTCGGGAATCGGTTTACGGATGCCATTTGCTCCACTCCTGCATAAGCTCTTGTTGATGGTTGCCGGCCCACTGGATCGCATCCGCAATTTCAAACGCTCTGAGCTCGCCTGACACGGCGAGAGAATCGATTTCGACCATGCAACTGCGCCCATCCTTCATTACTACGTGAAAATGAGGCGGCATGTGGTCTCTCAACCGAATTTCAAGACGGCAGTTTGCGAATCGCTTCAGCGTTGGGATGAGAAATTATATAGTGCAACTATTGCACCTTGTCAAGGAATCTTCCCCGCGCAGCCAGGGTTACCGTACAATACGGGGGCAACCCCAACATTCGCACTACCAGGGATCATTTGCAAATAAGTGTTCGCCCGGCGAAACACGGGAACGGCTCGAAATGATCTCCTCACCAGGAACGCATCGCGTATTTCCGACCACTTGAGGACGTTGGCACGTTTATTGATTAAGACAATTAGGAAAACCTTACCATGGGAAGGCAACGGCAGGAGAAGACCATGAATGATCAACCATGCCCCAAAAAAGGATTGAATACGCTGCTCCTGGCAACGGATGGAGCCGATCTCGGCAAGAGTTCACTGCAGGAAGCTCTGAATCTGGCAAAATTGTGCTCGAGCAAGTTGATCACAGTAGCAGTGGTTGGTACGGATCGTCATTATGAAGATGTTCTGGCCTGGCAAAGGGAAATGGAACGACTCGAGGAGGAGATGCGAGACAGACTTGAGTCGTTCAGGCATCAGGCCTCGAAGGAAGGAGTTGACATCGAGATTCTCATCCGTTGGGGAGAAGAGCCCTATTTGGAGATTGTCGAGGAGGCGACAAAGAATCGAGCCGGCATGGTGATTATGGGAACGCACGGAAGAACAGGGCTCAAAAGACTCCTAAAGGGCAGTGTCACAGCCAATGTTATAGGATACGCGCCATGCAACGTTCTGGTCGTTCCGTCCGACGTGAAGCTCAAGTACCGGAATATTCTGGTTTCAACGGACGGTTCAATACATAGCACTGCGGCGACTTCCGAGGCCATTGCAATCGCCAAAAGATGTGCCGCAACGCTGGTCGTATTATCGGTTGCACCTTCGGATGCGGAGGTCTCGGCGGCGAACGACAATGTCACTCAGGTTGTGGCGACGGCACAAAGAGAGAACGTCTCGACGGAAGGAGTAGTTGCCAGGGGAAATCCACCGGAGGTCATTGTGGAGGTTTCAAAGCAAAAGAATGCCGATCTGATAGTCGTAGGAAGTCACGGAAGAACCGGGCTTATGCATCTTCTTATGGGAAGTGTGACGGAGCAGGTGATTTGCCATGCCGAAGCCGCGGTTCTGGTGGTAAAAGCACGATAACGAGCATTGGCGTATTGAACCGATATGTTCTCGAAGCAGGGGAGCCGGACCATCTCTATAAAGTCTGCACTCCCGGGCTCTTTGTCAATGGATCATTTTGTTCCCCGGGGAATGGTTCAGTGGATGCAAAATAACCCCACAAGGAAAGACATATTCGTCCATACCATTTCGATATATCCACCGTATCAATATCATTAGTTACATGCCGCATTTACAAGTCATATTCACCTTCACATTAAATTGATGATTATTAACAGATCCAATAATCTCGCTAAAATTCTGTCACATAGTGACTCTTTTCGTTTACAGACAAGTGTCGCATCTGTTGGTCACAGTTCTTGAGCCCATCTATTTTCGCTCTTTCCGAAACCTTTAGACACTTTGAGAAGTCAATATTTGTGGTAAGTGGAATGAAACTTGCTTTATTTAATTACAGGGAAATGGCAGAGCTGAGGAACGCCGGGTCTGTCGATTCACGTAATGACCAGACAGTTGAAGCAAAGGGTGCTCAGAAATGCATTCGGCCACGTTTTCTCTGGATCCCAAAGAGCCAGAGCCTCATCAGCAGTCGGTTGACGAGGTATTGTCCGCTTTTCAAACCGATGCGGAGGCGGGATTGAGCAAAACAGAGGCCGGGGCACGACTCCAAAGATATGGCGCAAACGAGTTGACAGTGGAGAAGTCCGAGCCGGGGTGGAAAAAGTTTCTCGCCCAGTTCCAGGACGTGCTCGTCCTGCTGCTGCTTATCGCATCTTTGATTTCGGGTTTGCTCTGGCTTTATGAAGGTGAATCGGCGCTGCCCTATGAAGCGCTGGCGATTTTGGCGATAGTGCTGATAAATGCGATTATGGGCTGGATTCAGCAATCACGCTCGGAGAAAGCGTTGGCGGCCCTGCGCCGGATGTCATCGGCACACGCCGCTGTCATTCGAGGGGGGGTGCGGCAGAGCATTCCAGCCGCCGAGGTAGTGCCGGGCGATATCATGCTGATTGAAGAAGGCGACACGGTTTCCGCCGATGCGCGACTGATTCGGACTACCGTCCTGCAAACAATGGAGGCGGTATTGACCGGTGAGAGCCTGCCGGTGCCCAAAGACGCATCCCTCATCCTGGAGGAGGAGGTTGGACTGGGCGAACGGCTCAACATGATCTTCAGCGGCACAGTCGCCACTTACGGGCGCGGCCGGGCAGTGGCTGTGGCGACGGGAATGCAGACCCAGATGGGCCGTATAGCCGTGTTGCTTAAAGACACTCCGACAGAATCCACCCCACTGCAAAAGCAGCTTGACAGGGTCGGCAGGTTACTCGGAATTGTTGTCGTGGCCGTAGCCGTCGTGATGGTCGCGACGATAATTTTAGTTGAAGATGTAAGCGGTTTTGCAGCGTTTTTCAGCGTGCTCCTCCTGGGCGTGGCCCTGGCGGTGGCGGCGGTGCCGGAAGGCTTACCGGCAGTGGTGACGACAGTCCTGTCGATAGGCGTACTGCGCATGGTGCGCAGAAACGCCATCATCCGCCGACTGGCGGCGGTGGAGACTCTGGGCTCGACAAATGTCATCGCCTCGGACAAGACGGGCACCTTAACAAAAAACGAGATGAGCGTAAGGGTTGTCGCGACGACGAGCGGTCGCGTCATTATGGAGGGCGCGGGTTATGAGCCTGTAGGGAAAGTGCGCCGTTACAAAGGAGGGGGGGTGGATGGGAAACTCAGATGCGAGTTAATGCGGGCGTTTACCGCTGCCGACCTCGCAAACAATGCCGTTTTAAAAGAATGCGATGGCCGCTGGACAGTAGAGGGAGACCCTACCGAAGGCGCCTTGATCGTGGCGGCGCGCAAGGCAGGCCTGGAGCAGGAAAGGCTCAACCTGCGCTTCGAGCGTATCGCGGAGGTTCCCTTCTCGTCCGAACGAAAATTGATGAGCACGCTTCATACGGACGCAGAACAAAAGGATTTGCTGATTCTTCACACCAAAGGCGCGCCCGACATATTGATTGGGCGCTGTTCGCAGGAGTTGATCGGAGAAGAGATCAGGCCCCTTGGACCGGCACGCAGACAAGAGATCATGAAGATCAATGACGATCTGTCCGCAGATGCCCTGCGGACCATTGGCGTCGCCTTCCGGCATCTGCCCGTGAGCATGCTCGAACAGGGCAAAATTGATGAGCGTGTCGAGCAGGATTTGGTTTTCCTGGGATTGATAGGAATGATCGATCCCCCGAGAGAGGAAGCCGGGAGTTCGGTCGAACTGGCAAAAAAGGCTGGGATCCGGCCGATAATGATTACGGGTGATCACCCCGGGACTGCCGCTGTCATAGCGCGAGAGCTTGGAATAGCAAAAGACGGGCTAACCGTTACCGGGGCGGAGATTGAACGAATGTCGGATGAAACGCTGGACCGGGTGGTTAAGGAAGTCTCGGTGTATGCGCGCGTAAACCCGGAACATAAGCTTCGAATCGTGAAAGCGCTGCAACGCGGAGGCTTAACGGTGGCCATGACCGGCGACGGGGTAAATGACGCCCCGGCCCTGAAAACCGCCGACATTGGCATTGCAATGGGCATAACCGGGACGGATGTCTCCAGGCAGGCTGCCGACATGGTGCTCGCCGACGACAACTTCGCATCCATTGTGGCGGCCGTCGAAGAGGGACGTGGGATATTCTCAAACATCCGCAAGTTTTTGCGCTACCTGCTCTCCTCCAACATCGGAGAAGTGCTGACAATGTTTTTCGGCGTGCTGCTGGCCGAGGTTATCGGACTGAGCGCCAAAGGCGGGAGCGGTTTGGTCCTGCCGCTTTCGGCGGCGCAGGTGCTGTGGATAAACCTTGTCACCGACGGTGCGCCTGCACTGGCGCTGGGGGTTGACCCGAGGGACCATGGGATTATGAACGAGACGCCGCGTCCGCGACATGAGGCGATTATAACCCGCCGGATGTGGGCGGGCATCCTATTCGTTGGTGCGGTGATGGCTGTGGGTACGCTGCTCGTATTGGATGCTTCACTGCCGGGTGGCTTGATCGATGGCTCGGGCAGCATGAGCTATGCTCAGACCATGGCGTTTACGACCCTGGTGATGTTTCAGCTGTTCAACGCCTTAAACGCCCGCTCGGAAAACATGAGCGCTTTTATCAGAGTTTTCGGCAACTTCTGGCTGTGGGGAGCAATTCTTTTGTCGCTGGCCCTGCAAGCGGCGGTGATTTATATGCCGTCTTTGCAAAAAGCCTTTTCGACCGTGAACTTGAGCCTCGGGGACTGGCTGCTTTGCATTGGGGTGTCGAGTTCTGTGTTGTGGCTGCGCGAACTGTATAAACTGGTTGCAAGAACAGCCAGCCGGAAACACACATGAGCACTCTTGGCTGGATCATTGTGGGGGGATTGCTTATGAGCGCAATCGCACTCGCAGGGAGTGTTACAACAGTGCTGAGACCCTCCACGCTTGAACGTCTGCTTCTTCCCATGATTTCCCTTGCGGCCGGCACCCTGCTCGGCGGCGCCTTCCTGCATATGATTCCAGCGAGTCTTGCGGTCCTCTCCCCCATAGACGCCGGCGCATGGCTCCTGGCCGGTTTCGCCACCTTTCTCGCCCTTGAGCAGTTTCTTCATTGGCATCACTGTCGCCGCGCCTCGACCGAGTGCAGGGAGCCCATGACCTATCTGATTCTTATCGGTGATGCGCTTCACAACTTTCTAGGCGGCCTGGGTATCGCCGGCACATTTCTGGTCGATCCGCGAGCCGGTGTGGCGGCATGGATTGCGGCGGCGGCTCACGAAGTTCCCCAGGAACTGGGTGATTTCGGCGTACTGGTCCATGGGGGCTGGAATCGCCGCAGTGCTTTAATCTGGAACTTCATCTCGGGTCTGACCTTTTTGCTCGGCGCATTGACTGCTTTTGTGGTCTCGCTTCAATTCAATGTCGCGGGCCTCATTCTATTCGGAGCCGGCAACTTCATTTATATCGGAGCCTCGGACCTGGTGCCGGAAATAAAAGCACATCGCGACATCGGAAGGGCGCTGACCGATTTCTCATGCTTTGCCGCAGGAATTCTCTTCATGTTTTTCCTGGCGATATAGGAAGATGCGCCGGGGAATGAACAGAGGTGAACTTTCCGAAAAAGGAGGTTTTAAAAATGTACCGGTCTATAATCGTTCCAATAGACGGCTCCCTGACGAGCCTTGATGCCTTGAAGCAGGCATTTCGAATCGAGAAGGCCTCGATCACCGTTGTTTGCGCCATTCCTTTCAGCGGGATCGACCTGAGTTTGCTCGACCTGCAAACGCTCAAAACAAATGTCCAGGAGAAGTTGAAACAATTCTGCGACACGGCTCTTGATGCCGCAGCGGAAATAGCCAGGGACAAATCCGCCTCTATCGAGACGATCTGCGAAGTTGGTCAACCGCATGAAATTATTGTAAAGATCGCAGAGGAAAGGGGTTGCGATCTCATTGTCATGGGAAGGAGGGGGCTGGGAAGGATAGAACGAGCCCTCACGGGAAGCGTTACGGCTCGAGTAATCGGGTTCAGTCCGATCGATGTTCTGGTGGTTCCCCGGGATTCCTCCCTTGGGTGGAAGCGGATAGTCTTGGCGACAGACGGATCCGAGTTCAGCAAAAATGCAACGAAAAGAGCAATGGAACTGGTCAAGGCATCCGGAGGGGAGTTAAAAGTCGTTTCCGCTACCGACATGGCCTCCGAGTTCCATCCGCTATCGGCTGAATTGACTGAGAAATTGTGTGAATGGCCAAGATACTGCGTATCCGATGTGCGGGAACAGGCTGTGACAATTGGTGTGCATCCTGAGTGCATAGTTCGCCAGGCAGAGGCATACAAGGCGATCTTGAGCGTGGCGGAGGAATGCGGCGCAAATCTCATAGTGATGGGGTCTCATGGAAGGACGGGCCTAAAGAGACTGCTGATGGGCAGCGTGGCCGAGAAGGTGATCGGCTATGCGTCCTGTCCGGTCCTTATTATCAAACGGTGAACGGGACCAAACAGGCATGATCAAGGAGTGCTTTGTGGGACAACCTGCCGCGCTCTATATCCCGGAGCTTCCTCCCGGATTGAGAGCGCGGCGGGATGGATTTATTCTTAGCTCGAACTGATCGGTTCCGCTGAGTTTTGTTTCCGTAAAGTGGTGGAGAACTGGAACGGCACGAATGGGTTCATCGGTTGATGCAATTGGGGGGGCGTTTTCCGGCCAGGCCTGCGAGGAGATTATCGCACGCCATCTCGGCCATGC
>JBMFWU010000195.1:0-9183 GCA_049964955.1 Syntrophobacteraceae bacterium
CCCCATTTACGCAGTTATGCCCCGAGCCGGGGCCGATGAGATTCGGCCCATGGTTCAACCGGCTGTTATTCGCCTGAAAATGGTTCGATTACCGCCGTGAATTTCCCCCAGGAACCAGGGCTCTTGGGACTCGACGGCCGCCAATCGCCAAGACCGGAGTACCGCCCGGCAAAAGTCAAAATATTGCCGAGCACCGATTCCGTGATTTGATCTTCGATTACGGTGATCGTTCCAGAACAACTCCAATTCTCAAAGCGTGGCCGGACTCTCACATGCTTTGACTGGCCAATTTTGGCGCGTTTTACGAAAAGCTCGAAGCCGAGGGATTTGCAAACTTCCTCATGCACCTTGAAATCCGCCTCTTCGCGCAGACGATCCAACGGGGCGGTCGGGATCTCTTTTCCATTCACCAAAAGAGGCCAACTGATTTGATCGACGATAAGTCCGGATTGGCTTAACGACTTGAACGTGCTTTTCCCTTTGCCGGTAGGGCATCGAGCACCACCTTCTCGCAAAAGAGTCATGAGGTTGTCCGCCGGAATGGCCACTTTGCCTCGATCTGTGTATAAACCCCCAACCACCGGAAAGCGGGGCTGCGATCATCGCCTTTGATGGCCCCCCCCTGATTGGCGGGGTCCTTTTCCCAGGCCTGCATCATTTCGACCCACTCAAGATTATCCGCATGCATCAGAATCCCCGACGTACCAGTCAACTCAACCGAATATCTTTTCACTATTTTTCCCTTTGAGTTTGTATTGGATCAAGGGCTGACACATGTGCCAGCCCTTGATCCCCATGCCATGCCGTGCCCAGCCAAACCCCGCCCCGCCGTGCCTTGAGCCATGCCACACCACGCCACACCGAGCCGTGCCTAACCTAGCCCCGAACCATGCCTCACCCAGCCTGGCCAGGCATCACCAAGCCGTAGCTCGCCTCGCCATGCCACTTCGGAGATACGCGATATATCCTGGGGGACTTTCTGTCGGGCCTGGTTTTACTCCAGACGAGTTTTTCGAAAAGCTTTTCGGCCTCCTCGATTGTTTCAAACTCCCACGCCTTCTGGTGGAGCCTTGCGGATCCAGCCCCCGATTCTTTACAAAGCCGAAAACCCTCACCTTTCGGCTCGATCCAGAGAAGATAGAAAGCTCTCCTTGGACTCTCGGGGGCCTCCAGGTATATCATCTTCAAAATTTCTTTGGTATGTATTCGCAGTTGCATGGTGACAAAAACCTCGATGTCATCGTCGCGCACCCCTTGCTTTCCGAAACCCCGTTGTCACTTCCTGTGGAGCCGGCGCCTCCTCGTTTTTAATCCCCTGTTTTTCAAGCGCGGACGATACAACCGCTTTTACTTGCGCCTCAAGCCCCTCTTTTCCGAGGACGCTCTTTGCGGCAAGATCGTTAAAATCTTTGAAATCCTTCGAATCGGCGGTTTGCTCCCCCTTTGCAAAAACAGGAAAAAAGCATGTCCCGGATACCGCCCTGGCGGCTTCCAGGGCCTTGGTTTTACCCGGGTTTACGCCTTGAGATTCAAGGTGCAGGTCGTTATCACCGGCGATCGCTATGGGTTTATCAGGGAATTTCTCCCGGAGCGCTTTGGCAACGGGAGGAAGGTTCCCGCTGTTAAACGCCGCGACAGTCGAAAACCCTACAGCCTCACACAGGCTGCACGCAGTCGCATATCCCTCCGCAATAACGATTGCGGGGGCCTTGGAAAGTTCTTCCAGGCCGCCAACCGCATGAAAACACCCGTCAAGACGAGAGTTTTTGGCAAACCGTTTAGTCCCGTCTTCCCGAATGTATTGCATGGTCCAGACTTTGCCGTCTTCATCGTAGACGGGAACATACGTCTTCCTGCCCTCCCGATCGGTCAGTATCCCCGCATGCACGCCGATTTGCTTTGCTTCGAGGTAAGTCGTCGGAGACAAGACCTCGGAAAGCTTCGCCATGGTCCGCCCGATGCGTTCCGCCGTTTCCTCATGCTCCTGTTTTTCTTCTTTCGCGCGGGCTTGCAGTTTTCCTGCAATTTCGGCTTGCAGCTTGGCCTTTTCTTCAGCGCTCAGCCCATTTCCGCTGCTCTTCCAGCTCATTTGAACCCCGGTGCGATTGTTTTTGATATAGCCCGCGGGCCAGCCGTCCAGGTGGGCTACGTAGAAAATCGCCTTTTCCCCTCCTTTATCGCCCGTGGCCGCTATCCTGTGTTTATTTCCATCCATTATCGGATGAGCGCCCGTCACCAGAGCACCAACGCTTCTTAAAGCATCGGCGAATTCATCACTCGGAGACATTGGAGTGGCGTTGCGCGGTCCGGAGACATCTTCAGGAAGCCATCGTTTGAACTTTTCCCGATCACTACCCGGTTCAATATACCAACATTTGGCTTCTCTATCCCACTTCGCTCCGAGGGCCTTTGCGGCTTCCCTCTCTCCGTAAGACACGGCCAAATAAACCTTGGACCCCGGCTCCGAAACTTTGTTTTCCGTTTTCACTTCTTCCCGCGTAAGCGATTCGTGCAATTTTCGGATGTCCTGCCGACATGCAGGGTGCCCGCAGCCAAGAAGTCCTTTAAGACCGAACCCGCCCTCTACGAATGCGTCGACTCCATCTTTATTCATCGAGAGCAATCGCTCTCTCGTTTCGTCTTCCTCCAGGCGGGACCATACGAAATCCTGTGCATAGACAGCCGGGTTTTCAAGCAACTCGGCGTATGGCTCGCAATAATTGGCAATGGAACGCATCATTTGATTGAAGATTTCCGAAACCGCCTCGGCTTTTTCTCCATATTCCGCACGAAAATCGTCAGGTTTACCTTCAAGCTCGGCAAAAGCCGCCCGATACTCCGATCCCGTTGCCTCAGGTTCCACCTTATAAGCGTTCATGTCAACCCGCCTTTCGACTTCCTGTTCTTCCGCCTGCTCGCGCTTTTGTTCCAGGCCCAACACAAAGTTGTGGATTTTCTCCGCATCGGAGGCCGCCCTGAATATCTCCATCGGATCATCCTTCAGGACCTTGATCCAGCTTGCCACATACGCCGCATGCTGCCCCGGATCAAATCCCACCCCGACCTCATCTCCAACAATCATGCTCGCGATCTCCGCGCGCAATTCCTCGCGCGCGTAAGCTTCGCTTCCAAACGGATGCCCGAGGTCGCGACCCAGGCGATCCGGGTGCCCTGTCCAATGCCCTAGTTCATGCAACGCCGTCGCGTAATAGCGGTCGGCGCTTTTGAACTGGCCCTTGTCGGGTAAATGAATCGTATCCGTAGCAAACCTGTAGAAAGCCCGATCGCCGCCAGTGTGACTGATGGCCGCCCCTGATGACTGCAAGATTTCTTCCGCCCGGTCGATTGCATTCCAGCTTACGGGTTTTCGTTCCAAGGCCGGCATGCCGTCGATCTGCTCCGCGTTGAACACGGTTGCATAAAAACCTCGAGGACGATCATACGCAATCTCTTCCTTTACGGATTTTCCATCGCTGTCAAGAACAGGCTTGCCGTTTTCATCGAGCTTCGTTCTTTCCTCCGAGAACTTCCAATACTGAACCTGAGTGCCCTTTTCTCCCCGCCGCACCTGGCAGCCAGCATCCTGCGCCTGTTTATAGGTCATCCAGCGCGGATCGCCCCTGCCCTGCATCATGAGCGAGACGGCGTTAATTCCTCGATATCGCTTCTGCGTCTTGGCGTTGATTGGAAGATTGGAACCGGGTGCTCCAGGCTCCCACGGTCTTTGCCAGGGGGCCGTGCCCTTCTTCAACTGCTCGATCAACTTCTCCGCCACAACCTCATGGAATATTTTCCTTTGCCTGGTATTCATGGAAACCTCCCTCCTCACGCCCGCGCTTTCAGCTCTCGATATCGAGTCGCCTCCGGAGCTCGATTGGACTTCTTGCGCTGATATTTCCGGGATTCCATGTCCCGGCTCGATATCATCCTTTCGCCGGCCCCGGGTCTTTTCGATCAAATCGACAACCGGCTTCGAAGCGGTAATTCTTTCAAACACCGCAGGCCCCTCTTCACCTGTTGGAATAAAGACTCGCTCCTCCCACTTGATCCGTTCGACAAAGGCGCCCTGCTCTTTTAAAAGACGCATTTCAGCATCGGTCAAAGAAACGCGGCCCTTGATCTCGATGCGATCCTCGAAATTGACTTTTCCGATCGAGATTTCCCAACCATTGGAAAGAATGGCCTTGGCTCCGGCCTTGATTGCGGTAAAGAGTTCCGTTGCCGACATACCCGACAGGTCCGAGCCAACCCCCAAGTTCTTGAGCGTTTGCCTTGAGGCCTTCGCTCCAAGCACACGCCCCAGGAGCTGCTCCCCGTCGTCGGTCTGCAGGCGTTTAATCGTCTCCGACCCTTCAACGCGGTCCCAAATCGGGAGGATCACCCCGACGATCATCCGTTCCGTCTTTGTGATGGTCTTTGGCGCATTCCCGATTTGTTCCTTCCAAAGCTTTTCGGCTTGCGCCCAGCGTATGCGTCTGGCAAGAGCGACTTTCTGCAAGCTTCCGTCTATATATTTGTATGCGCCCTCAACGATCTCCCCCACGTTATCGATGTACTTGTGGTCATTTTCGCGTATGGAATGAACTACGCCGCGTCGGACGGTTTCTCCTTCCGCATTCATTCGATGGCCGATATCTCTGAGATAAAAAACCTCCCCCTTGTTTTTCTCCAACTCGGATACGAACCAGCCGCTTGCATCCCCTTTTTCTCTTCGCCTTTCCGACCGAAGCCTTGCATCCTCCCACTTTTCGTATCGGACCTCGTTTGTCACGGCCAGCTCGACATACCGCGTCACAGCCCCGGTGTTTTTCTCTTCGAAGACGACATCATCCCGGGTCTTCTCAATACTTACGGCCTTTATGGTCTGAAGCCCCTCGTCATACATACCGTGCTGCTTCGCGTATTCGACGACCTCGATAAGCCGTTCTTCAAACTCGCCGAACACGGCGTTTTGCATGTCGGTCTTTAAAGACAGGAGCCGATTCAAAAACTGAGGGATGGAGGGGATTTTGCTCTGATCGAAGGCACCGTCGGCATCGATGAGGTTTAGCCCCATCTGTTTTGTCACATCTTCAAAAGAAAGGCTGGTTCTGTCTGCGTAAAGATCGCGGAAAAGATTCCTTAGCGCGGTTCCCGCGTACTCGCTTTCAAGATTATCCGAAGCGGTGAAAAGCCCCTGACTGGTGGCCTCGCGTTGGCCGCGCGTGAGGGCCCCCAACTGGTCGAGTCTTCTCGCGATCGATGATACGAAGCGCTTCTGCGCCTTGAGATTGGTCGTGGGCAAAACATAATGAGGCTCCATCGCCTGGTTGGTCCTGTGCGTGCGGCCGAAGCCCTGCACCGCCTTGTCCGCCCGCCAGCCTGGCTGCAAGATGTAGTGGATGCGTTTTCTCTGGTTTTGAGCGGTGTTATCCGCATGAAAAGAAAAACCGGTCCCGCCCGCCTCGGAAAATACCAGGATGTCTTTTTTATCGGCCTGAAAGCTTCCAGCATCCGCCATCGCTGCATTCTTGCCGCGCTTTTCCTCGATTACTTTCAGGTTTCCGTCATCACCTCGAACCTGGACAAATCGCCGCTTGCGGCCTGTAACTTCGGCCACCCGGTCTGCCTCGAAAGCATCGATGATTGAATCGAGCGGATTTTCCGGTACACGAATCTGCTCAAGTGTTTCAATGAGCGAGTCCCTCAAGGCAATGGCGTCCCGGTCGAATACCTGGTTGCCTTCCGAGTCCAGGACCGGAACATAGATGATTTTGCCGTCCGCATCCTGAGAGGCCTGATAGGCCGCGACGGGAAAGCCGGTTCTAACGTAGTCGATAAGCATTTGCCGGGGCGTGAAATCCAACTCCTCGATTTCAACGTTTTTTTCTACCGCATCGGCAAGTATGCGTTCCTGGGTGGCCTCGTTCGTGTTGACCAGTTGAATGACGGCGGCGTTTCCTGCGGCCAGCTGCTCGCGGATATCATCGATCACGCTCGGCGTTTGCATCGCCGTTATGACCTGGTTGAAAAACCGTTGATGCGCTCCCCAAAACCGGGACAATGCCACGCTTTTGGCGTTCCCGCTTTTCCCCGCCTGCGTAATTTCGAGGGCCTCATCCACGTTATTCAAGACAACTTGCCAAGCCCCGGCGAGTTCGTTGTACATATCTTCCTGCAGGGGAGATAGAGCGTGCTCCAATCTCTCATAGCTGACACCGTCGTATGAAAGCGACCGGGAAAGATACATTCCCATGGCCTTCATATCGCGGCTCACAAGTTCCATTGAAGCGATACCGCCCATTGAGACGTCTTCAATGAAGGCCCTCACATCGGCGAAAGCCGTACCCTCACCCCATAGACCAAGGCGGTCCGCATAGCTGAGATTGCTAATCTCGGTCGCCCCTGTCGCTGAAACATAGACAATCCGCGCATTCGACAACTCGTTTTGGAGGTTCACCCCGGCAATCGCCTGGAGTGAGGGGTTTTTCACACCGCGCTTTCCTTTGACGGGATATGCGTTTCCCATGCTGTGCGCTTCATCGAAGGCGATTACCCCGTCAAAGTCTTTGCCGAGCCACTGGGTGATTTGTTCGGCCCGGGTCTTACCCGCCTTCTGGCCCAAGTCATTGGCCTGTCTTTTTTCCCGGCTGGCCAGAGTTGCATAGGTGGTGAATAAAATTCCCTCCTTTGCGGTAATTTCCCCTGCCGCTTTTATCTTTCCCTGAAAGAAAATCTTTCCCGAATCGCCGCCGATGCCGGCAAAGTCCCTCTTTGCATCTTCAATGAGACCGGCGCTCGCAGATATCCAGACGGCTTTTTTGCGGCCTTGGAGCATGTTGTCGTAAATGATTCCGGATATCTCCCTCCCCTTCCCCACCCCGGTCCCGTCTCCGACGAAAAAACCCTTGCGCTTTCCGTTCGGCAAATGTCCCGAATGCGCTTGTCCGGCGTAGACAACCGCCTCCAACTGGGCGAGGGAGAGCAAACCTTGCTCGATGACATTTTGTGGTAGCGTGGGCGAATAGGTTGGCGCCGGAGGTTCTACGGCCGACATGGCCGCAGACTGCACTAGCTTGCCGGGATGCTGCTTTGCGCCGGCGATGGTCAACCGCTGTGGGACGTATTGTGTAAATATGGATTCGGAAAACTCGCTTACCCGGCCGCTCGTGGCCTCTATCGCGACGGTTGTCGCGCTCTTATCTCCGAGACTATCTCCGTCAGGATCGCGGCCGCCGCGGTCTCCAAGGTCTCCGACAGCTCCATCCGGATTTTCTCGTCCCCCAACTCCGTTTCCGTCATCAAGGACATTGCCAGTTCCGGACTCATCCCGAGTCTTGCTATCAGTAGCATCGGCTCGTCCAGATCGCTCATCTCCAGAAGGCCCCGTTCCAAGGCTTCCCGGATCAGGGCCAGGCTCGCCAGCTCGGTCCCCGGGTCGAACGCTATCTCGTAGTTTTTGAGAATCTTTTTCGCTGCCTGATTGATCGACATTTCGTTTAGTTCTTTGGTCGTCATTTCGAATCCCCTCCAATGACCGTAAACGTTCATTTCTTAAACGCTCCCGCAATTCTTGGCGTTCAATCTTTATCCCTTCCAGCAACATCGGCAGATCGGAAACCGACTCAACCCGGCCCGTCAATACGGGCCCCGTGGTGCTCCCGGTTTTGTCGATGACCAGAATCTGGTTGTCGAAGCTTGTCCCGTACTTCGCATACTCTTTGCCCGATATCCCGATGTTGGCTCGGACATTGTATTTTGCCTCCATCTCCTTCCACCAACCGGCGAATGCCGGGCGCCCCAAAGCCATACCCTGGCCGACAATGGCGACCAAGCGGCCGTTATCCTGGAGACGTTTCAGGGCCTGCTCGATGTGGCGCGCGCCGATCATCGTATCGCGCTCTCCCTGGAGACGTCCCGCCGATGCGGAAAAAGGCGGGTTCATAACAATGACAGTAGGGGCGATATCCAAAGGCAAAACATTGTGCAACTGCTCGGCGTTTTCCTTGAAGAGCCTTGCTTCCGGGAAAAGATTTGAAAGCAGCTCCCGGCGTCTTTCGGAAAGCTCGTTCAGGACCACCTCGACCCCGACCATTTTCGGCCAGATCGCCAGATCGCCGGTCCCCGCAGACGGCTCCAGCACCACATCGCGAGGCATAATGTCGGCCACCCAATTGGCAACAAATGATAGAGCGGGAGGCGTGCTGAACTGTTGGAATTCGTCCATCTCGGGATCGCGCCTGGATTGGGTCGGAAGATGCCCGATCCGATCGGTCAACTCCCTAGCCTTGTTTTTCGCCCATTCAACATCCGTATTGTTCCAGGCTCGCTCTTCAGTGTTTGCGAGATGAAGGTTGAAGGCCACTTCCATGGCATCGAAAGCGTCTTTGGGAGAATACACGCCTTCGGCCTGAGTCCCGCCGAAAACGCGGTTTGCTTCGGCGGTCAAAAACCGGCTTGTAATCTCTCCGTCTTCATCGAGTTTTTCAGCCAGACTTTGCGCAAGAACATAACGAGGTTCAAGGGATGTCGAAGTATCCTTGCCTTTGACGATCGGCAAGTTTTCGAACATGTTCATCTGTCGCGGCCCTGGACCGGATTGCGGTCTCCTTCTTCTCGACTCAGGCTCCCACATCTCGCTCAAATCCGGAGATCGCACTACCATCCTCGGCTTATTCAGGACCTTCTCTTCGTAGTATTCATGAGCGTACAGATCGATTTCTTCCAGAAAGTTCGGACCGAGAACCGCCATTGCGATATCCGCTATGCCGTCCCTAAGCTCCATCTCTTTGTTAAAGTACTCCGCGAGAGAATGAATTTTGCCGAACTTTTCCTCCAGGCGCTCATAAACCGTTACCATTTCTTTCAGAGCATAATCATGAGCGTCACGCTCGACGGGTTGAAATCTGTATAGATAGAAACATTCCGGCCGCAGACCTTTTCCCTTAATGTATGCTCTAACGTTCTCGTTCCATTTATCGACATCACTTGTGTCTTCATGTGCTGCATCACCACGTACAACGGCTATTTGAAATGCATGTCGGCCTTCGTGTATCACCGCGTTAACAGCTTTGAAAACCGGAGCATCTTCATACTGCGTACCCGATACCAAGTGCGTATTGACAAGAATTGATCCATCTTTGCTCAACATGCCGTCAGCAGTACCGAGGTCTTCCGCATCAACCCTGCGAGGCGCTCTACCAT
>JBMFWU010000196.1:0-9143 GCA_049964955.1 Syntrophobacteraceae bacterium
CAGGCTGCTAAAGCGCGAAGGGATGATGAAGCCCGAAGGGCAAAAGTGCGAGGACAGGCGCAAGTACGAGGCGGAGCTCGCAAACGAGATCTGGCATTATGCCGCCGGCCGGATTATGCCGGGTGAGGCATGCTCACCCGGCGTTTTCCAAGGAAAAATGGACAATCGCGATTTTGATTGCGCCGAATAATCAGAGAGTTTTCAGAAAAGCCAACAATTCGTCATGCGGCTTGAAGCGCCCCTGCGGTACGTCAGAGGGGGTCGTCTTTGCAAGGGCCTGCTCTTTCAGTTTAAGACTGGCATGAAGATAGATATGCGTAGTTTCCAGACGCTCATGACCAAGCCACAGGGCGATCACAGACTGGTCCACTCCTGCCTGAAGCAACTCCATTGCCGCGCTGTGGCGGAGTACGTGTGGTGAGACGCGCTTTTTCTGCAGGGACGCACATCGCTTGCGAGCTGCAGCCAGATGCTTTGAAACCAGGTGCGCAATTCCGTCCACCCCGAGTGGGCCGCCCCGGCTACTCGGAAACAAGGGGTCCGATGGCCGAATGTTGCACTCACGAAGCCAACTCTGCAACGCCTTCACGGCGTCTTTTCGAAGCGGGGTACAACGCTCTTTGCGCCCCTTGCCCAAGCAGCGAACGTCGGAGCCATTGCCGAGCATCACGTCTTCACGGCGAAGGCCGACTAATTCTGATACCCTAAATGCCAACACGCTTTACAAATTGTACGCGGAAAATCGTTGATACTGAAATGATCTTCTGCACGGCGCAACCATCACATCCTTTACGAATTCGGGTAGGGACGGCTTCTAAGATTCTCTATTCCGCTGGCCTATACTGTATGCCTCTAGAAACGGCGTCATCAGCCGGAGCCAACTGGTCGATGCGGCCGTCCCCATGAGGGCCCGGAGGAAAAATCCGTTGCCTCAACATTCGAAGAGCTCCGACGCACAGGTGTGCTCTCCGGCGAAGCGTTTGCTCCTATGGTGGCATTGTCTTTTCACCTTCTGGACCCATGAGGACGTCGAACCGGCTGACGACGCCGCTGAGAGCGGCCTGCGCCCCGCCGTGCAGTGGAGAAATCTTGGGGGGGGGCGCGTCCACAACAGGCCACTCGGAATCATTGGCAACTGAGAGGCTTCCAGCCTGAATACGGTCCGAAACCGACCGAGCTGACATAGTTGTTCGAACTGTTGAGCGTCCAGATGCTTGCAGAGCCGTCGGTATTTGCCCAGAGCAACTTCGCCGCGCCGTTCGACGTCCGGATGTAACTGAGCGGCGTCCAGCCGGAAAATGGTCCGAAACCAACCGAACTGAGATAGTTATTCGAACTGTCCAGCGTCCAGATACATGTGGCTCCATTCGTATTCGCCCACAGCAGCCTCGCCGTGCCGTCCGATGCCAGGACGCAATTTAGCGGTTTCCAGCCGGAATAGGGTCCGAAACCGGCCGAACTGACATAATTGCTCGACCCGTCCAGCGCCCAGATGCTGGCAGAACCATTCGTATTCGCCCAGAGCAGCCTTGCCGTGCCGTCCGGCGCCAGGACGCAATTTAGCGGTTTCCAGCCGGAATAGGGTCCGAAACCGACCGAGCTGACATAGTTATTCGAACTGTCCATCTTCCAAATAGATGCGGCTCCATTCGTATTCGCCCACAACAATCTCGCCGTGCCGTCGGGCGCCAGGCCATAACTTACCGGTGTCCAGCCGGAATAGGGTCCGAAACCGACCGAGCGGACATAGTTATTGGACCCGTCCAGCGTCCAGATGCTTGCAGAGCCGTTGGTATTGGCCCAGAGAAGCCTCGCCGTACCGTCCGGGGCCTGGATGTAACTGAGCGGTTTCCAGCCCGAATAGGGTCCGAAACCGACCGAGCTGACATAGTTATTCGAACCGTCCAGCGTCCAGATGCTGGCAGAGCCATTGGTCCCGACCCAAAGCAGTTTGTTGGTGGTGCTTGATTTCGATTGCACATAAGTCCCGCTCGCCGTGGCGGTTTGATTCCCCGAGACAGTGACGATCCGAGGGGCGGGGGTAGTCCAGCCCTTCACATCTGCAAAATTTACCGTGTGCGATCCCGCACTGAGACCGTTTACCGTCGCACCGCTCACTTCCCATGTTCCGCCGTCCACGTTCCACCTCGCGCCGGCGCTTACGACTGCAGTCGGACCGATCGTAACCGTTAAAGAGCCCTTCTCCTCCGCAGGGGAAAGCGAAGCCGTAAGGGTGATCGGGTTTGTCTGGGTGCCGGCATTGAAGGCGCCGTCGATATTTCCCAGGGAGCCGCCCCCGCTGTAGTCGATGTTGTTGAAGGCAGTCACGATTCCCGCAGGAGGCGTTGGGCCCCCGAGGTCGGAGACGTTGGAAAGCGAAACGACGAGTTGGTAGAGATCTCCTTGCACCAGGGAGACCGAGGCCTGGCGGGACGAACCGAGAAGGTCCGAGAGGCTGAAAGATTGCACCGTGGTGGTGGCGCCGGTTGTTTGATCGGTCTGGAGAAGCTTGACCCAACCGGTCAGAGTGGGTTGGGGCGCGGTTGCTTTGCCCGAGACCGTTCCACTCCAGGAAACAGGGGCGAGCGCCGAGGCCGAAAGCGTATAGGTTTTATTCGCGTCGACCTGAAAGTACCGGTCGATGTAGGAGCTGACGTTTTGCCCGTTTAGAAGAACGCCCGGGCCGTTATCGAGCTGGTAGGCGCTGTTTGCGTAGGCGTATACGCTCGCCCCGCCCGCATCTTTGGTAAGGTCCTGGGTCGCGTTGCCCCAGGCGGCCGAGACCATGCTCAAGCCCGGCGTGACGGTCCACGACCCCGGCTGCGGTTCGACGGCGGTGGCCACATCGGTGTTTTCCGTGTCTTTGTTGGCCGTAGACTTTTCACTGAAGGCGTTGAGGCAAACAACACCCGACATCCAATTGTAATAGTATCCTGCGGCATCGGTGGCCTTGTAGTCGAAATTATCCGTGGTCCAGGTGATGGCCGCCTCAGCCTTCGGGAACACACAGGAAAGAAACCCGAAAATCAGTAGCAGGCATATTTTAGTCCTCATCCCTATTTCCTCCTCTGTTTAAGTTTTATCTTGCATTAGAAAGAAAAAGATCGACGCTGCGAGCGGCTGCACAGAAAAACGCAGCGTCAACGATTATCGCAGTCGCCCCCGACGTTATCACAAGATGTTCCTGCCTTACGGGCATCTGGTAAATCTTTTCGACCTGTGGGGCGATCCTGTGGTCAGGGGCCGCAAATCGGCGCGGACGGGGTATCAGGCCTCGCAGGAAAGCCTGGAAGGTGCTTTGGAACGGGGTTGGCCTTGACGATTGGCGTCCGGGTGCCGAAGCGGATAGGGGGATCGCTCTCAGCGAATCACCCGAGATGGCCTCCGGCTCCATATTGTCCGGCAAGAGGCGTGTATACTCTGTGGTTTTGTCCCGCAGTGATTCGGCGATGCGAACGGAGGCGTTGCTTCCGGGGCGTCGAGGAGAAAAAGGATGCGTCGGGATCGTGAGGACCAGTTGATCTGGTCGTCGAAGAGCTGAGTTTTTCTATTGTGATATCCGGAAATCGTCAACAGTTACTCGTAAGGACTCCCCGTTCACTGATTGTCCGCAGCCCCAGGGGCTTCGCTTCGGCTTCGAGCACCCGGAGCAGATCCTCCTCGCATCCGGGGGCGATGGCTATTGCCACCAGTCCCAGGGCCGCATCCACGGTCGATACGACGGCGATGCCCGGATAGGCTTCGACCAGGAAGCGCAGATAGTGTATTTGGCTTCGGTCGATCAGATAGTGGCGTACGGTGCACTGTTCCATCGGGTTTTGCAGAGTTTTTCTCCTTTTCCTTGAGCCGCTTGTATGATAGCAAATAAAGTTTTAAAAAGAACAGCGGAAAGAAAAGGATATCGGAGAAACCATCTGATGAAAAAAGAATCTTCGATTGCAAAAGTCGGTGTACTTTTTTTCCTGGCGGTGATTTTGGCGATTCGCGCTCCCCTTCTTGCGGAGGCGGCGCCCAATGCCTTTTTCAGCAGCGGGCAGGCGGTGCTCGATCCGCAAAACCAGGCCAAGAGCCAGCAGCAGGCGATTCAAAATTTCATGGCCCAGGGGCTCACCGAGGCGATGGCCTCGTTTCTGAGCCCGGACCAGTTGGGCGCGCAGTTGGAAAAGCTCCAGAAGAGCGTGCTGGCCGAGCCGCAAAAATATATCCAAACCTACCAAGTATACTCTGAAAAGCAGGCAGGCGGAGTATTCCAGGTGATCGGCAAGGTCACGGTCTCGATGGACCTGTTGAAAAAAGATCTGGCAAAACTGGGGGTGCTCGGAGCACAAAGCGGTCCGGCCGGGCCTGCACCCGCAACGGCTCTGGCGGCGCCTTCCGCTCCACCCGCGCCGGCCGTGGCAAACGGCCAGAGTTTGCCGCAGAAACCGGTGCAGGCGCCCGCCCCCCCACCCGTTGCGGCAACACCCGCGCCCGCTGGACAGAACGGTGCGGCATCTCTTTCCCGGGGGATTAGCCCCACTAAAAAGGAGATCCTCTGGGCCGTTACGGAAAAATGGGACGAAAAATGGGTGCTTCCGACCGACAGGGGCGATATCCGCTGCATTTTTGCGCGAAGCATGGCCAGAGAAATGGACGGCTTTGGCTTTTCACTTCTCCTTCCGCAGTCGGGTTCGGTCGAGATGGATAACGACGGCAATATCCCGCCTTTTCAGGCCGTCTCCCTTGCCAAGGTCCTAGGCGTAAAGGATGTGGTTGTCGGCAAGATCTCCTATGTCGTAGACCGGCAGAATAACCAGGTGTCGCTCAACGCCGACCTGCAGGTGATCCGGTCGGGGACGGACCAGACCGGGGTGCAAATCAGGAAGACCTTGAGCATGGAGGACCTGTCCAATGACGCCGGAGCGGTCGAGCTTGCCCGCAGGATCGGCCCCCAACTGAGCGGTCTACTGGGCGGCCCCAAGATGCCGGCGGATAAGGGGGAACCGGGCTCTGCCGAATTCCCCGTGCACCTGGGAAAGCTCGTGGTACGGCTTGCATCGAACCAGTACGCCCACTGGACGGAAGTGCAGCACATCCTGCGCCTCCAGTTTCAAACCATGCATGTGGACGATCTCCAGATCGGGCCGACGGAAACCACGGTAAAACTCGATGGAATCGATGGCGGATACCTTTTAAGACTCAACGGGACCCAGCTTCCGAGCGGGGTCGAGTTGCGGATCGATTCCTATTCGATCCAGGCAGGCGCCATGCAAATATCGTTCGTAGCCCCCGCGAAGGTCCAGGCCGAAACGAAATGAAGATACCCAACATCCTTACGGCTGCGCGTATTTGCCTAACGCCCCTGCTCGTCTGGCTGATTTTCGGCGATCATTTGATGCCGGCCTTCCTTGTCTTCGTCGCCGCCGGGGTTACCGACGCCCTCGATGGACTGCTGGCCAGGGTACTCGATCAGAAGTCCCGCCTGGGCTCTTTTCTGGATCCGCTCGCCGATAAACTCCTGCTGGTCACCTCATTTCTCGTCCTGTGCGAGGTCCCCATCGACGGGGTTCACATCCCCGCCTGGCTCGTTGTCATCACCGTCGGGCGGGATGTTTTGATTTTGAGCGGCTTCTTGCTCCTGCTCCTCTACAAGGTGCGATTCGAAATAAAGCCGCTCGTGTCGAGCAAATTGACCACCCTTTTCCAACTGCTCTCCATTTTCACCGTGCTTGGCAGATCGGTCTTTACACTTCCCGGATGGACCTACCAGGTGCTGTTCGCCGTCACCGCGTTTTTTTCCATCCTGAGCGGATGGCGCTACGTGTCCAGAGGAATGTTCCTGTACAGGCAGAGTGCGCAGTAAACAGCGATCAGTGGGGGGAAACGGCTTTTACGGCTCACCGCTCACTGTTTGACAGCCAGCCTGGCGAGTTGATCGCGTATGGTTTTTTGCTGCGGCGGGTCGGCTTTTCCGTTTACCAGAAGATCCCAGAGCGCCGGGGAGATGGTTGCGGTGTCATAGCTGATGACTATGGAGCGCGCGCCCGCATTTGCCCGGGCGTCCAGAATGCCCGCAAAGCGGTCCACGAGTTCCGAGATTTCCAGGTCGCGCGCCCGCAGAAGAGCGGCAAGCTTTACCTTGAGCCTGATGCGCCCCGGGATGTGATGGACGATGTCCGATTGCGTGGCGAGTTCGATCAGCCTGTCGATAAGAAGATCTGTATTCATCGTTTCCTTTGTCTTTCTTCGGCCTGCCGGCTTAAATCGGCAGTGGAAATGTTTCCGGAGCTTAACTTGACAGCGCGCAAACGGCACCTTTTTTTATAGATCGATCGGCTCTTTTCCCTGCTTTTCACCCAACCGGCCCGAAGGACTCTTATGGCTGAGCATACGCAAATCGTATCGAGTACGCCGCGGCGCACCCGGATCAAGTTATCGCGCAAGAGGCGAAATCCGGAAGAGATATCCCGGCTCGCCAAACGTCTCAAGGCCTCTCCCAAGGTAGACGAGGTCGAAACCAATCTATATGCGGGGACGCTGATTGTCCACCACAAGGAAAAAGCCCTGGGGGATATCAAGGCGGAGCTGAAGGACATGGGTGTCATCGTGCTGGCCGCGACCGGCATCGAGACCTCGGTGCAATCTTTCACCGACGCGGTGGCGGACCTGGAAACCCGGGTGGGGCCGACGCTTGGCGCCATTCTCGATTTCAAGCTCCTCGTACCGCTCGGATTCGGCGCGCTTGCGGCCGTGCAACTGGCCCGGCGCGGCCTGGAGATCGGCACTGCGCCCTGGTACCTTCTGGGTTACTTTGCCTATGAGTCTTTCGTACGGCTCAACAGGCGCGAAGAAAAACCCGCGCCCCGCGGGTAAGGGCAAAAGAGCGGGCGAGTGATTCCCGCTGCGGTACAGGAACATTTCCGGTGATGGAGACGCTGCACGACGCAATAGCCGGCAGGGTGCGATTCCGGGTACAAGAAATCTATCGGTGCGACTCTTTGAAGTATCGCCTCGGGCGGAAGCTCGCGGCAGATCAGATCCCTATGTAAAAAGCGCCCATGCCACCCCCCTCACCGCAACCATACTCGTTTGCTTCGCGACGACATCAGATCGGTGATCGAAAGGGGGCTTGGCGAATTTTCCGGAAATTCGGCCAACGAGCCCGGGCCTCGGGACCCGCCCGGCGCGGCCCGGGAAGGTCCCCCGCGACCGCATACCGGAGGAGTGCCCATCCTTGCCTGGCACGCGATCGGCGTCCGGGCCGCCCTCGCGGCCCTCGAAGCCTCGGGCCGGGAGGGGCTCTCGGAGAAAACCGCACAGGAAAGGCTTTCCTCCCTTGGCCCGAATTCTTTTCCCGCCCCGCAGATCGCAGTTGTCCATTTTCTTTGGCCAGATGAGTTCTTTACCCGTGGCCCTGCTGGGTGTTGCCGCCGATATCGGAATCGCCATGGGACACGGCGGCACCAACGTCGCGCGCGAGGTAGCAGACGTGGTGCTCCAGGACGATAACCTCGAGACAATGATCCTCACGGTCGGCCATGGCAGGTCGATTTTCGAAAATATCGGAAAATCGCTCCATTTCATCCTCTCGACCAATTTCAGTGAAATACTGGGGTTTTCCACCTCGGGGGGCCGGAGGTCCATTCGGGCCTTGCCGAGGAGTGCGAAATCCAGCTCAGTTATTCTATTGCCAGATCCCGCCCCGAATCCGTCCAGGTGGAGACCTTCGGCACGGGTAAAATCGCGGACGAAAAACTTGCCTCGCTTCTCGAAAATCATTTCGATTTCCGGCTCGGGGCCATTATAAAGGAATTTGAACTGAGAAGACTCCCGGCAAAAAGCGGGGGCGAGTTTTACCAGAAGCTCGCGGTCTACGGTCAGGTGGGAAGAGTCGACCTCGACCTGCCGTGGGAAAAAACCGACAAAACCGAAAATGTGCGATAGACGAGACAACACTGGAGAAAAGGGCATGAGCAGGTACCTGCTCCTGGACGTAGGCGCCGGGACATTGGATGTTCTCTACTTCGACGATGAGGGCGGGCAGCACTATAAGGCGGTCGTGCGCTCCCCGGTGCTTTCCGCCGCCGAGTGCGCAAAAGAGCTGGTCGGAGATCTCCTGGTGACCGGCGTGGAGATGGGCGGAGGCGCGCTTTTGGAGGTGCTCTCCGAGCATGCGAAAAAAGCCCGGGTGATCGTTTCCGCCTCGGCTGCCATGACGCTCAGCCACAACCCGGAGCGCCTCAGAAGCGCGGGCCTTACCGTTATTGACGATTTGCAGGCGGAAAAAGAGGCCGCGTCATGGAAATTTTCGACGCTCGAGCTCTCGGATTTGCCTCCCGAGCGGTTGAAAAGCCTCGTGAGCGGCTTTGGCGTTCCCTTCAAATTCGATGTCGTGGGCGTGTGCGCCCAGGACCACGGGGTTTCCCCGGAAGGAAAGTCCCACCTCGACTTCCGGCACGACATCATGAAGGCGGCCCTCGAAAAAAAGCCCTCGCCCGAAATGCTGCTCTACGAAAAAAAGAGCGTCCCTCACTATCTCAACCGCTTGCGGTGCGCCGCCAAAACCGCTTCCGCCCTTCCCTGCGGGGAGGTCTATGTCATGGACAGCGGCATGGCGGCCATGCTCGGGGCAAGCCTGGATTTTCAGCTGCGGGGGAAAAAGAGATTTCTCGTCCTCGACATCGCCACCTCCCACACCGTCTGCGCGGCCATCGAAGACGGCGAAATAGCCGGTATCGTCGAATACCACACGCGAGACCTCGATCTCAAAAAACTCGAATCTCTCCTGGTAGACCTTGCCGACGGCCGGCTGGTGCACCGGCAGGTCCTGGCCGAAGGCGGCCATGGCGCCTTCGTGAGAAAGCCCTTCGGCTTCGATGCGGTGGAACTCATCGTGGCCACCGGCCCTAAACGGCGGCTGGTCGAAAATTCCAGCCTCCCGATCGTCTACGGCGCGCCCCTCGGAGACAATATGATGACAGGAACAACCGGGCTGCTCGAGGCGATACGACGGCGCAAGGGCCTCGCTTTTCCGCTGTTTCTCTAGATACGGCCATGCGCTGCCTCAAATTCGCCTTTTGGGGGCGCGGAGTAACCAGCATAGATCTTTTTTCTCATAAAAATGAAACGAGATAGATTTACCATATCGCAACATTTACCAAAAG
>JBMFWU010000197.1:0-7259 GCA_049964955.1 Syntrophobacteraceae bacterium
TCACTGCTCACTGCTCACTGCTCACTGCTCACTGCTCACTGCTCACTGCTCACTGTTCACCCAGAAGGTCTGCCCTGTCCGTTTTTTCCCAGGGAAGCTCGAGATCGGTGCGGCCCACATGGCCGTAGACCGCAAGCCTTCTGTAAAAGTCTCCCTTCATCCGGGCGGGCAGGCTTCTCAGGTCGAATTCCTTAACTATTGCCGCCAGGCGGAAATCGAAGTGTTTCTTGATCAGGTCGGCAATTTCCGCGTCGGGGAGCTTGCCCGTGTCGAAGGTATCCACCTGGACGCTCACCGGGTGGGAGGAGCCGATGGAGTATGTAAGCTGGACTTCGCATTCGTCGGCAAGGTGTGCGGCCACAACGTTTTTTGCCGCATACCGGGAGGCGTAGACCCCGACCCGGTCGATTCTCAAGGGGTCTTTGCCGCTCAAGGCCGAGCCGCTGTAGCGCGAGTACTCGCCGTAGGTGTCGACGGCGTTTTTCCTTCCGGTAAGCCCCGAGTGTACTGAGGGACCGCCCAGCATCGTTACCCCCTCGGGATTGATGAACAGCTTCGTTTGTTCGTCGGGCCGTACGGGTTCATCGCTGAAAACGGGTTCGATTACCGCCTGGCGTATGTCGTCGGCAAGCTTGCGGGACGGCATGGTCGCCCCGGCAAGCTGGGTTACGGCGACTCCCACGGAGTAAATCCCCGCAGGCTTGCGGTTCCGGTACTCGACACCAACCTGCGTCTTTCCGTCCGGGGCCAGGTAGGGGAGAAGCTTCTGCTGCCGGACAAAATCGATCCTCATGGCAAGCTTGTGGGCGAGCATGATGGGCATGGGCATGAGGGAAGGGGTCTGGTTGCATGCGTAGCCGAAAAAGGTCCCCTGCTGCTTTACATGGATTCGGTCCATCTCTTCGTCCGAGAGGTCTCTTTCGTCGAAGCGCCGGGAGTCGTCAGGCGGGAGTTCCTTCAGGCTGGTCAGGATGCTGCACGTCGTGCTGTTGAAATCTTCATGCTCATAGCCCGCTTTCCTGATGACCTTGCGGGCGACTTGAGCGACATCGACGGTCGCGCTGGATGAAAACCTTGCCGCAAGGAAGAGCACTGCGGTGGATACGGCGCATTCGGCGCGAATCGTTGCCCGGGGGTCCTGGTCGAGAAATCGATCCACGATGGCATCGCTTATCTGGTCGCAGAGTTTGTCCGGATGTCCCCCGGTGGCCGATTCGGAAGCGAAGATAAAGTTCGTTTTCATCGGTAGTCATTCCTTCCAGCCGGGTTCAGCCGCTTCGGTCGCCCGGAGAGTCGCCGCACACCCGACAAACTGTTCGTTTCCGATCGGGCTCTTCGTTGCTTCGTTTAGCAGCAGCGGAAGAGCGGCTGTTCCCGCTATGACCGCGCCGTCCAGCAGGCCGATCGGGGTGAGGCCCAGAAGGTTTCTGAGGCCCGGCACGAGCATGGTGAGGAGCTGAAGAGCCAGGGAACCGCCCAGGGCCAGCTGGAGGTATCTGTTGGGCGGCAGACTTTCCCCACGGAAGAGGCTGTGCGTTTCGGACCGGCAGCTGATCGAATGCAACAGCTGCCCCATGGTGAGGCTCTGAAACGTAATGGTCCCGGCCTGCGCCCCGAGCCCGTAGCGGGCGATTCCGTAAGCGTAGGCGGCCATGGCGCCGGAGGTGAGTGTTCCGGCCTCGATAGTGAGGCGCTTGAAATCGGAGCCCTTTACAATGGGTTCCTCCGGGGGGCGCGGCGGCCGGTCGAGAACATCGGGTTCCGGGGGTTCCATGGCCAGGGCGAGCCCCGGGAAGATATCCGAGATGAGATTGATCCAAAGAAGCTGCATCGCCCCCAGGGGGGCGGGCAGCCCGGCGGCCACCGTCACGAACATCACCATGATTTCGCTGAAATTGGTGGCGAGCAAAAATCGCAGGGCCTTTCGAATATTGTTGTAGATGGTGCGGCCGTCCCGAACGGCGACGATCACCGTCTCCAGGTTATCCTCTTCGAGGACTACATCGGCTACCTCCCGGGCTATGTCCGTGCCTCCCTCTCCCATGGCGATGCCGATATCGGCGGCTTTGAGGGCCGGCCCGTCGTTTATGCCGTCACCGGTCATTGCGATCACCCGGCCTTTGCTCTGCAGCGCTCGAACGATCTCGAGCTTGAAGGCCGGACTGACTCGTGCAAACACGTGCACCCTTTCCGAAACCGCCTGGAGCGCTCCGGAATCCATCCGGGCAAGCTCTGTCGAATCGAGTATCTCGATTTGAGTCCCGCACGCCAGATCGAGTTCTTTCCCGACGGCATAGGCCGTGAGGCTCTGGTCGCCCGTGATCATAACGGTATCGATCCCGGCGCGGTGAAACTCGCGGATCAGCCCCGAGACCCCGGGGCGCACCGGGTCGGCCATTCCGAGAAGGCCCAGCCAGGTAAAACCGCCGGATGTTCCGAACTGCTCCTCTTTTTCCACAACGGCATAGGCGACTCCGAGAACTCTCAGGGCATCGGCGGACATTTTCTCGTTTTCGCGCTCGATCAGAAAACGGTCTTCTTCGCTCAAAAGAAGCTCTTCGCCGTTTGCAATATGGGAGTCGCACATGGCAAGGACTTCGACCGGGCTTCCCTTCATGGCGATGAGCAGGCGCCGGCGCCCCTGCTCTTCGAATTCATGGAGGGTGCCCATGAAAAGGCGGCTTTCCGCGCGATAGTTCACCTTGAGAAGCGGGTGGCTTTGCCGTACGTCGCGCACATCCATGCCGGACTGGAGGCCGAGATTGACAAGCGCAATTTCCGTCGGGGAACCGTGCAGCACATACCGGCCCGCTTCTTCCCCGATTTCGGTTTCATTGCACAGAACCGAGATCTCTATAAGCTTCGTGATTTCTTTCGAGTCGAGTGGGGCAATGGCGCAATCTCCCGAGAGAAAACCGCCGTTTGCTACGAGCACCTCTTTCATGCCTGAGAAGAGGCGCACGACCGACATCCTGTTTTGCGTGATCGTACCGGTCTTATCGAAGCATATCGTCTGGATGCACCCGAGGGTCTCCACGGCGTTGAGGTGCCGAATGAGCACGCTGTGCCTTTTCATGTTCCGGAGACCGAGCGCCAGGGTGGTCGTCGCGACGGCGGGAAGGCCTTCCGGGACGGCGGCAACGGCGAGCGCAATCGAGGTTTTGAGCATCATGAAAAAGCCGTGTCCGCGCAGAAGGCCGATGGCGAAAACCAGGCCGCAGGCGAGGCCCGAGATGAAAACGAGCTGGTTTCCCAGTCTATTGAGCTGTTTTTCCATGGGCGTTTCCGGCGAGGAGGCCTCCCCCAGAAGCGCCTGCAGTTTTCCCACTTCGGTAAAACTGCCCGTGGCTACGGCCACCGCAAATCCCTGCCCCCCTGTCACCAGGGTCCCCATGTAGACCATGTTGAGCCTGTCGGCCAGAGGGATGTCCACGCGCGAAAGAGGAGCGATCGTCTTTACCGCCGGCATGCTCTCGCCGGTAAGAACCGATTCATCGATACTCAGGTGACT
Source organism: Syntrophobacteraceae bacterium (assembly GCA_049964955.1). Taxonomy (GTDB): domain Bacteria; phylum Desulfobacterota; class Syntrophobacteria; order Syntrophobacterales; family Syntrophobacteraceae; genus SbD1. The sequence continues at coordinate 3,512 of JBMFWU010000197.1, forward strand.
CGCTTCCAGAAGCCGCGCGTCGGCGGCAACGTAGGAGCCCGGACGCAGCACCAGGATGTCGCCGGGTACGACCAGATCGGCGGAAACGGTCGCTACCGCGCCGTCCCGAAGGACATCCGCGGTGGGCTTCACCAGGTCTTTCAGCGAGTTTATGGTCTTTTCGGCCTCGCTTTCCGTTTTGAAACCGACGGCCCCGTTGATTGCCACCACCCCCAGAATTACGACCGCATCGGCCAGGCCGCCCGTAAGGAGGGAAATGGACGCCGCAACCCCGAGCAGGGCAACGGGAAGGGATTTGAACTGGTCGGCGAAGATGCTCCAGCCCGATCTGGCGGAAGGGCGGGGGAGAGCGTTGGGGCCATACCGGTCGAGACGTTCGGCTGCTTGCGTGCTGCTTAGACCCGTTTTCCCGGAACTCTCGAGCGTATCGAGGGCTTTTTCGGCAGGGAGCGTGTGCCAGGCTTCTTCGGGTTGTGGACTGTGTTGCAGTCCGAACAGCGCGGTTTTGGCCCTGTCGAGCACCCCTGCGGATTTTCCCGCAACAGCGGGGGAGGGTTCCCGCGAGTCCTCGGAACGTTTGTCCCCCCGGGCAGGCTCCCCGGGGACCGTATCAGCCTCGTAATCCCCCAGTACAGATTCGATGATTTCGGCAATGGAACCGGGATCGTTTCCCGAATTATACCGTATCAGAATGTTTCCGGTCGTCGTACTCGAAGAGACTTCAAGAATCGCCTCGTGCCTGGTGAGCCCGGCTTCGAGGTACTCTTGCATGGCTTTTGAGCCGTAGAGCCCCTCGACCTTGAACCTGGCTCTTCCCGCGAGCACAGTGTGGACAGGCCGTACCATCCGTTTCCCCCGCAGATAAAAAACAAACCGGTGATTGCAGAGGCCACCGGTTTTCGTTCGCGCGTGATGCCCGGTTCAGTGCCGCTCGGTCGGTCTCGGGAAGGCTGCGTTCAAAACATCCTTTACGCCCCCGACGGCGCCGACGAGAACGTTTCTGGATGCCCCGACGAGTCCCTCCGCCAAAGAACCCGCCGTGTCGATGACGCCCCCCAGGGCATCCTTCGAGGTGGCCGTGACATTGACTGCGATGTCTCTTGTCGCGTCAATCCCTCCGTGGATCGCTCTTTTGGTTACCGAGGCAAGTTCTCCGCCGATGTCCGAGGCCCCGCGCATCGTCCCCGAGATGGCTCCCTGAGCAATCGTGAGCACTTCGCCGCCCACATCGGATACCCCTCCCACAAGGCCTTTGGCCACGGTGACCGTACTTCCCACAATGCCCAGGCTCACATCCTCGGCCGCCCCCACCGTTCCTTTGACCACCGCCTGTAGCGTGTTCACCGCATCCACGGCGACCGCTCCCGTTGCCTTCAGCGTGTCGCCAATAGCGTTTCGCGCCGTACCGATGAATCGCGTGGCGAATTCTTCCGAGCCCCTTTTGGCGGCGGCAGCATCACGAATGCCTTCCGATTTGGTGCCGGAGCCCTCGCGAATTCCTTCCGATTTACGGCTTGGTTTTTCCTCTTCGTTTGCCATGATAGTCTCCTTCCCGGGCCAATGCTCGACTGTCACAAAGAAATCATCGAAAAATCACTCTATTGTAACTTTATACCAATAAGCGCTCTCTTTTATGTTGTCAATCAAAGCAAACATTACCCCGCCTCCCGTACTGGAAGGTCGAATAGGATCGGTCCATTCACGAACGCGAAATTCAATGAAAATTGTAGAGTAAGGAATCGATGAATATAAAGAAAGCGTTGCGGGTGATGCCGTTCTCTTGGATGATTCGGGGTATCCGTTTGGCTGAATTTCGTCTCAAACCTGACCAAAGCAACTTTGACAAAATGAAAACACCTTTACTAAAATCAACCAAAATCATCGAGGAAAGAACATATTGACAAGCGAGCGCATTCCAAAGGGGGCTGCGCTCTTGCATCGGAGTTGTCTGCGGAAACGGGAGGCAGGGCTGTGGAAACGACCAAAACGATGGGCACGCTCGTCCTGAATCTGTTGGACGGAAGAGAAGCTTTTTTTCAGCTTCCACCCGACGAGGCTGTTGTGGCCGCTTTCGAGACTTTCGAAAACGGCGTTCATTTTTCCGAATTGCTGGTAAACCCGCCAGCGCATCCCAACTTCAGTGAATATCGGCTCGGCTACTCCTGCGGCGACTGGATCGCCTACAAGGAGAACCGGGTGTGAGGCAATCCCCCTGAGTCCCCCTTTGGCAAAGGGGGACTCGGATTCGAGCCTACTCGACGCGTTTTGCGATTTTCCCGGTCTCATTTCGGCCCGCCCTCGAATCGCGCAGCCCGATGGATATCCCTTCGAGTCCCGGAACAAATTCATGTTCTTTGCCGCCTCGCCTGGTGTAGAATGTTTACGATTCCGGAGGTGGCAAAAAAATGTTGGTTTTCTTAATCGGATTGGCCGCCGGGCTGTTTGGCGGATTGGTCGGTCTTGGCGGCGGCGCGATCATGATACCGGCGATGGTGGGGTTTTTGAAACTGAGTCAGCACGAGGCGCACGGCACGAGCCTTGTCGCGCTCGTTTTTACAGGGCTTGCGGGGGCCGGGACGTATGCCCTGCACGGTTCTGTGGACGTTTTCGCCTCTTTGCTGCTTGCCTCTACGGCCATATTCACTGCCGGGGCCGGGGCGCGCTTTTCCAATACTCTTCCGGAATGGAAACTCAAAAGATCGTTTGGCTGGTTCTTGATAGGGATCTCTGCGTTCCTGCTACTGAAACACTACCTGCCCCATGCTCACGGTCTGGTGCAAGGGTGGCCCCAAATAGTCGTCCTGTTGCTGACCGGGACCTTTACCGGGTTTCTTTCGGGCATGATGGGCGTGGGAGGAGGAGGAATCATGGTGGCTTCCATGGTGCTCCTGCTCGGGTTTCCCCAGTATGCTGCCCAAGGGTGTTCTCTTCTCGCCATGATCCCTATCGGTGCGGCGGGCGCCCTTACCCACTGGCGCCTGGGGAATGTCCGGAAAAGCGTCTTGCCGGCGTTACTGCCGGGCATTCTTCTGGGTTCCTTTTTGGGAGGCTCTCTTGCTCATATCCTGCCCAAAATGGATTTGCGCATCGTGTTTGTTACGGCAATACTTTTCATGGGAGCGAAGTATCTAAGGACCTCCAGGCCACGGGCCGAATTGGCGCAATGATGTCCTCTCTCGGACCCGTTGCTGGTTTATCGCTAACCCCCAAGGAGTGGTGAATGAGACGAAAAGATAGAGGCATTGAACGCGCAGAAGTGGACAAAATTCTGTCTGAGGGAGAATTCGGGGTTTTGTCCCTGAACGGCGGGGACGGCTATCCCTATGGGGTCCCGCTAAATTATGTGTACACGGGAGAGACCATCTTCCTTCATTGCGCCACGGAGGGCGATAAGCTCGACCGCATCCGCAAAGACGGCAAGGTTTCCTTCTGTGTCGTGGGAAATGCGACTATCCTGCCCGACAAGTTCGCAACCGCTTATTCGAGCGTCATCGTTCAGGGCCGCGCCACCATCGTCGAAGGTGATGAAAAGATGGATATCCTGCTTGCGCTCGTCGATAAATACTCCCCCGATTATAAAGAGCAGGGGCGGGCCTATGCGGTGAAAGACATTTCCAAAACCGTGTGCATCAGGATCGATATCGACAACATAACCGGCAAAGCAAGAAAATAACGATTCGTAGGTTGGGGTGAGCGCAGCGAACCCCAACATTTCCACGCATTGCCCCGGGGTCGGCGCAGCGAACCC
>JBMFWU010000197.1:7359-8942 GCA_049964955.1 Syntrophobacteraceae bacterium
ATTGCCCCGGGGTCGGCGCAGCGAACCCCAACATTTCCACGCATTGCCCCGGGGTCGGCGCAGCGAACCCCAACATTTCCACGCATTGCCCCGGGGTGGGTACAGGCAATATCGTGCACATCATGTCCCGGGTTTTCCGGATGGACACTATTCAGCCGATTTTCACTAATCAAAAAGACCTGACCTGCCGATAAGTATGGAAACCCCTGAAAAATATGGCATTCAATAACGGTTTGTGCACTGGTCGGTCCGGTTGCAGTTTGCTGTAAAACCGGTGGATCGAATGGGACCTCTGTTTTAGGAACAGAAAAGGGACACTGTATGAGCGGCAGAATGAAGAGGATCATACTGTTTACAGCGCTGGCAGTAGCAGGGCTAATCGCCGGTTCCGTGGCGCCTGTTTTGAGTTCGCACTCCAAGCTGATTGTGGTTGCCGCGCTGGCTTCCTGTGCTCTCATTTTGGAGACGATGTACGTAGTTCGCCTCATTTTGATCCCGTTGAGTTCGTCAGTGGAAAAATTAAGAGACATGGTGGACGAGGTGGAAAAAACCTCCATTCAATACTACAGCATGTCCAATTCCCTGGCCGACGGCGCCGGCACGCAGGCGAGCAGCCTGGAACAAACCGCTGCAAGTCTCGAGGAGGTTACCGTCACAACCAGACACAATGCAGATAAGGCCGAGACAGGACGCGGTCTGATCGAAGAGGTACAGAAAATGGCGCATCGCGCCGCTTCCTCCATGACTCAAACGAGCCAGGCGATGGAGGAAATTTCCGGGGCAAGCCTTAAGATCAGCGAGATTATCAAAGAGATCGATGCCATCGCCTTTCAGACCAACCTGCTGGCCCTGAATGCTGCGGTCGAAGCGGCACGGGCCGGGGAAAACGGGGCGGGGTTCGCCGTTGTGGCCGAAGAGGTGCGAAACCTCGCCAAACGTTCCGCCACAGCAGCAGGGTCCACACAGGAACTGATCCAAAACGCCATCAACAAGACCGGCGCAGGCGTCCTGCTTGTCAATCAAACCGAAAACGATTTCAAAAAGATGGCGCAAGCCTTCGAACAGTCGGTAAACCTCATTCGCGAAATTGCCGAGGCCTCCGCCGAACAACGCATCAGCCTTACGGAAATCTCAACGGCTATCAACCAGATCGACAGCGTTACGCAGGAAAACGCCGCCAAGGCCCACGAAAGCGCCGATAATTCCGAAAATATGGAGGCGCAGGTGGAAGAGATGCGCGATGTCTCCTCCAGTCTGCTTCAGATCCTGACTGGCGAAAATAGAAGAAAAATGGCGGTGGAGCTGGTGAAAAGAGGGATCGATATGGTAAGAAAAAATGGACTGCAGGCAACTGTTGCCGCCATTCAGGATAAGAACGGCCCCTTTTGCAGCGGGGAATGGTATCTCTTTATCAATACCATCGGGGGGAACATGACTACCCTGGCCCATCCCTTCGCGCCACACCTTGTTGGAACTCAGGTTGCCACAATACAGGACATCAAGGGGAAAACGTTCAACCTGCACATGTCTGAATTGGCGGCCGCCAGGGGGGCAGGTTGGATGAACTACTGGTGGCCCAAGCC
>JBMFWU010000198.1:0-8914 GCA_049964955.1 Syntrophobacteraceae bacterium
GTTTGTTCCGCTCCAAAAGATCTTGGGCCAGTGCGAAAGTATCTTCATCGATAATGGCGGGGACTTTGATCTCAAGCCATTCCTCCCTTGGCCGTTCACGATTCGAGCTGCATCTGGCGGAAAAATCCCCCTTTGCTTCGCAATGGACGTGTTATCCTTTGCCGCTCTGCCCGTTCCGTTTTCCCGAAACATGCCGTACCTTTGTGAGCGGGATTTCGCAACATTTTCCATACCGTTGTCCGCTCCCAGGGCGATATTCCTTTGCGGGTCGGAATCCGATGATCATTAAGCCACCGCGCACGGCAACGTCAAAGTCGTGTGTAGAATAGAGAATCAACTTCCGGGTCGGAGTTTTTTTGACGCGGTGGTAATGGATCGGGGTAAATACAGAGGTTAAGTGCCCGATCAGGTCTCAATCTCCCCCGAAAAGGCAATAGGGCGCCAGCCCCTGAGATGCCAGGTCGAAGCAGGAGCGATTCGAGGATGTTTTTGAAAATCAAATACCAATAAGGCGCAGACTTAGCTGTGGTTTTGCTGCGAACTGACGTAGGACTTTTGGAATGGAGTCTACTCCGGCAAGACGCAGAAGACTAATGACCAGATTTCGAAGAGAAGCCATGACGCGTGGACATTTCCGGTCCTGATCCGTGAGGCGTCCTCCTCAAAGGTGACATCGCGGACATAGTGCAGTCGATTTTCTATGCTCCATTGGCCGCGATTGAGGGCCAGGATTCGTGACGGGCCGGCCTTCTCGCAATTGAGGCTCGTGAGGCCGCAGGCGGTTTCTTGTGTGGTCTTTCCCGTTTTTAGATCAAAGGTTTCGCGCCGGATTTCGAATACCTGTTGGAGGCCGGGGAAAACAGTGTAGCCGTTAAGTTTCGTGCTGGTGCGGATTTGGCGGATTTCTACGCGACCATGCCCCTTATCGACACTCTGATGCTGAGGGGGGAAAATCGCCCAGACCGAGGGCTTCGATGTCGGCCCGCAGGGATGGTTGATTATCTTTGGCTATGAGAACATAGTCCGCCTTTTTTTCCTCTGTGATGAAACGAGCGGTTTCTATTTGGGTGTGCATTGCATCCAGGGTAATGACGCGGCCCTCGATTTCCAGGGGCGCGAGCAGGGTGCGAGCGCAGGGAATCTCGTTGGTCTTCGAATCGACCTGACACTGTGCGATCACGGCTTCCATGTTGTGGAGAAAGGCGGAGAGCAGGTGGATGTTTTGCCCCGCATGGCGACTGGCGCCACGGATGATTTTTCCATCCACGGCTATCGCGTCGTCTTTGGACCGACTGAGTAGCCAACCCGTAAGGGCGGCATCCACAGCGTCCGCATCAGCGCGCGTAAGCAGGCGCCTGATGGTTGGTTCGCTCGGGGGGACAAAGAGTTGTTTTTCCTTGTCGTAGCGGCATTTGAGACGTTTTAGCATGTTCTGTGAACAGCCCTTGGCCCACTCGGCGATTGCGGTAAAGCCGCGAGCATTGCTCATGATCGCGCAGATTGCAATGGCCAGAACTGAGATCATGAGATGGCGCCGTCCCCTCTGTTTGCGAGGGTCGACGATTTTCGAAAGCACTGCAATGAGTTCTTCGGAGTCTTTGGCGGACAGTTTCATTTCTTTCACCTCAAGGCCCGGGTTTGCGTCCGAAAAAGGTTGATTAAGGATCTGTCGAGCCCTTGGATGCAAAGGACGGATGAAAACCATCTTCGGTTGGCCATGGTGAATATAGCGGCGCGAAGCCCTTCTGAAACCAAGGCTATGGCCTACGAAGGTCCAGTTGGCAGCTTTATAGCAGGTTCCCTTGAAGCGAGTCGGGTCCACAAAGGTTTCGGCGAGCCAGACGGGGTGTCCGTGGGCATGTTGCCAATCCGAAGAAAGTCGTCTCAAATTGAGAGAAAGAATCCGGGAGGCAAGATTTTTGATTTTCAGGTTGGGTAGTATTAGAAATCTGGAGTTGTTGACCAAAAGCGGGAGCCGGCTATACTGTAAACAGACCGGCCAACCGATCCACTGGTCCCTGACCTTACAGCTGAATGCTGCGGCGGACCAACCGAGTAAAGCGAGCCATTGACCTTGGTGGAGAGCGACATAGCGAAGAGATTCGCCCACCATGGCGCGAAAGCCCAGATAGTGATGCTCACGCATGAGTCGGTCCCACAGACAGCGCTCCTCCCGAGTAATGGGGCGCACTTCCAATGGGTGCGGCAACGCAGTGGCGCCAAGCGCGGTGAGTGTTTTTTCATGTTCCATGCCATCTCGTTTAGCCCATTTGAACGAGAAAGTCCACAGATTTTTGATTTTGGTGTCATTACAATGAAATGCCTAAATGGATGACGGAGCCGTGCGTGTGATGGAGTCTGTTTGACAGATTGTTTTCAGGCGTTCATAATGTTGCGGCAAAAATGAAAGCGACGCTTTGCGACTCTCTTGAAAATCGTGATTTCATGGACACTCCAAAAATCAGCCATAGCGAATCGGTCGACGAAACGGGCGGCAGTGCCGCCGTCGAAAAGATACGCGCCCGACTTGAGAGCCTCAAGGAGTGCCTGCGGGTATCCGGTCTCATAAATTCGAGCCTGGAACTCGACCAGGTGCTCGAAAACATCATGACCACCTCACGTTCGATTTTGAAGGCCGATGCGTGCAGCCTCATGCTGGTTGAGGAAAAGAGCGGCGAACTGGTTTTCGAGGTGGCGCAGGGACCGGTTGCCGATAAGCTCAAAGGGGGCATGCGGATCAGCAGGGGGCAGGGAATCGCGGGCAGCGTCTTCGAATCCGGGAAGTCTATTCTGATTGAAAACGCCTACGAGGACCCGCGGTTTGACCCGGAATTCGACCGGAAGACCGGATACCGCACCCGGTCGATCCTGTGCGTGCCGTTAAAAATCAAGGAACGGGTGATAGGCGTATCTCAGGTCATAAACAGGCTCGACGGATCGGATTTCAGCGAGGAAGACAGGGAGACTCTTACTCTCCTGTGCGCCAACGCAGCCGTTGCGGTGGAAAACGCGCGGTTGCACCAAAAGATTCTGCACACCCGGCAGCTCGAGCAGGACATGGCGTTTGCGAAAAGCGTTCAATTGAGCTTTTTGCCCCGCGCCATGCCAAAGCTCGACGGGTTCGGCTTCTGCGCCCACTACCAGCCGGCAAGGGAAATCGGGGGCGATTTTTATGATTTCATTCCTCTCGACGGGGATCGCCTGGGCATCCTGATCGGGGATGTTTCGGGAAAGGGTGTTCCGGCCGCCCTCTTTATGGCCAGATTTACCACCGACTTTCACCTGCTCGCGATTCGGGAGAAGGACCCCGGGAAGCTGATGCACCGCATCAACGAAACCGTCTGCGAAAATAGCTGTCGGGGGATGTTCGTTACCCTTCTCTACATGGTGTTCGAGAAAAACAGCGGTGAGGCGTTCTATATGAATGCGGGACATCTTCCGCCGGTACTCTGGAACAGTTCGACGGAGAAATACGCTGTTTTGAGCCGCCACGGCGGGCCGCCGCTGGGCATAATGCCCGATCGGCACTACACCCCGGCCAGGTTGTCGCTTACGCCCGGCACCTGCGTGTTACTCGCAACCGACGGGCTCATGGAGGCCAAAAACCGCTGCGGGGAATTCCCGGGACTCGAGGGGATAGAAAAATGGCTCAGAGCGGGCAGTTCGGACGTTGAGTCCGTCCTGTCTCGCCTCTCCCTTTCCCTTTCGCAGTTTTCCGGGGAATGCCCGCAGACCGACGACATTACGCTGGTTCTTGCCCAATACAGGGGGGCATAATTGGCTGAAGCCTCTTTTACATACCCCGTCTTTTTGGAGGTACCCTCAGACCCTTCCCTCATGTCCGCTGTGAGGGCCGTAACGGAAAAAATCTCCCTCGCGGCGGGTCTAGGCTCCGAAGAGACGGAAAAACTCGTGCTCGCGGTCGACGAAGCCTGCACGAATGTGATCAGACATGCCTACGGCAACCGGCGCGACGGGAGAATCGCGATAACCTTCACTCCGGGCGCTGGCCGCCTGGAGATCGCTATCCGGGATTTCGGGACGGGGGGCGACCCGGCGACATTCCACGGGCGCGATTTCGCAGAACTGCGCCCCGGCGGGCTTGGAATGCATTTTATACAATCCACGGTGGACCAGATGGAGTATGATCGGCCGGCCGGTGGGGGTACTGTTCTAAAGATGGTCAAATTCATTTCCGGACAGGAGACAGCATAGCAGTGAACATACAAGTCGACGAGAGAAAACCGGGTGTTTTCGTGGTCTCCCTTACGGGCGACCTCGACATGAGTTCTTCGCCCCAGGCAAGAAAGGCTCTGCTTCCCGTTTTCCGCAAAGGCGTTTCCCACGTCATCGTGGACCTCAAAGATGTCCCCTACATTGACAGCTCCGGGATAGCCACTTTCGTGGAATCTCTCCAGCTTTCGCGCAAGAGCCAGATCCGGTTCTCGCTTGTCGGGGCTTGCCACAGAGTCGAATCGATCTTCGAACTCGCTCATCTCCGGAGCATCTTCGAGATGGCGCCCAAAACGGAGGATCTGCCCGGGGGAGAACAGGCCAGGTGAGTTCGACCGCTGTTCGCCAGGAAAGCAGGATATTGCTTTTTCTCAGGCATCTAACGAGTTTTTCCTGCTTTTTTGCGGAAACGATGCGGTGGATAGTCGTAAAACCCTTCCAGGGCAAGCCCCTTCGGGTGCGCTCGACCATCACCCAGATGGATGAAGTGGGGGTAAAATCGGTCCCCATCGTCGCCCTGGTTTCCTTTGTCATCGGCGTTATTCTGGTGCTCCAGACGGCTTACCAGCTGGATAAATTCGGCGCGGTAAGTTATGCCGCAAGCCTTGCCGGGGTCGCCCTCACCCGCGAGATGGCCCCTCTTCTTACCGCCATCGTGCTGGCCGGTCGGGTGAGCGCGGCGTTTACCGCGGAACTGGGCACCATGATGGTCACAGAGGAGATCACCGCCCTCGAGGTAATGGCCATATCCCCCATTTCCTACCTGGTCGTTCCTCGCTTTCTGGCCATGATCGTCATGCTCCCGTGTCTCACCGTTCTGTCCGATGCGATCGGCATGGCGGGAGGTTTTTTCGTGGGTACGCTTGCCATCGGCATACGGCCTGCGCTCTATATTCACGAAACGCTCCACGCTCTTTTGGTAAAAGATATCATGAGCGGTCTTGTGAAAAGCGTGATTTTTGCCGCCATTATAGCCATGGTCGGCTGCTATACCGCGTTTGCGGTAAAAGGCGGCTCGGAGGGGGTGGGAAAGGCGACCATGATTTCCGTTGTGACCTCGCTCATCACCATAATCCTTGCCGATTGCCTGTTTACGGCGATTTTTTACATGTTCCTGTGAGGTTTGCCCCTGGAATCGCTCATAGAAGTAAGAAATCTTTGCAAAAGCTTCGAGGGCCGTGCGGTGCTGGAAGGGATAAACCTCACGGTGGAGCGGGGTAGCGTTTTTGCCATCATGGGCGGAAGCGGCTGCGGAAAAACGACCCTTCTCCGGAACCTCATCGGGGTCATTCGTCCCGATTCCGGCCAGATCCTTGTCGGAGGAGAGGATATAACGCGGTTCGACGACAGCCGAATGGACGGGTACCGGAAACGCTTCGGAATGCTTTTCCAGATGGGGGCGCTTCTGAACTCGCTTAGCGTACACGATAACATCGCGCTTCCCTTGCGGGAGCACACCGAGTTGGACGAAAAAATCATCGGCGTGATGGTCAAAATGAAGCTCGAGCTGGTCGGACTTCGCGATTTCGAGCACCTGAAGCCCTCCCAGCTTAGCGGCGGCATGCAAAAGAGGGTGGCCCTGGCCCGTGCCCTGGCTCTTGACCCGGAAATCGTCTTCTACGACGAACCGACCTCCGGGCTGGACCCGGTGGTGACCGGCGTAATCGGACAGCTCATTTCGGATCTGAGCAAACGGATGGGCATCACCTCGGTCGTGGTCACCCACGATATCGGCAGCGCGTTCAGTATAGCCGACAAGGTGGTGGTTTTGTTTCGCGGCAGGGTGGTGGCCGAAGGCACACCGGAGGAGATCCGGCAATCCCCCGACCCGCTGGTCCAGCAGTTCATTCACGGCAGACCCGACGGTCCCATACCGCTTCGCCAATCCAGCCGGGATTACCTCGAGGATCTGCTCGATATTTAACACGAAAGAGATTTTTTGAAATGCAGGTTTTCCGATCGGACATACGTGTCGGGCTGGTGGTTTTGACCGCCTTTGTTCTATTCGTCTCCGGGATCTTCGCCGTAAGCGGCATGCGCTCCCTGTGGAGCGATAAAAAGACGCTCACGATCCTTTTTCGCTATTCCGACGGGATAGCCAAGGGGGCGCCGGTCCGGTGGGCGGGGTTCGATGTGGGGCAGGTGCAGCGGATACGCATCGCCGCGGGGGTGGCCGACCGCATCGCGGTAACCGTTGCGATTTCCCCCAAGGCCCGGATCCGGAAGGATTCGCGCGCCCAGATACGGGACCTGGGAATGATGGGGTCAAAATACGTGGAGATCAGCCCCGGCTCCCCGAATTCTCCCGAGTTGCCCACGGGCGCAACGATAGAGGGCCAAAGCCCGGCTTCCATCTCACAAATCATTGAAACCGGAGGCAAGGTCGCCTCCGGCCTGGTCGATCTGGTCTCGCAGGCCAAACAGCTTGTCTCCGAGGTCCGAAACGACTACCAGCTAAAGCAGACGGTTGAAAACGCGAACGCGCTCCTCGTACAGCTTCGAAAAAATACCGCCGATCTTGGACCCATCATGAAAAATATCAAACAGGCTACGGGCAGCGGCGGCGAGCAGCTTACGGCCCTTTTGCAGGAAGTGCGCCGCACCAACCGGGAGTTGCAGACAAGGATCGGCTCGGTCGGAGATCAGTTCGCCAGGACGATGAGTCAGGCGGACAAAGGACTGGCGGAAGCGCAAAAAACAGTCAAAGGGGTCCGCTCGGTCGTCAATTCGAACAAAGACAACATGGATTCCATTCTCGCGCACCTGAACGAAACCTCCCGCAACCTGGAGGCGCTCAGCGAAGACCTGAGGCTTCACCCCTGGAAGGTGGTGTGGAAAGCCGATGGGAAGATCGGCCATACAAACGGTGCAGACTGGCGGCAAAAGGGCAGGATAGGACCTTATGGCAAGGAATAGCGCGCTCTTTGTGGTGTTTCTCCTGGTTCTTTCCGCATGCGCCTCCGGACCGCAAGGCCCTTATGACCGCGCGGTCGAACAATACGAAATCGGCCATGTCGGCAAATCCATTTCGGATTACAAACAGGCGATTGCGCTGCACCCTGACGATCCGCTGCCAAGATTCAACCTGGCCGTGATCTACCAGGACGGGGGAAAACTCGCGGAAGCCGAAAAGCTCTACAGGGAGATAGTGAAGAGGCGCCCCGGGTTTTCGCCCGCATGGGCAAACCTCGCCTCCATCATGGAAAAGCGCGGGCGGGCGGGTAAGGCCGAAAGGCTCTATTTACGCGCCATGAAAGCGGACGGGGCAAGCTGTGCATCGACCTCTCAGTACGGTTTTTTTCTCCTGCGGCAGGGACGTGGCGAGGAGGCCGAAAAGATCTTCGCAAAGTCGCTCCAAAACGATTCGCGCTGCGCAAACGGTTGGTTCGGCCTGGGACTCATCGCCGAAAAAAAAGGAGATACACGGGCGGCCCTGCGAGACTTTGACCGGGATACCATCTATAATCCAGCCGATATCGAAGCCTACGTGCGCTCGGCCGACATACTGCTAACCCTGGGCGATACGCAGCGTGCCGCAAGTCTTCTCGAAAAGGCGCAAAAACTCGATCCGAAAGATGGCGCCGTCAACCTCAAGCTCGGGCGAGTGCTTCTCAAAAACGGAGAATTGAAAAAGGCGGAAACGGCCCTGGAGCGGGCGAAAAAGAACGGGGCGCCGCCCGCCGAATGCGATCGGGAACTGAGCCGAGTGTACCGAAAACTCAGCGTACAGGCAGCCGACCAGGCGAGGTGAAAAGTGGCCGAACAGATTCCGGACGGACCTGCAAGTGATCGAAACGGGAAAAACTCCCTCGTCCGGTTGCTTCCGGACTCGATCGGATGGAGGCTAAAATTCGCCTTTTCGGCCATTGTGGATCTGTGTTTACCCCGCAGTTGCGCGGACTGCCGCAAAATCGGGACTCTCCCCGAAAGATCCTGGTGCCCCGCCTGCTGGGAAAAAATTTCGCATTTAACCCCGCCCCTTTGCCCGGGATGCGGTAGACCCTTCCGGGATGCGTCCGATTCGCCCGACCACCTCTGCGGGGACTGCATCGAGCGAAGATTTCATTTCGATTCCGCAAGATCTGCGGTTCTGCATGAGGGAATCGCTCGCACGCGCGTCCACGAGCTTAAATTCGGCGGCCAACTGCGATGGACGCCCTGCCTGGTGGACCTTCTGGAATCCGCCTACGCCGCCTGGGAACTGGACGCCCCGGATTTCATCGTTCCGGTGCCCCTGCATCCCAGACGCCTCGGCCGGAGAGGATTCAACCAGGCGGGCCTCCTCTCCCGCGAGCTCGGGCGAAAGATAAAGACGCCGGTCCTGCCCTGCGCCCTCGTTCGAAAAAATCCGACTCCGCCCCAAACACGCCTCAAACGCGACGAGCGCTTGAAAAACGTGAAGGGCGCCTTTGAGATCTCTCGTGACGCAAAGGTGCGCGGCCGCAGGATTCTCCTCCTGGACGATGTCTTCACCACGGGGACGACTCTTAGCGAATGCGCTAAGGTGCTGAAAAGAAAAGGCGGGGCAAGTGAGGTTTATGCACTTACTGTCACGCGGGCACTGCCGGATTAGGAGATGGTTGAGATATGAAAATAGGAGTAGAAAAGCGCGGGGGCTATCGCCCCCTGCACCCCCACGCCGCTACGCGGCTCATGTGGCATGCAATATTACCAGAAGGTC
>JBMFWU010000199.1:0-8845 GCA_049964955.1 Syntrophobacteraceae bacterium
GGGTTCCATTCCCACGCTTTACGGCGGTCGAAACGCTCCCATGTCAGCCTATGCCGGTTTCAGCCCCATTTTTCACTACGACCCGGATAACAGTGTATTTGTGGGCGGCCTTTTCTGGGATGGCCGAGCGAGCGGACGTCTGGATTATACAGCCACGGGAACCTTGGGTTCCGGTCCAACGGGCGATCCACTGGCAGACCAGGCGAAAGGACCTCCCGGGAACCCGGTTGAGATGGGGCTAACGTTTGACAATACCGGACTGACCACGGAAGCGGCCGTGGTTGGAATCATTGAGCGATCAAATTATGCGAAGCTGTTTAAACAAGTGTTCGGGCCAGATGCTTTTGCAGATGTGAAGGTAGCCTACAATAACGCAAGCCTGGCTCTCGCGGCTTTCGAAAGGTCGAGTGCGGTTACCAGGTTCAAATCCAAATTCGACAAATTTGTCAAGGAGCAGGGTGGAGACGTGAGTGACTTTGGCGTCATCACGACCCCGGATGGTTTTAGAAAGTATGTCGGGCCTCCGAAGAAATTCAGGTCCAGGTATTTCAGCTACGACGAAGCGGATGGTCTTGCCATCTTCAATGCAGATTCGTACACGCAGCGCAACCTTCTGCAAGAATCTGAAAATGGCGGGCAGTGTTACCGTTGTCATCTGACACAAAATCATGTTGTCGCGGCAGATGATCCGAACAGACCCGCAAATGGCCCGCTCCCGGGGACTTACAACCCGCTACTGACCGATTTTACCTTCGACAATCTGGGTATCCCGGTTAATCCTCGAATTGCCGAATTGGCAGGTCCTCAGAGTACGGATAATGGTCTGGGCGCTCAGACAACGCTGTTGCAGTACGCATTCCCGAGCTGCGAGCCAAGTCTTGAAAAGGGAAAATTCAAGGTTTCCAGCCTGAGAAATATTTCCCGAACAGCACCCTATGGCCACAACGGCTACTTTGCAACCATGTATGACATCGTTCATTTCTACAACACCAGGGACACGCGCATGGCCTCCTGGCCCTCGCCCGAAGTCTCAGAAAACGTGAACAAAACGGAAATGGGGAAGTTGGGCCTGACCCTCAAGCAGGAATTGAAGGTGGTCAAATTTCTGAATACACTCGATGACTAGGCCGGGTTATCTGTTCGAGCCCCGACAATTCCTTTCCAATCTGTAAGCCGAAAAAGTGAGGTGAGGGAGATTGCGGTTCTCCCTCACCTCACTCGGAAAGCTATAATATTTTCCCAAGAAGATCCTGCGTGCATTTCTCCCCGGGGTCGTTGATGTCAGACCTTGCAGCGTTCTACGGGGTGCGGACACCTCTTTTGAATGAACCGGTTAAGCGCAATCGGGAATTGATTTCCTGAAGACTTCGTATTCCAACTCACGGCTGAGGAAAAGGTCGAAGTGATCGCAAATTGCGACCACCTTGAAAGGCTCAAATTCTCGAAGGCGCTTCCGTTCGCATTTACCTATGACGATCGTTTATTGACAAATTGCCAACGTAACATGTGGCAAGATATGTGGATGGTGTGCCCACCGCGCACTGCGGACGCCATGCTTGATTGCGTACAGTGTCGGATGTATGTTGTAACTGAAACAGATTGAATCCAGCCGCGACACTGTGTTAAATGAGACGGATGAAGATTCGGGACCTTATCAAGATGCTCGAAGCGGACGGGTGGAAACAGGTGCGCATGCGTGGCAGCCATCGGCAGTTCCCACACCTATCAAAATATGGTACAATAACGGTGGCAGGCAATGCAAATGTGGATATTCCGCCGGGAACATTGGCGAGCATTTTGAAACTGGCCGGCCTGAAGTAACCGGAGAAAGAATATGAAGTACATGGTGGTAATTGAGAAGGGTGAGGCAAGCTACGGTGCACATGTTCCGGATCTGCCGGGATGTATCGCCGTCGGACAAAGTCGGGAAGAAGTCCTCGGATTGATAAGGGAAGCGATCGAGCTGCATATAGAGGGGCTGAAAGAAGCCGGCGAACCCGTTCCGATGCCTTCGTCAGTCAGTGAATACGTTAGCGTAGATGCTGCATGACAATTCATAGCTCTCCCTATTCTCAAAATCTCTGCTTCCCCAAAACTTGCCACGTCCGGGTCATTCTTGAATGCAATCCGGGGGCGGCTAGGTTTTTTACTCTGGCAAGGCTTCTCAAAAAAAGGGATCACGCGAACGCTCCAGGTTGAACACTGGCGCTAAGGTATTTTGGGCCATACTACTGAGGGACCAAGGGGCTGCGGTGGACGACGCCAACAGATTCCAAGTCGATGCGTGGAGGGCCTCCTTGTCCTTGAAAATTGACCGCCTAAAAATATCCGGATATCAATATCGTATATGCAACTGTCGCGCAATGGCCCTCTTCCCGGGATATTTTCGAAGGCATCTTTGTGCAAACATTGCAACCTTCAACCCCGTCTTTTGGAGCTCATTTCTGAGAAGGAGAGGGGTCACCGCATTCCCAAAGATAAGGGAATCGATTGCTGTTGCCGGAACGACACTTCTCGGCCGGCAGGGAGAAAACGGCCGGGGAGCTATAGGATCTTTCCCAGAAAATCCTGCGTCCGTTTCTCCCTGGGGTTATTGAATACTTCCAGAGGAGGGCCCTCTTCGACGATGAAACCGTTGTCCATAAAGACCACCCGGTCGCAGACCTCTCGGGCGAATCCCATCTCGTGGGTTACGACGAGCATGGTCATGTTGCTCTTGGCCAAATCCTTCATGACGGTCAGGACCTCGCCCACCATTTCCGGGTCCAGAGCGCTGGTGGGTTCGTCAAAGAGCATCACGATCGGATTCATGGCCAAGGCTCTGGCGATGGCCACCCGCTGCTGCTGTCCGCCCGAGAGTTGGTCCGGGTAGACCCCGGCCTTATCCTTTAGTCCCACTCGATCCAGCAATTCATAGGCGCGTTTCTCGGCGGTCGCTTTATTCATTTTCAGAACTTTGATCGGCCCGATGGAGACATTTTGCAGGGTCGTCAAATGTTGAAACAAATTGAAATGCTGGAAAACCATCCCGACTTCTTTGCGGATATGGTGGAGATTGGTCTTGCTGTGCGTTATTTCAATATTATTAACGAATATTTCGCCGCTGGTAACGCTTTCCAGCCCGTTGATCAGACGGATGAAGGTGGTTTTGCCCGATCCGGATGCGCCGATGATGGCAACCACCTCTCCCTGCTTCACGTTCATGGAGATGTCTCTTAGAACAACATGATCGCCGAATGCCTTCGAGACGTTTTTGGCAATGACCATATCCTGCTTATCGTTTGGCAATTTGAAACTTCCTTTCCAGATATCCGGACAGTGCGGTAAGACTCAAAATAATGGCCAGATAGACGATTGCTACGGCGGTCCATATCTGGAGCGAGGCAAAGGTTGTGGAAATTATGATCTGCCCCTGCCTGGTCAGTTCATTGATGGAAATAACGGAGAGAAGCGAAGTATCCTTGATGGTTTGAATGAATTGATTGACCAGGGGCGGTATCATGCGCTTGAAGGCCTGGGGCAAAATGATGTAGCGCATGGTCTGAGCTTTGTTCATACCAATGCTTAATGCCGCTTCGGTCTGGCCTCTCGGGATGGATAGTATCCCGGCGCGGATGATTTCCGTGATGTAGGCGCCTTCGTTGAGAGTGAGAGCAATGATGCCCGCTACAGGGGTGAAGAAGGGGTCGAACCATCTGTGGAGGGGCAGAATCATCGGCAGGGCGAAGTAAACGTAAAAAATCTCCACAATCAGGGGCAGGCCTCGGAAGATATGCACATAGCCTTCCCCTGCCTTGCGAAGAAATTGTCTGCTCGACAACTTGCACAAGGCAAAAAAGAGCCCCACCGCCGTTGCAAAAATGATCGTGGCGACCGAATAGTAAAGAGTAAGTTTAGCGCCGTACAGGAGTTCTTGCTGTGAACTTCGAATAATGCTGTAAAAATCCATGGAGTTACCTTGTGAAGGGCGCGAAACCCATGCGGAGTGGCGTAGCGCACCTCAAGCGCCCCCATCGGGCAGGCCCTCGCAGCCCTGGTAAGAGCGTTGCCCGGGGGGCGGCCCTGGAGACCGCCCCGGGATTCATGGGAATGGCGCGCAATCGACTTATTTCTCTATCTTGACCAAACCGTGCTGATCCTGCCCGAAATAGTGCTTGTAGAGTCTGGCATATTCACCGCTTTTGTAGACCTTGTACAGACCATCGTTGATCTTTTTCAACAGCGCCGGATCCTGTTTGCTGACAGCAATCCCGTAATCCTCACCGGTCAGGAGTTTACCCACCACGTGCACATCGGGATGGGTCTTGGCATAATTCAGATTGACCGGATTGTCGAACACCACCGCAGCGGCCCCGCCATTGTTCATCTGGTTGTAGGCATCGTCGATGTTGGTGAACCGTTGCACTGTGATCCCGCTCATTTTCGAGAGCATGAGGTCGGCCGTTGTGCCCAGCTTCACGGCGACAGTCTTGCCCTTGAGGTCTTCCAGGGAGTGGATCGGGCTGCTTTTTTTCACCAGTATGGACAGTCCGGAATGATAGTAGGGATGGGAA
This sequence comes from Syntrophobacteraceae bacterium, assembly GCA_049964955.1. Lineage (GTDB taxonomy): Bacteria > Desulfobacterota > Syntrophobacteria > Syntrophobacterales > Syntrophobacteraceae > SbD1. The sequence continues at coordinate 4,554 of JBMFWU010000199.1, forward strand.
AAATTGACCACTTGCGCCCGCTGCGGGGTGATGGTGATGCCCGCTACCGCGACGGCGATGGTACCGGTTTGCAGGGCGGGAATAAGGCCTTGAAAATCCATTGTGCTGAGCTTTATCTTGAGGCCTTCCTGTTTGGCTATGGCATGAATGAGATCGATGTCGAAGCCGGTGATCTTGCCCTGCTGCTCCATTTCAAAGGGCGGGAAGGTGGTGTCGGCGCCCACGGTGATCGTCTTTTTGGATGCCTTCGCGGCCTGACTGACACAGGGAAGGCTAAACACCATTCCCATACACAGAGCAACAAACACTGTCAAAGTTTTTCTCATCTCGATTTCCTCCTCAAATGTTTCGGGTCTCGGGCTACAAAGCATAACTCTCGCCGGAATTTAACTCATCAGAGTGCCTCCCCCACCCCGATCTGTCAAGAAAAACCTGAAAACCCCTACTCGATCGGAAAGGGTGCTATGAAATGAAGAATTTTCGAGGGCTAAACAGAGGTGAGCCGGAAGGTCGAAAGCCGGAAAGTCGAAAGCCCCACGGCCTTCGACTTTTCGAATTGAGGGCGTTAACAGGGTTCATTCGATGTAATTCGGATATCCACCTTTGACAAAATGTCTGGCCACGGGGGCCTGAGAGATTTGCCCACTGCAGACGCTGCAACTGTGGAGCCATCCCCAGCTTAGCGCGCAATCAGCTTTTGCCTGAGTGCTGAAAACACCGCCGACCGCCACGGTGAGGGAAAACACCAGCGCGAACACGAAAAAGAGTTTCCCGATATTTTTCATTGTATATCTCCTGTCTGATTATTGCTTCTATCAATAATCATTCTCTCTTGTCCCATAACTCATTTTACCCGCAAGCATAATAAGTATGACAAAACGTGTGTCAAGGATCGGGGCGACCTTTTCGGGTATGATTAATGTCCATCGGGAACCCCCACGGACGCGTCGGGGGGATTCGAACCCAAGTCCCCCTTTGAAAAAGGGGGATTTAGGGGGATTTTCCAAATAAATCGCGTGCATACTTCTTTTAAATCCCCCCTGCCCCCCTTTGCAAAAGGGGGGATATCCGATCCAGCCTGTGCCTTGGGTCGGGTTTCCGGATGGACACTAATTAAGGACGGAGTGAATTGAAACCGGGACTATGGTCGGGCCGATGGCCCGCTTTTCAGCCCGGCTCCTGATGTGAATCAGGGCGAGTTCCCGCTGTCGGGTTTTCTGCAGGGCACAAGAGAGGCTCTCGAATGGCAGTTGCACCCCAGAGAATCGAGCCGGAACGAATCCATAGCGCTAAATCGGCTTTCCCGGGCATCAGAAGCGGACCGGCGCCCCATCATCTTGAAAAGGGCGGGCTTGACGAACTGTTCGAAGGAGATCATGGAGGCAGAAGGGTTTCCCGGAAACCCGAAAACCAATGTCCCGTTTATGGCGCCGAAGACAGCGGCTTTACCCGGTTTTAACGCGATATTTCGGAATTTGATCTCTACGTCCATGGCCTTAAGCGTCTCCCGGACAAGATCGTATTTCCCCCGGGACATGCCGCCGGAGGTAACTACGACATCGGCGCGCAACCCTTCCGACAAAAGGGTTTTCTGCTCTTCGGGGTCGTCCGGAACCATTCCGAGAAGAAGCGGAACGGCACCCGTTTCCAGGACCTGCGCCGCCATGCCGTAGAGGTTCGAGCACATCGTTTTCCCGGGGGAAGGGGGCTCATGAAAATCGCTCAGTTCGTCTCCGGTGGAAAGGATCGCCACCACAGGCTTCTGATGCACGTGAACGTGGGCGCGCCTCATGCTCGCAAGCTTACACACCTCCACCGCTCCGATGACCTCACCGGCACGCAAAACCAGGTCGCCTTTGCGGAGCGCCTCCCCTCTCATGCGTATATTTCCCCCGATTCCGGGGTTTTTCGAGCAGGCAACGACCTCTCCCCGGTCCTCGGCATCTTCTTTTTTCACTACCGAATCGGCCCCGTCGGGGACGAGTCCGCCGGTCATAATCCGCACGGCTTCACCACTGCCAACGGTCGCCCCGCACGGCCTTCCCGCAGGAGATTCCCCGATGACCTTCAAGACGATCGGGTTTTGCCTGGAGGCGCCCTCGAGTGCGCCACACTGCACCGCAAACCCGTCCACTGCGGAGATATCCGTACACGGAACATCTTCTACGGCCGTTATATCGCAGGCAAGCACCCTTCCGAGGCTGTCCAGAATGTAGGCGATCTCTCGGCCCAAAACGGGCGTCGATTCCAGGATCAACGCCTGAATACGTTCGAGTTCATTCATAAAAAGGTAAACCTGTTACTTGTCTTCAAGCATCTTTTCCACCTCTGCCATTTTCCCTTCGGCAAGTTCCTCGGGCACGAACACCTGCCCGCACCGGGAGCACCTGAGGAGATCTACGGGAAAAACACTCCCGAGATACCCCACATCGACCTTGCCGATTTCCAGGGGAAGCCCGCAACGGGAGCAAAGCCATTCCGATTCTGCGGGCGAAGTCTCTTTTTCCGACACTTTCCTGCTCCCTCGTTGTCTGCCGAACACTGCGGCCGTAACCCGCCGTGCCCCGAATCCGAAAGGCCGCCCGTTTCAATCGGGCGGCACCAGTTATCTAAAGAAGGTGCCAGTTGTTAGTCTCCAGTTTCAGGTTCTTTAAAACCAGCCGATAACCAGGGCAACTGCCCGTACCAACAATTTACAACGAGTAACTGGCAACCACAGACCCTTTTGCTCTCAGACCCCGCACTGGGCGGTTCCACAGCCTACCTTGGTGCCGACCAACCCCAATTGCCACCTGATCACGTCCGCAAGGCTGCTCTCAGGGTAAACAATGAGGGTCCTCGGGACTTGATTCACATGGATGGTTTTCTTCGGCATCCCCCGATAACGAAAAGGTCTCAACCGCCCCCCGCCGCGCAAGCCCCACGCGACTGCCCCTTGCAGGAGCGTTCAAGCCCTCGGTACATCCATCGAAGCAACTACCCTGTCGACATGAAATAGCATAAATTGATTTCGAAAGCTGATATTTTTCCAGAGCAGTCGTATGAAACTCCGCATTTGATTTTTCCGGTCACACAGAGAGAGTAAAACGGTCAAATGAATTAAGTGGAGGAAAAATATGAAAGCAGATACCGAGACCCTGGCGGGCGCGGCCAAAAACGGAGACAAAGAAGCCCTCGAAGAATTGATCGCGAATATCCGGGACAAAGTTTACGGATTGGCCCTGCGTATGCTCTACGATCCCGCCGATGCCCAGGACGCTTCTCAAGAAATCCTTCTGAAAATAGTGACACATCTGGGAACTTTTAGAGGCGAAAGCTCCTTCAATACCTGGATGTACCGGGTTGCCGCCGATCATCTTCTGAGCTTTCGCAAGAGGAAGCAGGAAAACCAGGCCTGCTCTTTTGAAGAATACGAGGAAGCTCTGGACCTGGAAACGGCGGCCACCTGGCAGGGGTCGAACTCCGATGCCCTCCAGAATCTCATTGTCGAGGAAATACGAATCAGTTGCCTTCAGGGACTGTTGCTTTGTCTGGACCGGGAACACCGACTGGCATATCTGCTGCGGATGTCTTCGACGTGACCGGCGATCAGGGCGGGGCCATTCTCGAAGTTTCACCGCAAGTCTTCAGGAAGCGCCTTTCAAGGGCTCGCGAACGGATCCGAGATTTTTTGACCAAAAATTGCGCCCTGATCGACACGGGCAATCCCTGCAAATGCGAACGTTTTTTGTCTTCCTATCTGAACAATGGTGAGTTGGATCGGGATCGCACCGTCTTTGCCAACCATCCCTGTCGAATCAAGGGTGAAGATACGCCTCTACAGTTCATTCAGGAGATGGACGAGCTAAACCGGATAGCCTTTCTATATAAACGTTACCCCGATTTTAACACTCCGGCAGTTTTCGTTGAAAATATCCGGAATTTGCTGAACTCAAGAAGGTATCAACTGCTTTAATAAGCTGAAAGGAGAAGAAATGGACAAGATGATTGCTTTTTGCGGACTCACCTGCACCGAATGCCCCGCTTTTCTGGCTACAAAAGAAAATAGCGACGAAAAAAGGAGGCAGGTCGCCCAACTATGGTCGAAAGAATATAAGGCAGATATTAAACCGCACGATATCAACTGTGAAGGATGCCTGTCGAAAGATGGACAGCTTTTCAGTCATTGTTCGGTCTGTGCTGTAAGACGATGCGGCTTGGAAAAACACCATACGAACTGCGGTTCTTGTGACGAGTATGATTCCTGCCGGAAGTTGGCCGATTTCTTTCAAATGGTCCCGCAGGGCAAAATT
>JBMFWU010000200.1:0-8699 GCA_049964955.1 Syntrophobacteraceae bacterium
AGATCGGCTGGATGCCGCTTTGAAATCCCCCCTGCCCCCCTTTTGCAAAGGGGGGGAAATGTGGTGCCATTCGCACTTTAGATTGGGTCTCCGGATGGACACTAAATAACGAATCGGTCTGAGAAACAACCTACAAGCCAGGGGACCCTTTGCCTCCCGCCTTCGTTTTCTTCTTCCTGCTTCCCGCTCCCCGCTTTACGCTTCCTTCTCTTGACATTCATCCCTCCGCCCACTTATAGTGCCATCTCTTTAAAACCCTAGGAGAAGACCCTGAAATGAAGACATTGCTGCTCAATCCGCCCTCGTTCGAAAAATTCGACGGGGGCGCCGGCGCGCGGTGGCCTGCCCGCCGTGAAATCGCCTCTTACTGGTACCCCGTCTGGCTGGGTTATGCTGCCGGACTGATTAAGGAAAGCAGGCTCCTGGACGCATCCCCTCACGGGATCGGCCCTGAGGAGACGGTACGAATCGCCAAAGAGTATGAATTCCTCGTTCTTTTCACCAGCAAACCCGGCTTTTTGAACGATGTGCGACTTGCCGAGCAGATCAAGGGCGAAAACCCGGCCATCAAGATTGCCTTTGTCGGCCCTCCGGTTTCCGTCCAGCCCGAACAGGCCCTCAACGCCTCTTCGGCCATCGATTTCATTGCACGAAAAGAGTTCGACTACACGGTCGCAGAATTCGCCTCCGGAAAAGAGTTACAGGAGATCCAGGGAGTCAGCTTCAGGGAAAACGGGAAAATCGTTCACAACCCGGACCGCCCCCCTATCGAGGACCTCGACTCGCTTCCCTCCATCGTCGACATTTACCGGCGAGACCTCGACCCGACCAAATACAACATCCCCTTCCTCAAACATCCCTATCTGGCCTTCTACACCTCGCGGGGCTGTCCGGCCAGGTGTATCTATTGCCTGTGGCCCCAGACCTTCACCGGCCATCCCTGGCGCGTGCGCAGTAACGAAAGTGTTGTGGCCGAGGTCAAGCACGCTCTTGAAATTTTCCCCGAGGTAAAGGAAATCTTCTTCGACGACGATACCTGGGCCTGGGGCAAAAGTCGCGTTCTCGAACTGTGCAAGCACTTGAAACCCCTCAATTTCACCTGGTCGTGCAACAGCAGGGTGCATGCCGACTACGAGATGCTCAAGGCCATGAAGGAAGCGGGCTGCCGCCTCCTGGTCGTAGGCTTCGAATCCGGCGTCCAGGAAATCCTCGACAACATGAAAAAGGGCATCACCGTCGAGCAGTCCCTCACTTTCATGAAAAATTGCCGCGAACTGGGGCTGACCGTCCACGGGGACTTCATGATCGGCCTTCCGGGAGAAACGAAGGAGACCATCCAGCGAACGATCGAATTCGCCAAAAGGCTCGACCCGGAAACGATCCAGGTCTCTTTGGCCCACCCCTATCCGGGCACCGAATTCTATCGGTATCTCCAAACCAACGGCTATCTTACCGAAGACGACATGTCCGACGAACTCGGCCACCAGATGGCCAATTACGAATACCCCTGGCTCAGCAGGCAGGAAATCGTCGATGCGGTCGAATACTTTTACGGGGCCTATTATTTTCGCCCCAAAGTCATCTACCGGATCGTACGCCGGGCGATTTTCGATAACCAGGAGCGAAAACGGCTCTACCAGGAAGCCCGTGATTACCTGAGACTTCGGGCGAGGCGCAAAAAATTTACCGGCAACGCCTTCGAAAAGACCATGGGATGAAACTTCGCCGCCTCATTGTCAACGGCGATGATTTCGGCATCTCCAGGGAAGTAAACGAAGCCGTGATCCTCGCCTTCCGGTGCGGGGTACTGACGAGCACCAGCCTCATGGCCTCGGGGGATGCTTTCGACCATGCGGTGGAGCTGGCCAGGGAAAACCCCGGCCTCGCGGTAGGGCTCCATGTTACCTGCGTAAACGGACGTCCGGTTTTGCCCCCTTCCCGGATTCGGCACGTTGCGGAAAAGTCCGGGGATTTTCCGGCAGACCCGGCACGGGCAGGCCTTAAATATTTCTTCTGCCCCCGGGCGCGAAAGGAACTTAGAGACGAAATCGGGGCCCAGTTCGAAAAATTCGCTCGCACCGGGCTCCCATTTTCCCACGTAGACAGCCACTGCCACATGCACGTCAACCCCGCGGTCCTCGACGCCATACTCCAAACTGCCGAATCGTACGGAATAAGAAGGATTCGCGTCCCGGCGGACGATTTTTTTTCGGCTCTGCCCTTCCTCCCAAAACCGGTCGGTGCCGCCGGCTATGTTCTTGTTTTCGAGCTTTTGACCCGAAGGATGCGTAGAGTAGTAAGAAAGCGCGGGTTTATTTTCCCGCAGACCGTCTACGGAAACCTGCTGACCGGAGCCATGAGCCTCGAATATGTTCTGTCGCTCCTTACGCGGCTCCCCGAAGGAACTTCGGAGCTCTACCTTCACCCCGCCCTGGACTGCGGATCGACGGGGGAAGTCGATGCAACCCGGCTCCAGCGCTTCCGCGAATTCTCGATCTTGATTCAACCGCAGGTGCGTTCTACAATCGCTCGGCTTGGCATCATCCCTGCCACCTACGCCGATTTGGAAAAGGACTTATGAAGACAGCCCTGGTAGTCTCCCTGGCCGTTATCGCCCAGGCGATTGCAAATACCCTGCTCAGCAAGGGGATGAAAATCGTGGCAGCCCTGCCCGCCTTCCATGAGGGCTTTTCCCTGGTCATGCTGGCCTATGCGCTCCAAAACCCCTTCATCTGGGGCGGGATCGTGCTGCTGATCGTCTATTTCGCCTGTTTTCTTTCCGCCGTCTCCTGGTCGGATCTTAGCTACGTCATTCCCATAACCGCTGCCGTGTATATCCTGGACGTCTTTACCGGCCATTACTATCTGCACGAGCCGGTATCGCCTACGCGCTGGATGGGGGCCATCCTGATCGTTCTGGGCGTCGGCCTGGTATCGCTATCGAAAAGTGAAAAGACCGGTCCGAGCGAACCGGTGCGCAAAACGACCCAGTTGCAACTCGAGAGGCCTGCATGCTGACCGCGCTGATGATTTTACTGGTGGTCTTTTCCAACGCGGCAGGAGACGTGTTTCTCACAAAGGGGATGAAGCAGGTCGGCGACGTTTCGGCGATCGGTATGGTCGAACTTGCCGCAACGGTGCGGCGCATACTCTGCAACGGAAACTTTCTTCTCGGCGTGTTGTGCCTGGCGGTGAGTTTTTTTTCGTTTCTGGCCGTGCTCTCCTGGGCCAATCTGAGTTTCGTGGTCCCGGCAACCGCCATCGTCTATGTCGTCACAGTCCTTGGCGCAAAATTCTTTCTGGGGGAAAAAGTCGACCGGCTGCGCTGGGGCGGCACTCTGCTGATCTGTTGCGGGGTCGCCCTCGTCTGTCTTCCCCACGATATATCCATGTCCCTGCCCATGTTGGCTCGGCCCGCCAGGCTTTTTTTCGGCGTTCTGACGATCGCCTCGGTTTGTTATTATCTGGTGAGCATGGTTGCCGCGAGAAGGTTTTTTTCGCAAAAACCCGGGCGGGGAGCCGCCGTTGGCTCCTGCGGCCCGATTTCCGTGCTTGTCCCGCTTTGCGGCGCCGATTTCAGGGGCTACCAAAACTATGCGTCCCTGTGCCGCCAGAACTATCCTCAATTTGAAATCCTGTTCGGGGTGGCCGATCCCGAGGATTCGTCGCTTCCGGTCGTAGAGAGGCTTCGGGCCGACTTTCCCGAAGTGCCGATCCAACTGGTCGTGAGCGCAGACCAAATCGGCCCCAACCCCAAAGTAAACGTCCTGCACAACATGCTTTCCCGCGCCTCCTATGACACCCTGCTCATGCTGGACAGCGACATTCGCGTCGGCCCCGACTTCATCGCTACGATCTCCGGCGAGCTTTCCGATAGCGGCGGAGGACTCGTCACCTGTCTCTACCGCGCCGGAGAAGCCCCGGGGCTTCCCTCCAAACTGGAGGCCGTCGGGATTTCCTCCGAATTTGCCCCGGGCGTTCTGGTGGCGCAGATGGGCGGAACCATTTCGTTCGCCTTCGGCGCATCGATTGCCGTTACGCGGAAAGCCCTCGAAACCATCGGCGGCTTTCCGGCCATAGCCCCCTACCTGGCCGACGATTACATGCTGGGAAATCTGGTGCGCAAGGCGGGCTTTCCGGTGAGACTCTCGCGGTGCGTGGTTGAAACGGTACTTTCCCGGCTCACCACGAGCGGTTTTTTCAGCCATCAACTGCGGTGGGCCAGGGGCATACGCGCCTGCTCCCCCTGGGGACATACCGGCTCTGTCATTACAAACGGAACAGCACTTTCGTTTCTCTATTTCGCTTTTTCCGGCTTTTCGCGCTTCGGCCTGCTCGTATTTGCCGCCGTTATAGCAATGAGACTCTGCATGGCCTGGGCGGTGGGCGTCAGGCACCTGGCAGACAAAATCCTCGCGCGCAACCTGCTCCTGGTTCCCTTGAGAGATTTTTTGAGCCTTTTCATTTGGGCCTCCGCCCTTTTCGGCAGGCAGGTCGAATGGAGAGGGAAGCTGTTTCGTCTGGAAAAGGACGGTAGAATCACTCCTCAGTGAGATGACAAATGAAGCCTCGGAACTGGACACTCGGCCGCACGCTGGCCTCGAGGATCATCCTCCATCTTTTCCTCACCATCCTGGTCTTGGGGGTCTGCCTCTATTTTTACAATCTTCGCTGCAATGTCTGCCTTCTTATCGGCCTTATCCTGACTTTTTCGGCCGTCCTCCTTTATTTCTTCCTCAATCGCGCCGTACAGCTCCCCTTGCGCAAAATCATCGACGATGTTCGCGCCGGACTGCCACCGCAATACCGGGGAATCGAGGAATTCTCCTTTCTGAGCGCCAATATCGAGCAGATGATGAGGGCACTTAAGGAAAGCGAGCAGACCGTTCGCGACATCGCTACCGGCCTGGGGGAAGGCGTCTACGTGATGGACGGAGCCGGGACCCTGGTTTTCATCAATCAGGAGGCGGAGCGATTGCTGGGGTGGAAACAGGAGGAACTGCTCGGACGCCTTGCCCATGACCTCTTTCATCGCCATGGGCAGGATAGGGGCGATTGCCCGTTTCTTACGTTCACCAGCACGGGGGACATCTATCGCACCGAGGAGGACTTTTTCCGGCGCAAGGACGGATCGATCCTGCCCGTAGCCTGTGTAGCCGCGCCCCTGAAGAAGGAAGGCGCCGTAAGGGGCGCCATCGTTGCCTTCCGCGACGTTACCGAACGCCGACAGGTCGAGCGCGAGCGGTTGGCGAATCTCAAGTATTTTGAAAGCATGGACAAGGTCAACCGGGCAATCCAGGGCTCCGAGCAGCCCGAAAAGATAATGAAGGACCTGCTCGATGTGGTCCTTTCGATCTTCGAGTGTGACAGGGCCTTTCTCATGTATCCCTGCGATCCCGAGGCACAAAGCTGGACTGTCCCGGTGGAGAGCAACAGGCCGGAATGTGCCGGGGCCTGCCGGGAAAATCTCACCATGCCGATGGACCAGCGGGTAGCGGAAACAGCCCGAATTTTGCTCGCCTCCGAGGGTCCGGTAATCTTTGGGCCTGGTGGCCGATACGAGCCTTCCGGAGATGTTTCGCAGCGCTTCGGCATCCTCTCCTTCATGGCCATGGCCATCTACCCCAAAATCGGCAGCCCGTGGGAATTCGGGCTCCATCAGTGCACGCACGCCCGCGAGTGGACCTCCGAGCAGAAGATACTCTTCGAAGCGATCGGCAGGCGACTGGCGGACACGTTGAGCATTCTGCTGAGCTACCGCGATTTGCGCAAAAACGAAGAATTTCTCGATAAAATAGTAAAACACATTCCCAATACGATTTGCGTAAAAGATGCCAAGACCCTCGCCTATCTGCGATGCAACGGTGCGGGGGAACATCTTTTCGGCTATCCGTGCGAAGAGTTGCTGGGCAAAACCGACCACGACCTTTTCCCCCGGGAAATTGCCGATAATTTTACCGCCAAAGACCTTGAGGCACTCGAAAGCGGAAAGCTTGTCGATATCCCGGAAGAGGTCCTCCGTAACCGAAGAAACCAAACGCGGTTTCTCCATACCCAAAAGATACCGATTCCGGACGAAAACGGTGTTCTCCAGTACCTGCTTTGCATATCCGAAGATATCACCGAGAGGAAAAAACTCGAAGAACAGTTCCGCCAGGCACAGAAGATGGAAGCCGTGGGACGTTTGGCAGGCGGGGTCGCCCATGATTTCAACAACATGCTGAGCGTCATTCTGGGCTACTCGGAACTGATCGCCTCGCGATTACAACCCCTGGATCCGATTCTTGGACCGCTAAACGGAGTGCGGTCGGCGGCCAATCGCTCGGCGGAACTCACCCGCCAACTTCTGGCTTTTTCCCGCAAACAGACCATCGCACCACGCAGGATCGACCTGAACGAACACACCAATACCATGGAGAGCCTGCTCACCCGTATCATAGGAGAAGATATCGCTCTCACGTTCGAGCTTTCCCCGCAACTGTGGCCGGTCTACATGGATCCTGCCCAGATCGACCAGGTGCTCGCAAACCTGGCGGTCAACTCCCGGGACGCGATGCCCCGAGGCGGAAAGCTCACTGTGCATACCTCCAACAGGACCTTTTCCAAAGAGTATAGTGAAACCCATCCAGGTTTTGCATCGGGAGATTTCGTGGTGATCGCCGTTACCGACACGGGTTGCGGAATGGACAGCGAAACGCTCGACCACGCATTCGAGCCTTTTTTCACCACCAAACCGGAGGGCAAGGGCACCGGACTCGGCCTTTCGACCGTCTACGGCATAGCCCAACAGAATAACGGGTTTGTGGACATCTCCAGCGAACCGGGCAGAGGCACCACGGTCAGGCTCGCTATCCCGAGGTATTCGGGTGGGGAGGACTTGGCGAAAACACCCGTTGTGGAAGAAGCAAGCCCGGGGGGATGGGAGACCATTCTCCTGGTCGAAGATGAGGCGCCCATACGCGAAATGGTAAAGATCATGCTCGAAGGGATGGGGTATACGGTGTTAAGCGCAGCCGATCCCGACGATGCCCTTGTTCTGTGCCGGAAGCATTCCGAAGCGCTCCATCTGCTGTTTACCGACGTTATCATGCCCAAGATGAACGGCAAAGAGCTGGAGACAAAAATCAGGGCCATAAAACCCGGCATCAGGACCCTCTTTATGTCAGGGTACGCGGCCAACGCCATAGCTCACCTGGGGGTGCTCGAAAACGGGACCTGCCTGCTGCAAAAACCCTTCACCATGGACGCCCTGGCCAAAAAGGTCCGGGAAGTGCTGGAAAGACGGGAGCAGGAAGCGTGAAAACGGGAGCGGGAAGCAGGAAGCGGGAAAATGGAAAGAGTGTATTTATTCCCGCTTCCCGCTTCCCGCTTCCCGCCTCTAGGATTCCGACTAGTCGGCCTCCCAACGCCGAGCATCTCCTCCCACGATTTCCGACAACTGCCTGATCATGCCTCCCAGGGCCTCAGCCTGCGAGAAGAGCGCCTTGCCGTCCGCGGCGACTTCCTCGGACACGGCGGCGTTTTCCTGAGTGACCGCATCGATCTTGCTGACCGCCTCGTTTACCAGGTTTACGCCTTGGGTCTGTTCCCGGCTGGCAGCTGAAATCTCCCGGGCAAGAGTGTTTACCCGATCGATTCCTTCAACGATCTGATCAAGCATTTTTTTGACCTCGCCGGCGGCCTTGACACCCATCTCGGAATTGGCGCCGGCCGTATCGACCAGGGATGCGGTCTCCTTAGCCGCATTGGCGCTCCTCCCCGCCAGGGCGCGCACCTCCTCGGCCACCACTGCAAACCCGGCCCCAGCCTCTCCGGCTCGCGCTGCTTCCACGGAAGCATTCAGCGCCAGCAGGTTTGTCTGAAAGGCTATCGACTCGACCACCTTCATTATGGTTTCGATCCGGGAGGAGGACTCCTTTATTTTTTCGATGATTTCCACCATCTCCAGCATACGTTCGTGAGCCTCGCTCACGCTCACCAGAACTTCCTCCGAGACCTTGCTCGTCTGCTGTACATTCTGGTCGTTGGAGCGCGTCATGGAGGTCACTTCCTCCAGGGCCGAGGCGCTTTCCTCCAGGCTCGCCGCCTGTTTCTGCGCCCCATCGGAGAGTTTGAAGCTCGAATCGGCAACGGCTCGCGCAGAATTTGTCAGACTCCGTGAAGTATTCGATATCTTTTCAATTACGCGGCGGATGGGTTTGATCACCGAGTTGGAAACGATTCGGATGCTGAGCGTAGCAAAAATAACCGCCATGAGCAGCAGGCCGCAGATGGTGAAAAGCGCCGCTTTTCTGAGAGTGGTGGCCAGTTGTTTGTCGGCTGCATTAAGAGACTGAATGACTTCGAATGCCCCATGGATTTGCCCAACCTTCCAGCCTTCCATCTTGGCGCCCGTGGGGTCCAGTCCCTTGGAATTACCCCACCATTTGGCAGAATTTGCCGGGTCCCCGTGGCAATAAAGGCAAGGCTTGCTCAAACGCACGGCCCGAAAATAGCGCACCGAATTGATTGCCGGGTCTATTTCGGTATACTCGTTGAGGTTTTTGTCGGTCATTGTCCGTAACGCCAGTGCCTCTTCGGCATCCGGTTGATTCTTGGAGTTTCGCGGCTGAAACTTCGGCACCTTGAATATGTAGCCGCCTTTTTTGGCATTGCGCATCGCCGCCTGCCACGCCGTCACTACGGGCACGCTGGCAAGG
>JBMFWU010000201.1:0-8577 GCA_049964955.1 Syntrophobacteraceae bacterium
CTGGAGGAGGCGATAAACGCGGGTTCGCTCCATGAGACGTCGGGCCAGGAGCAGGTTGAGAGGAGGCAGTTCCACCGCCGAATCCTTTAGCACTTCCGTCAGAACCCCGCCCATACCGAAGAGGATGAGCGGACCGAACTGCGGGTCGCGCTTACTTCCAACTATCAATTCGATTTCGGATTTTTTCACCTGATTTTGCACGGTTACCCCTGAAATCCTGGCTTCCGGCTTTAGCATCTTTGCTCCGGAGGTGACTTCTTCGAAAGCCTCCGTAACCTCCTGCTCGTTCTTCAAGTGCAGCCTGACGCCGTCCACGTCGGATTTATGGGTGATATCGGGCGAGTAGATCTTAACTACCACCGGAAAGCCGATGCCTCTTGCGGCCTCAACCGCTGCTCGCGGGTTCGACGCCATAACCGTGCGGTTGACCGGGATGCCATACGCAGACAAAATGGCCTTGGATTCAATTTCCATAAGAATCTTTTCGCGGCGCTTAAGACACTCGTCAATGAAAGTTCGCGCCTTCCCTTTATTGACCTGGAGTTCGCGCGGCAGGCTTGGCGGCGTCTCTTGCAAGAGTTCCAGATTGCGTGAATAGGAGTACATTTGCATGAAAGTATCCACTGCGTCCTCGGGAGTGGCAAAAGTAGGAATGCGCGCCTCATTGAGTATCTTTATACCGGCTTCCACGTCCCGCGCGCCCATCCATACCGTCATGAAGGGTTTGCGCCGATTCTTGATCTCGGTAGCCAGAGCCCGGGCCACACCGGTAGGGTCTGTCATGGCCTGCGGGGTTAGAATTACGATTAACCCCGAAAGTTCCGGCGCTTCCAGGCAGATTTGCACGGCCTGCACATAGCGGTCCGGCGGCGCATCTCCGAGAATATCGATGGGATTTCCCCGGCTCCAGAAGGGGGGCAGGAAGGCATCGAGCTTTTGAAGCGTTTCAGGGCTGAGCGTTGCGGGCTCGAGGCGCCATTTGCTGAAGGCATCCACAGCCATGACCCCGGGACCGCCGGCGTTGGTGACGATGGCCAGTTTGTCTCCGGTGGGCCGCTGCATCTTATCCAGGGCTTCCGCACAACTGAATAGCTGACGGATGGTGTCCACCCGGATTATTCCCGCACGGCGGAACGCCGCATTGTAGGCTTCATCCTGCCCGGCGAGCGCCCCGGTATGTGAGGCTGCGGCTTTGGCGGCCGCCTCGCTGCGACCTGCCTTGACCACGATGATGGGCTTGACACGGGAAACGGAGCGTGCGGCACTCATGAACTTGCGATGCCGGGTCATGTTCTCCATGTAGATGATGATGCTCCGGGTGCTCCGGTCGTTGCCAAGGTAGTCGATCATGTCGGCGAAGTCTAAATCGGCCATGGAACCGACGCTGACAAAATGCGAAAAGCCGATCTTTTCGCCGGCTGCCAGGTCCAGAATGGCGCTGCAGATGGCCCCACTCTGAGAGAGCAGCGCGAGGCTTCCCGGTGCGGCGGAGTGGGCCGCAAAACTTGCGTTCAGGCTATTAACGGGGGAGAGAATCCCCATGCAGTTAGGTCCAAGGTAACGTATTCCGGCGCGTTGCGCCTCGGATCTGATTTCCTCCTCGATGCGAGCCCCTTCTTCTCCTGCCTCCTTTCCCCCGGCCGAAATTATGATGGCCCCCTTCACCCCGGCCTCGCCGCATTCCTTCATGACTGCCGGCACCCCACGGATGGGGACGGCGATAAGGGCCAAATCGACGGCCGAGCCCACTTCCGCCATGGAAGGGTAGGCCTTAAAGCCCAGGATTTCCTCGTGCCTTGGATTGATGGGATAGACCGGCCCTGGAAAACCGTCTTTTTTCAAATTAGTGAGCAGCGTCCAGCCAATGGAACTCTCCCCGGGACTTGCTCCGATGACCGCAATGGCCCCTGGTTTGAAGAAATAGTCGAGGATCGGTTTGCTCAGCATCGCTTTTCTCTCCAATCGTTTTTCATGGGTGATTGATTCCTGGAGAAGCCATCACGCACATAGTTAATCATGGATGAATAAATGGCGACCTTCTTTTGTTGGAATGTTGCATGCGACAGGAAGCAGTGCAACATATATGTTGCACTGCAACACTCCACCAAGAAATCCACCTCCCATCAATAGTTCCATCTATATCGTAAGTAGCTAAATCTTATAGCTAAAGTGTAAACGTGGCACCCTCGATCCGGTGGGTATAAAACTTGCTCAAAAATAATGCAGCGTGGCTCATTTGGCTCTCACCCCGGTTCTTCCACGTTCGACAAGGGACAACGGACTCATCGAGGCGAGAGAAGCGAAGCATGACACGTTTCGGGAGAGGGCAGCATGTGTCAGTGTACCGATCCCAATAGTTTTGATGTGTGTCGCTTTACAGATGTCACTTCTTAACGCCGAACATTCGGCAGCTTTCAGCAGAACGGAGAGATGAAATGCTGGGAATAATTCTTCTCATTGTATTAATTCTTCTACTCCTGGGCGCGCTTCCCACCTGGCCGCACAGCAGGGGCTGGGGGTACTATCCAAGCGGCGGCCTGGGACTGGTCCTTGTGATAGTGGTCGTACTCCTGTTGATGGGCCATATCTGAGGGGGCGAGTGCATTGACTGAAACCTTCATGCAGGTCGACGGTCCTGAACTATCCGGGAAAAGACGGGTTCGGGCGTGCAATGTTCGTTGACTAACGCATTGCACGTGCGCCGAAGGGAGTAAACATCATGAAAATAAGTGGATTTCTCAGGCAATCTTTGATCGGGCTGGTCGTTGTGCTGATGGTCCCGTTTGGAGCGTTTTCACAGGAAGCAACCATCTCGGCCAGGGCATTCACCAAGGCGGAGCTTGACCAGATGCTTGCCCCGATTGCACTGTATCCGGATGCGCTGATCGCGCAAATCCTGGTGGCCGCCACCTTTCCGGATCAGGTCGCTGAAGCGGACCGCTGGTTGGAGGCGAACCCGGACCTTAAGGGAGACGCATTCAATGGCGCACTCGATAAAATGAACTGGGACCTGAGCGTGAAGGCGTTGGCGCCTTTCCCGCAGGTACTCACGATGATGGTTAAGCATGCGGCGTGGACGCAAAAGCTGGGTGAAGCTTTCGTGGCTCAGCAGTCCGATGTCATAGCCTCCGTTCAGAGACTGCGCTCGAAAGCGTACGCCGCGGGCAATCTGAAGACAACGACAGAACAGAGGGTGGTTGTCCAGGGGGACACGTACGAAATCGAGCCTACCAATCCCGAAGTAGTCTATGTGCCGCGCTACGATCCGTCTGTAGTCTACGGATCCTGGTGGTGGCCCGGGTATCCTCCTTTCGCCTATTACCCCGTGTGGCCGGGAGTGGCAGTCGGCATCGGAGGAGTGGTCGGGTTTTGGGGGGCTGTAGGTGTTGGACCGGCCTGGGGCTGGGGCTGGGGGTCCTGGAACTGGGGCGGCGGATATATGAACGTCAACGTCAATCGAAATATTAATATCAACAGCAGGAACGTCAATATCAGCAGAAACTTCAGAACCGCAAACGCCCGTAGTTTTGCAGGCCGGGGAGCCGCCGTTCGCGGGGCCGCCGGCGGTGTGCGTGGCGGCGCGCGTGGTGCGCGAGGCAGACCAACCGCAGCATCCTTCGAACGCGGACTTAAGACCGGCCGCTCGCGAGGCGCTGCCGGAAACGTTTCGCACCGGAGAACGCACGCCACGACCAGTAGCAGGACCGGTAAAGTCGGCCGAGTTGGCTCACGCAGTGCCGGAGTTCGACGAGGCGCCGCTAACGTCAGCCACAGCAGAGCGCGCGGGGCAGTCAGGCGCCCCACCGGCAACGTCGGTCACCGGGCGGTGCGCAGCACGAGCCACCGCGCCACCGGCCACGTAAGCCGAGGTGGAGCGCGTGGCGCAGTCCATCGCACAGCGAACGTAAGCCGTGGGGGAGCGGGTGGTGGAGGCCAACATGGCGGCGGTGGTAAAGGGAGAGCTCGCAAATAGCGAAACCGTAACCACTAAACTTCTTTAACAAACGAGGAACAAGTCATGAAGTTGGGTCAAATCGCAGAAAACTGGAATGGACAGGTGACGAAACTCTACAACTGGACCATCAGGCGATTGGAAGGCGCTGCTGACGAAGTCGATGAGAAAACAACGCCGACAGATTATCAGCAGGCATCAGTCAAACCCCGCAGGTACGCGGGTCAGGAGGAATCTCATGAAATCCGGCACTAAAGACCAGGCAGAAGGCAAATTTCACAAAGTAAAGGGCAAGCTCAGGGAGATCGCCGGAAAACTCAGCATGAAACCCCGCTTGGAAGCCGAAGGAAAAGACGAAAAAATGGCCGGCAAAGCACAAGAAAAGATCGGCCAGGTTGAGAAGGTTCTGGGCAAATAGGAGCGCCGCCCACCATAACCCGGTTCCGGTAAGAACTTGGGTATCAAAGGAAGGAGCTGTTTTTCGGGGAAGTCGGTTCACTCACGCGATTCCCATGAATACGCTCTAAGAAACAGGGGCACGAAAGGAGTAGAATCCATGTCGAGCATCATTTTGGCAATAGTTTGTTTGATCATTGGCTTTGGGGGTGGGTACTTTTTTGGAAAAACAAAAGTAGCGAAGAACTTTGAAACAAAAGCCGGAAAGATCGGAGATGTCATAAAACATTAAATGTTTCAAAAGTGGTTAATACCGAGATAGTTTGGATCGTATAAGGTAATGCTGTGTCCATTGAGAGGATGGAATGTGTTCGGCAATGTAAAGCAGCCTGTCCTCTTCTTACTCTGTGCATCACGGGAGAGAAATATGCCTTTGCTTCATTTGATTATTATTCTGGTCGTTGTTGGCGTGATCCTTTGGTTGATTAACAACTACGTCCCGATGGATTACAAAATCAAGAGAATCCTTAATATAGTCGTGGTGATTTGTGTGATAGTGTGGCTATTGAGCGTCTTCGGCGTCATCGGTTCGCTTTCCGGACTTCGTGTCGGGAGGTAAGGGTTCACGCCGATCCACCAAGAAATTGTTTGAGGGGATGGTCGATGTGTGCCACGCCATGGATGCCGATCTCCGGTTCACATCCTGTAACGAATTCGGCAAAACACATCGGGGGCGGAGAACTGGTTGAAGTATTATCTTTTGCACGTGCAGACAACGACCGGCGGCGTGGTGAGGTGAGGTGAGGGCCTTCTCCGACGCGGTGTTCATGGCATGACGTCTGATCGCTCATCAATACAAAATTTTTCGGCTCGCCCCCCCCCCAATGGTTCCAGGGTGGGGTGCGGCTTCGCTCCCGGGAGGCAAACCATGATGAAACGTATTGGAATCATTCTCGGCGGGGGGATTCTCCTGCTCATTGTGCTCTTTGGATGGTGGGTTTTCAGTCGCCCCGGTCGAGGAACCACCGGCTCAATCAACACGCATTTTCGTTTCTTCGGGCCCGATGACAAGATCGTGATCGACGGGTTCGACGATCCCAAGGTCCAAGGGGTGGCCTGTCACATCTCCCGTACGGAAACGGGAGGGATGAAGGGCGAACTGGGCGTGGCGGAGGACACAAGTGACGTCAGCATCGCCTGTCGTCAAGTCGGCCCCATAAAGATCCTCGGTGAACTCAAGGACGGCGAGCGGGTGTTCGACGAGCACCGCAGCCTGGTGTTCAAAAAGCTTCATGTCGTCCGGTTCTTCGACCGCAAGCGCAATGTGCTGGTATACGTGGCGTATAGCGATCGGATTATCGAAGGCAGCCCCAAGAACAGCATCAGCACGGTTCCGATCATGGGGTGGACGGCGCCATAAATTCCAGCTTCGCGGCATGGGCACCGGCCGCCTGCTCATGTCCCCCGGGTTGCGTTCTCTTGCGCCCGGGCGCCTGCGCTACAACGCGGGATGCTCGGGCGACCTGCGCTCCCGCGAGGAGGCATACCGGCAGCGCGCAGTGTGGACGTGGCTCAGCGGACCTTATGCGGACGCGCGGCCCGGACGTCGAGTGGGGCGCAGGTGCTGCGCCGTCGGGTGAATACGGCATGATATTGCCAAAAGGAGTCTAAATGGTGGACCGATATGTTTGCATCCATGGGCATTTTTATCAACCTCCCAGAGAAAGCCCCTGGCTGGAGGCCATTGAGATCCAGGATTCGGCGTTTCCCTACCACGACTGGAACGAGCGGATTACCGCCGAATGCTATGCGGCCAACGCCGTGTCGAGAATCTGGGACACCCGGGGACGCATCGACCAACTGGTGAACAATTACGCAAACATAAGCTTCGACTTCGGTCCGACGGTCCTGCTCTGGATGCAGAAATATGCCCCTGATGCCTATGAGGCGATTCTGGAGGCAGACCGGCAGAGCGTGGAGAAATTCTCCGGTCATGGAAATGCTTTGGCCCAAGCCTACAATCACATGATCCTGCCGCTGGCCAACAGCCGCGACAAAAACACCCAGATTCTCTGGGGGATAAAGGATTTTGAATATCGCTTTGGACGCAAGCCCGAAGGGTTGTGGCTCCCTGAAACGGCTGTAGACCTTGAGAGCCTGGACATCATGGCACAACACGGCATCGACTTTGCCATACTTGCCCCCAGGCAGGCAAACCGGGTCCGGCCCATCGATGGCAATGAATGGCAGGACGTGAGTGGTGGAAAAATCTATCCTGCCATAGCGTACCGACTGTCGCTGCCGTCCGGCCGCATCATGAACCTGTTCTTTTACGACGGTCCTATTGCACAGGCCCTGGCATTTGAGGGATTGCTCAACAACGGCGAGGCGTTTGCCAACCGGCTGCTGTCCGCGTTCGCCGACGATTCTCCCCGCCTCGTCCACATCGCCACGGATGGCGAAAGCTACGGGCACCATCATCGCTACGGCGACATGGCCCTGGCGCATGCGCTCCATCACATCGAGTCCAATGGACTGGCACAGGTGACGAATTATGGCCGGTACCTGGAGGACCATCCACCGACCTACGAGGTGGAGATATTTGAAAACAGCTCGTGGAGCTGCGAGCACGGCATAGAGCGTTGGCGGTCCGATTGCGGGTGTAACAGCGGCGGCAACCCGGAGTGGAACCAGGCATGGCGGGCCCCCCTGCGTGCGGCCCTGGACTGGCTCCGCGATGCCGTGAATCCGGCTTTTGAACAAATGGCCGGACAGTTTCTGACCGATCCCCGGGCGGCTCGTGACGACTACGTCGACATCATCGTGGATCGTTCACCCGATCGCATCGGTGCCTTTTTGCACCGTCACGCAACCCGTCCCTTAAACTCCGGGGACGAGATCACGGTCCTTAAGCTTATGGAACTCCAACGCCACGCCATGCTCATGTACACTAGCTGCGGCTGGTTTTTTGACGAGCTTTCCGGGATCGAGACGGTTCAGGTGATACAATACGCCGGCAGGGTCCTGCAATTGGCCGACCAGCTTTTTAGCGACTCCTTCGAACCTGGATTTCTCGAACATCTTGAACGTGCCAAAAGCAACATCCCTGAACACTGTGACGGCCGCACCGTTTATGAAAAATGGGTCAGGCCTGCCATGCTCGATATGAAAGATGTCGGCGCCCATTATGCCTTGAGCTCGCTGTTTCAGGATATCGGTGAACGCAGCTCGATCTATGCGTATTCGGCCAGCCGGGAGGACTACCGCAGCTTTCAGGTAGGGGGCTCAAGGCTGGCGATCGGTCGGGCCACGGTCACTTCGGAGGTTACGCGCGCAACCTCCAGCTTGTGCTTTGGCGTCCTGCATCTTGGGGATCATAGCATCGCCTGCGGCACCGGTGACTATCAGGGCGCGCAAAAATATGAAGCGCTGGCCGAAGAGATTGCAGCGGCTTTTGCCGGAGCCGACTTCCCGAAGACCATACTTCTTCTGGGTAAATACTTCGGGACGTCCACTTACTCTCTGACCTCGCTTTTTGCCGATGAGCGGCGAAGAGTCCTGGACATTATAATGGGGCCGACGCTAAGAGAGGCCGAAGCTGCCTATTGCGCGATTTATGAGCACCATGCTTCCTTGATTCGCTTTCTAACCGGGTCCGGCACGCCCAGGCCCCGTGTCCTGTCGGTCGCCGCGGACTTGTGCTTGAATGCCAAGCTTCGCCGCTTGTTTCAAGGGGTGGGGCTTGACCCCGAAGTCATACGGCCTCTGCTGGAGGAAGCTCGCCTGGCCGGCGCGACTCTGGATGCGACCGCTCTGGGATTGATACTGGCAACCAACATTGAAAATCTGGCCGAACAACTGCTCGAACAACCTGAGGACCTTTCTCGCCTGGAGAGGTTGAACAAGGCGGCACAACTGATCCGGAGCCTGCCGTTCCAGGTCAATCTCTGGAAAACCCAGAACATCTGCTACAAGCTCCTTCAGGTCCATTGCCCAAACTTCCATGAGAAAGCCGGTTCGGGTGACCAAAACGCCAAAGAACAACTTCGCCATTGCACGATCCTGGCCGAGAATTTTTTGCTGCGAATGCCCGAATGCCCCGCGGATAATACGCCCGCCAATGGATAGAGACCGGGAAGTCTCATGAACATGCTAACTGCTGCCTAATACTGAATTATTTGAAACATATTATAATCTATCAATCTATACTAATGGGTGGTTATCGTCAT
>JBMFWU010000202.1:0-8488 GCA_049964955.1 Syntrophobacteraceae bacterium
TGTGCTCAACGCCTTTCGGCATCGGATATCTCTTCAGACCGGGCTCTCTGGTTCGGCCACAGGCAAGGCCACAAGCCCGCAGAAATCAAGGGTCTTAGCAAAGAGAGGCGTTCCAAGCTGTTCCCAGATTGTGCAATTTTCATAGAGAAGTCCATCCAGTTGAATTTGCGGGAAATATGATGATTCAAGCATCTCCGAGCGTCAATCTCATTCTGGTAGCGGCCCAGAATAGGGGTTCACAGCTCACCGAGAGTAACAGCACGATTCAAATTGGATTGGTGCATGACTAAAAAACCTCGAATTTTGACGATGGCTCCTTCCATGGTGCGTCCGGGCGCGAGTCTATTACTCGCTGGGCGCAGCCAGCGCATAAACGGACTATCATTAGATCGTCCTCTTCGGCCAATACTTTACTCAACTCCCAACGGAGAGCTTCCAGCCGGGTCTTATTCATTTGAATGCGAAAAATGGAGTATTGCAAACGTTCGCCGCATCCCTTAAGGATTCTGAACGCCCTGTACCAGCGTTTCGGGTCCCGAATATCGTAGCAAACCAAGTGCCAATTCTCACCGTCTCCCATTCAACGTAACCTCAGCTTGGCAAAGGAGCCCGGCTGACCGCTCCACTCCTTTTCGAGCAGCCGTGCTTCAAGTTCGAGTGTCCGAGCATAGCTCAATGAATAATCCATTACCGGGTGTTTCCACTTCTCTGCTTTGCGGCTTTCATAAATTTGTATGGCTTTTCGGCGTCCGTCTGTATTCAGCCACACTTGTCTGCCGGTAACTTCGAAATCCTCCTTTCGCCACTGACGGCGATTGACGGAACCGACCAAGGGCATATCCCACAGGATCACTCGGAACAGCTCCATTAAATCCAAGGCCAAAGGATATGCCGCCGACCTCGGCGTATGAAAAATACCCAGCGCCGGCTCCAAACCCACCGACAGCAGGGCAGCCACGCAATCCCTGTAAAGAAGAGCATATCCAAACGAAAGCAAAGCGTTGAAAGGGTTGCGAGGCGGCCTGCGGCTTCTCCCGTCAAAGTAGAGCAGGCCGCCCGGAGCCACGTTGAGCGCCATGGCCAGAAGCCGAAAATACTCGCGCCCGGCCAGGCCCTCGTGGCCACGAATGGAAGCGAATCGACGGCCGGTCTCCGACCCTGCCGCCGGATCATCGCTCCCATCTTCAAGCGTTTCATCTTCACCACCGCCCCGGATTTCAGAGTTCCCCGCTTCCTCTCCAGCCTGCCGAGCTTTCTGAGACAAAAATCCTTCTGACAAAATACCGCAAGAGGGCGTATTATCACCTGCAAGTTCCGGCTCTGTCTGGGCTAAGGCCGCCAATTCCGCCCGCATCCGGGCAAGCCCGCTTTCCATTTCGGACGGACGCCCCTCTCCGGCGCCTCCCGTTCCCGGCCTGGTTATACGTAGGATATAGCGGATTTGATTCTCAACTTTGGCTGTCGCGATGCGTGCAGCAAGTTTTGCTCTGAAAACGGAGTCCTGCAAGGCGGCATACTGGCGGTTGCGGCGTTGCACGCCGCCTGCACCGGGGGCGAGCGCTCCCACGTAATGGCCCCCAAACGACAGCCAATGGACCCCGATTTCGCGGGCGGCGCAGAAGTGAATTACCTGCGTCGAAATCTGCACATTCCCGTGAAGGACCAGCGCCGAAATGGCAGCTCCAGGGAGCGCCTTTCGCGTTCCGTCCGGAAGATGCACCACGATCTGCTCTCCGTCCCGACGCACCGAGCTGCCTTGCTCCACTATATGAATGATCCGGTCGTCCTCGGGCGGAAAAAGCCGTTGCACTTTGTTTTTGCCGCCGACTGCGAACCGCTCCTCCTCTGGAAGACAGACGGGCGCAAGGGAACATGTCCGGCAGAGCCTCTCCGCAGCCGCCACCGGCGGACGTTCCAGCGAGGACCGAAGCTCTCTGGCCCGCCTTACGGCTTCACGCAACTCACTTTCGGCTGACTCCCGGTCAACGGGGATGGTTACAAGCTTGTTATCGGCGTGATAGCGAACGCAGGCCTCAGCCACTTTCTCCCCGGTGTGCTCGGCAAGGAGCAACGCATAGGCAATCACCTGAAGCCTGTCACCGGGCCAGGCCTCTTTGCCATCCCGTGATTTGCCCTTCTTGTGCTCGTAAACGACCAACTCCCCCGACTTACGCCTCACGGCGTCCAGTTTGCCGCGAATGCCCAGCCGCTCGCTGGCAAACTCCACAGTATACCGCTCGGCAGTGCCGTCAAGCTCCTCGTGCATGCGGCGCCCGGCATATACATTGGCGTCGGCCACCCGGATTTCCTCCACCTCCTCAAGATAATAGAGCCGCTCGCAATAAGCTAAGGCATGAAGCGCCATAACGCGAACCAGCGGCTCATCAGTGGTTTTCTCCACCTGGTGGAGCGATTTGAAGGCATCCTCGTGCTCTGCCGTTTCTGTGGCCATGAAATCACCTTTGCATAATCGTATGTCTCTTCGTGCCACGTTTGGAGGAACGGCTGGGAACTGCCCTTCCACCATCGGCCCTTGGAACAATGGAGATCCAAAGCGAGCTATCTGGAGGAGGACATGCCAGTCGTCCTTCAAGGAGGATGAATGGGCGCCACACAGTTCCCTCGGAACCCACATGATCCACCCATATCGGGAGCGTTAGATTCCCCTCCTCCCTTGGGACCACCCAGTTTCCCCTAAGATCGCCATAGTCAGGGAACCACCAGATGTCGTTGATCAAATCCCGGCTTTCTCCGAGACTCAGACCTCCATATCGATCTGTGCTTTCCGGATTAGCCGAGGCCGCACGGAGACGATCCGCAAGACCGCCCTGATTCACCCAAATCCCCAGGTCCAGTCCCGTTAGAATCTCCTGGTAATCGGGCCTCTTATTGCTTCCCGTACCAATGGGCTGATCCGTTTTAGGCTTGCCTTTTCCACCGATCTGCAATTCTTTTATTCGCCAAGCAGTCCTGAGGACGACCGAAATCTGCGGCTCGCGAAGCACGGCATAGGCGATATTGGTTTCTATGTAGCGCATGCGATCTTCTTCGCCAACCAGCGAGAGGAGGAATCCGTAAATCGTGGAGGGAGGAGGTACTCGTTCGGTTTCCAGATATTCCCTGGCGTATCCCCTCCTCAAACTGCACACGGGGATAGTCACCCTTAGCCACACCGTCCACTTCTTCATGGATCACTCCAGTCCCAGGCGTGCCTTGATCTCAGCTTTAAGCCCATTAACCGCTTTCCTCACACCCTGCCAGCAATTCCTCAATCCCAACTCCTGCAACTCCTTATTGCTGGAGATGCGACCGCCAACGTAGAGTTCCGAAGCGGGAATATCCCCGGCAATCACTTTCTGGACAAGAGCTGCAGTGTTTACATCCCGATCGGCTTCTTCAAAACAGTAGAGAATGCGAGGGGCAGGGTCGTCACTGATGCGGAAGACGACCGACTCCGGTGAGAAATCAAAAAGAAAACGACTGTGATTGCCCGCCACCTCCGAAATACCCACCAGCGCATCCAGGGCATCAAGACATCTAGCGGGAATTTTGAGCCTTTGCGGGGTCAATGCAAAACCATACTGGTAGCGAGTGGCATGTATCTCGGTCCCGTAGAGTGATGTTCTGCCCTTGACGCCGCTTTTGGCATTAAAGGAAATGTCTCCCGCATAAGGGTTTAGCGAGATGGCCCTGGCAATTTCCAGGACACCGCGACGCTTAAGTGTGCTGCCCTTCTCGCCTTCGACTTTAGCTCCCTCCGCTACCATATAGCCCAAAAGGTCATCGTCAATATAGGAATGGCCCTTCTGCCAGCCGGCCCATGAAGAATCTCTCCATTCATGGTCATCTTTGTCATCATTCCAGACCCTATTGACCTCGATTCCCTTGCACTGCCAAAAATATCGAAGAGCCCAACGGATTGCTTCCGATGAAACCGTTGTGTGCACCTGGCCGTTCCACAGAATTTTTTGCAGCGTGGTGATGTTCCCTTCGGTTTCGCCACGATTATTGGCCGCACACCCACATCCAGTGATAATCGATCCAAAAATATGTAAGCTCATTCATCCTCCTCCTCTTGATTAAAATTCATATCGGCTGCTTCGTCCAAAGCCTCGGCACCCTGTCCTGCATAAGAAGCCAGCCCCAAGAGTGCCAAATCCCTTGCGCGCTGCCAATCATCCCCCGAGAAAAGCGGCAGCAGCTCAGGCCAGCGCATCTGGAGGGTCTTGTTTAGGCCTCCTCGGGCAAAAAGATCCGCTAACTCCGCACGCATTGTCTGAGCATTTTTTGCTCTCATGAGAGAGGTCCTGATCCGCTCAAATTCCCTACTGAATTGAGGCGCATCTCCTCTTTCTTTAGCACGCGCCGCCATCGCGCCATAGCGATTCCGCAAGGCCTGATGGACTGCCTCCACCAGTAAACGGTCCGCCTCGTGATTCCATTCCATTTGCGCCACCATTCTGCTTAACCCCTTTCTTTCCCACCTGATGAGTTGAGCAAGCTTCTGAGACATCATAAGTTGATGGAAATCTCGAAACCAGTCCATGCCCGCCGCTATATTTTCAGCAATCAGGCCGCGAACACGGCTGGTTTCGACCCAGTAACCTCCGTCTTTCCTAAACAGGGTGCGGTTGTCCAATGAGTCCAGCGCACTGGCGAAGAAATTCATGTGCGCAGAGCTGATTTTGATAACAGCACGCAGCCCAGTCCTTGTTTTCTGTCGCTTATTCCAGGGTACAGATCCGAAGGTAACGACTGTACAAGAGCTTATGCTTAGATCCTCAAGCATACCTCCTTGAAGATGTAACAAAATCAAAGCCATCAACCCGGCATCCCCCAAACCGTCCGCGTAAAGGCGGCGTAACGGGCTCGCAAGATAACGGCTATAACACTTGCAGTAGCCTTCGAGATCTTCAATATGCGGGAGCACAACAGCGGCCCTTCGACGAGCATCTAATTTCCCCTCCTTGTCACGGTGTGAGATTTTAAAGAAGAGAGAGGCAATCGGCGTAAAAATGAGAGGTACAAACAGGGCAGGTGGAATTGAAAGATGCGTATGAGCGCTGTATTTGTTGTGCCTTACGGCTCCGCCTGGATAAGACCACCCAGCTAACTCCACCGATTCGACAAGCTTATCGCCGTTCTTACTAAGGAATAGCTCTGCAGCACCCTGGTTTCTATACTCGATTATCGGTTTGATTGTTTCGGAGACAGTTTGCTCTTGGAAATCGAACTGCAAAACCCTATTTTCTTTTGCTTCCTTTCTCATCTGGCCGTGCTGCAGGAAGGTTTCCCTCACGACCCTATCCAGATGAACGATTTCAATGTCACCCATCGGATGCCCACGATGAGCGCAAAATCTGATGCATCCATGTGAATCAATTCCGAATGCATCATTGATTAGAGCCTTGAACAAATCTGCGGGTTTTTTCCTCCAACAGACTGTCACACGCTTTGGCGAAAGTTCCCAGCGACCCAAGTCACTGTATCGGTCCGGGTTGAGGTTCTTGAGCGTCATATAAAGCCCGGCCAGCCCGACCCGGTGCATGCCGGTCATACCGGGATCAAATAATCCGAAAGAAAGACTTTTCTCCTGCATAGCGCCCTCCCCAAAATGGGTCGTATTCGATAGTTCCTTCCGGTGCTATAAGATACCGGCCCTTCTGAGGCCACCGGTACCAGGACTTATCCTTGGGAAACGGCATTGGTATGGCGTTTTCCTGGAGTGATCCCTCATGTAGATCCTCTTCACGGATCAGCTCAACAGTATGTCCGGCCTCCACGATAGAATGCCGATTCCTTAGAGAACTCCACGGTTCGTCAAGCCAGTCACAAAATAGCTCCTCCTCGTCACCTGCGTCATCATCGGAAGCCAGCTCTGCGAAGGCCCTACCTAATTCGCGTTGCGACTTAGGCGACCCGTCGGCAATTTTAGATAGCCAATCCTCGATGGATGCCCAGAAATGGTGTTCCTCGCTCTTGTCCGCAACATAAGGGTAGTGGTTCTCTGGCTGAATAAGGACGGCCTTCCCGATCTTCGTTGGCGCATCCTCGAACCGGTTAAGTCGACCCAGCCGCTGAATGAGCGCGGGAACAGGGGCATATTCAGTCACTAATAAATCAGCCGAGAGATCCAGTGACATCTCAGCGACCTGAGTGGTCATTGCAACAAGAGCCTGCTGATTGGGCTTGAATCCGTCAACAACTCTGCGATGGCGAAAAACTCGATCTCGATATCGATAACGGCTGTGGTAAGGCTCCACTGGAAAGCCGGCTTCCTGCGCCCTGCGAGTCCTCTCGATGGCGCGGTCTACGGTATTGGAAACCCAAAGGACCTTCCCCCCCTGGCTCAGCACTCCCGCAGTTTCGCACCAGGCATCATCCTCTGAAGCCTTCTCAAGGGTGTAACGCTTGGATTCCTCACGTTCTTTCGGCCCCACAAAAATTTCTAATCCGCCCCGCGTGCCGCAGACACGCTGCAGCGCCAGTTTGCGCTTTGAAGGAAGGGTCGCCGTCATTAATAGCACCGGATGAGAGCGGAATACTGAAAGAAAGCGCAGGAGGTGCCCGAAAAGCTTTGGAGAGTATGCGTGGACTTCGTCGAACACGAACACAGACCGAAGAATGCTTGGCCAGGTATATACCGAGCGTCGAACGTTCTGCATGAGGCCCAGAACAGTGTGAGCTGTGCAGACGACAACGGGCACCGGCCAAGTTTCCAGCGCCTCAAGCTTAAGCAGTCGCAGCTCCTTTTGAGTGTTGTTTTCAGCAGGCATATCTTCGAGGAGACGATAATCCATTTCTGAGCGGGAATTGACCAGCAGCGCCTCGAACTCCGGATCCTGCATATACCCGATAAATCCCTCCGCTGCAGTGCCTGTAGTGGGGTATGAGAAGAATAACCGTCTCCCATCCCCTTTCCGCGCACACCACAGGTATGCACCAATTGTTTTTCCGGAACCGCACCCCGCCTCGACGAGCACTGTATGTGCATCGGAGCGGCCGAGCGAGCCCTGAAAAGACCTGAGCTTATACCGTGGCACTCTCCGATGGATTAGCTTCTCCAGTTGATCGCCACGAAGCACTGTACCAAGACGCCGCGAGAGCCAAGCGGCAAGGGACAGGTTGCGCTGAGGTAGAGCTGAACCGGCCAAATCCGAAGCCATAAGAGTAGACTTTAGCGCAGCAATAAATAATTTCTGCTCCACACAGAAATCGTCGTCTAAACGATGATGCAATTCGCGGAGTTTCTCCGTAAGGCCACCAAACGGCATCAATGAGAAGCCGACGTTCTGCCCCGTTTCCCAGGGGGGGATATTCAGCCTCTGGACGCCCAATTCCCAGTAGCGAGATAGATCTGGATGCCCGCCCATGAATTCCACATCTCTAGTGGGCCGATTGATTTTGCCTGGATCATCGGGAAATTTCAGATGATGACCCGAGACGGCAAAAAGAATAGCGGACTTGTACCAGGAGGGATTTGAGCTCCATAGAGGCTCAAGGAGCCTTTTCAGGCATTCGTCAATGACTACCAGAGCAAAAGTCTCATGTCGGACACCTTGACGAACACCAGGCTTTCTGATCATCTCTTGAAAATGATTATTGGCTTTGCCAATGTCGTGAAGCCACGCGGCGGCGAGTAACGCACTTCTGAAAAAGCCGGAAATGAAATCGGAACCTATGAATTTTTTCAATTCGTCGGCAAGTGCTTCATAAAAGAAATCCGCCGCCTCCATAACAAATCGCGTGTGTCCGGCAAGGGTCTCCTCCGGTTCGGGAGAGTCTTCACTGTCAGAGCTTTTGGCCAGAAGCCGAGAGAATCTCATAAGTCCCTCATGCCCTCAAAAAATCCGCATCCCATTTTTCTTCGCCCGCCAAGGCCTTCCTCCTGGATGACAATGGACTCCTCGGCGGTAAGTTTCGAAACCCACACTTCGTACCCAACCACCTGCTTGCCGTGAACGGTGAACGTGCGGCGGCGTCCAATGTCCAGGTTGCCGTGGACGTCCAGTTCAGCCATCTTCCGGTGCAATTCCGACTCAAATCTTGACTGCTCGTTCCCGTTTCTGGTGGTGACAAGCGGGGAGTGGAGCGCTGAGGCAGGAATAAGCGCGCGCGTCACGGGGACCCCGATGGAGAGTCGGCTTCCGCGGATGTCCAGCACCTTTCCGGCAAGTCCCAGAAACGGAGCGATGTGCTCGGCGGGAATGCGCAGCACCAGTTCGGAAAGGGGGGCTATGTCTAAAAGCCCCTCACCCACATAACGCCCGCGAATCAATTTCACGCCCATGCCTGTATGTTCGTGGACAAAAGGCAAAACGCGGCTTAGCGCCCCGTACAAGGCGAATCCGTGGTCAACTGGAAGCTTTGTGCCCATGACCTTGAAGCAGAGATCTATTCTCACGTCTGTTGTCATGTATTCGTTCCCCCATTCCTTCTTTTCTATAGAGGTTGTACCCTTGGAAGCTCCCCGGATTTTGTCTAAGAC
>JBMFWU010000203.1:0-1433 GCA_049964955.1 Syntrophobacteraceae bacterium
GCGTCACTGTGGACTCAGTCCTTATCTCCCCCTACGGTACACTTGATATTGAAAACGGCGCATCTTTAACTTTGCCCCCAAGCGGCGGAAGCGTAAGCGGCCTGGGCAATGTCGGGAGCCTTCTGATCGACAACACCTCCACCTCGGGGGGCAGCAGGGTGATCGATCAAGCGCCGCTATATAATTACTATCAGGGATACTACGGCAGCATCTCGATCGGAAACCCCAATCTGTCTTCCAGCGCAGCATCGACAATGAGCGTAGCCGGGTTCACGGACCTGGACGGAAATCCAGGAAACACCTGGGAAGGCTACCTGAGCGTCACGAGCGGTGCCGGCACGGCGGAATTCGATACCGGCGGAAATGCCATCACTACGATCGACTCGAACTCCGGGATAACGCTCGATGGCCCGCAGGCGTACGTAAACCTGAAATACGGTGACAGCAACAACAGCGCCCTCAACACTCTTGCCACAAACAATGGCTCCCTAACTCTGCAAAACGGCGCTTCTCTCAATGACACTGCAACCCTCACGAACACCGGAAACATCACCATTGGAAATTCAGATCAGTTAAGCGGCGTCACCTCGTCGATGAGTGTGGCAGGATTGGCCAGTTCTACCTGGGACGGCGCTCTGACCGTTACGAGCGGTGCGGGGAGAGCCGAGTTCATCACCGGCGCCACTGGGATTTCGACTATAGACACGGGTTCGAGCGTCACGCTGAGCGGTTCGCAGGCCTTCGTCGATCTTGCCTCCAGCACCGGCACCAATAGCGCCCTCGGTACCCTTGCCACAAACAATGGTACACTCGATCTAGAAAACGGGGCGCAGATCACCACCGGGGGCGGCCTGACCAATAGCGGATACATTTCCGTAGACGCTGATAATTACTACTACGGGTCAAACACGGGAGGCAGCGGCCTGACCGTTGGCGGACCTCTCACCAACTACGGGCTCAACAGTTACGGCTACAACAGCTACGGCAGCATCAGCGTGGGGAATTCCGGCCTGCAGAGCGGCCAAACTTCGACGATGAGCGTTGGCGGCCTGGCCGATTCGAACGGAACCGCGACCAGCACCTGGGAAGGCAATCTGAACGTTACAAGCGGCCAGGGCAAGGCGGCCTTCGTGACCGGCGGCGCGGCGATTGACACCATCGACACAAGTTCGGGCATCACTGTGAACGGGTCCTCGGCATACGTCGAGCTTGCCTCCGGGGATAACTCCAATTCCGCCCTCACCACTCTTGCCACAAACAACGGCAGCCTCACCCTCCAAAACGGCGCCTCGGTGTCCACCACTAACGGCTTGACCAGCAGCGGCTCCGTCTATGTGGACAGCAGCAATCTGGCGGTCGGCGGAACACTCGCCAATTCCGGCAGCCTCGACCTCGAAAACGGCGCCTCGACGGCCATCGCTAACGGCCTGACC
>JBMFWU010000203.1:1533-8406 GCA_049964955.1 Syntrophobacteraceae bacterium
ACAAACAACGGCAGCCTCGATCTCGAAAACGGCGCCTCGGTGGCCACCAATAACGCCTTAACCAACAACGGCACCATTTATGTCGACAGCGGTTCCTACTACAATTCTACAGGAAGCAGCCTTTCGGTCGGACATGGAACCGGCAGCCTGACGAACAACAATTACATGCAGATCGGCAACTATTTGATGTCCACACAGGGAGGTGTTTCAGCCGGGACGTTTACAAACAGCGGCACCGTATCTCTCTATGGCAACAGCAATGCAGCCGGTACATTGACAGTTTCGAACCTTGTCAATGGAGGCGCGATCTATAACAACTCCGGTGCAATCAACATCGGTGCACAAGCCTCTAGTGGCGGCCTTGCTATGGGTGACAGCGGAACGCTTACTGAGAACATCGCAGGCATGTATCAATTCGGGGTGATCAACCTGAACGGCCCGGTGTCGCTTGGCGGGACGCTCGATGTAGCCACGCTGTCCGGCTTCACCTTTACCAAGGGTGAAAGCTTCGATTTCATGAATTTGCCGGCAAACAGCCTTTCCGGTCAATTCTCCACTCTCGCTTACGGCAATTACAGCGGCAACGGAATCGATGCCCTCAATATCGGCGGCGGCCTCGCCCTTTTAGTGAACTATGAAACGAGCAACGGCCAGATAGTTCTGGACGTTGTCGGTTCTACGATCACCGAGAACGACTGGATCGGACCCTCAGATAACTGGGACAATCCAACAAACTCTGTTCAAGATTGGTCCAGTAAGACCCCGCCAAACTCGTCCCAGGATGTTTTCGTAGGGAACTATGGCCCCGGCGGAACTATTACGTATAACGACAGCAGCGACACAATCAACAGTCTGACGGTTTCAAAGGGCACAAACTCCAATTACACCGTGTCCTTCAACGCAAACACAGCGCTTACGACGGTGGCCGGCGTCACCATAAACAGCGGGGGCGAGATAGACGTAGAAACCAGCGGGGCTGCGCTCACCAGTACGGGCGCCCTGGCCAATAATGGCGGAACGCTGAAAGTCGGCGGCGATGGAGGCTCGGTTACCGTCGGAGGCCTCAGCAACACCGGGGAAATCGACTTGAATTCGAACGGCTCGCTAAACCTCAACGGCGGCGCCGGCACGTATGACAATGCAGGAAATATCGCAATGGCCGGTGGTACGATTTCCGGCGTGACCGGGACCGAATCCCTGACCAACGAAGGCGTGATCGGGGGTAACGGCTCGATCAGCAATCTCGCCTTAATAAACAACGGAAGGGTTACACCTAACGGCACGCTGACTATAACGCCGAACAGTTCGGGGTTCTCCAGCAGCGGCACAGTCAGCATCGGCCAAGGGGATACTCTGGCCATCGCCGGGGGGAATTCCATCTATACCCAGGCCGCCGGATCGACCACCGTTGACGGCACGCTCCTGGCAAACGTTCTCAACATAAACGGCGGAACGCTCAACGGTACGGGCACGATAGCCGGCGCAGTCAATAACAATGGAGGGATGATACACGGCGGGGACAGCCCCGGGACATTGAAAATCAACGGGAATTTCACCCAGGGCGTAAATGGAACGCTTTTCACGCAGATCGACAGCGCGACTAGTTTAGACTTGCTCCAAATCAGCGGGACGGCCACGCTGGGTGGGCAACTCCAGATCGACAATAATTTCTATGGCGATCTCGGACTGACACAAGGCAAGGAGTTGACCATCCTGACGGCGGCGGGGGGAATAAGCGGCGAATTTTCATATCTCTCCGATTTGAATTTTGATAATGGGCTGTGGAGTTGGTCGGTGAAATACGATACAAATAGCGTTGACCTCGTAGCTATGTATAATGGGACCCAGCCTCCGACATCCACTCCCGAGCCGGCGACGATGCTGCTGCTCTTATTCGGCCTGCCCGGCCTGGCCTGGTCTGTGAGACGAAAGATGCGTACAGGCGCGCGCTAAATCGCGCTACCGCCGGGAAACAAGGCCAAGGGGCGGGAAGAAAGCAAATTTTCTTTCCGCTCCTCTTTTTAAACGTTTCAACGCAAGGGAGTCATGCAATTGAACAAGACGATTTCAGCAATAACCGTTTGCCTGGCCGCAGCGCTGGTGATCCTGTCGATCGCCTTCGTCAACGGCTCGAAGGCCGCGGACAAGCCTCCCGTGTTCGACACGACCTATCAGGCGGTGCTCCTTGACAGCGGCCAGGTTTACTACGGCAAGATCTCTCGGCTGGGTGGCCGCTTCGCCGAAATGACCGACGTCTATTACATCATCAATCAACAGGACCCCAAGACAAAGGCGGTAAAACACGTCCTTGTAAAACGGGGAATGGAACTGCACCAACCCACCGAGACCTTCCTCAACGTGAGGCATATCATAATGATCGAACCCGTCGGGGCCAACTCCGAAGTGGCCAAACTCATAGCGGAGTCTGAAAAGCGGGCACCGGCGAAGAAAAAATAACCCAACGCCTCGGGCGCATAGGGCTTCACCATGCCAGTCCAAACGGGCAGGGCCGAAACTCGATAGGCTTTGCCCGTTTTTGCTATATAGCCCCCTCGGCAGTCCTTGAGTCGGGTACTTTCGAGGAGCAACGCTCTCGCTCCTCTGCCTTTCGCGCCTCCAGTCTCTCACAACTCGCGGGAATTTTGCCTCCCCCGGATGCGACCCCTCCGAAGTGTCCTTCTTATCATTTTATGCAAACCTTGAGGTGTTCCAGACGCCCCTGGGCACCGACCAATCCTTACATGGATCTATGAAGAGTATGAATTGGATACAACAGTTTTTGCCGTCGGAAAATTTTACAGATTTTTGATAGAGGGTAACACCTTGATTTAACAAGACAATAATTCCTTGTCTACACGGTTTCACCTATTTTGTGTAAAAAGACTTTACACATTCGAACCATTTGGTAGTAAATACCCCACCTCGCCACAATTTGATATTGTTTCAATATATCAGGTATCTACCCTATGCAAATGATCCGATGATTATCATCGGTACATTTGTTGCAATATATGTAATGGGCTCATAGCGGCTTTCGTGCCAGTGAATCTTTTGTCGAGGCCCACGAGGCGCAGTGGGATGAATATTTGGAACAAGGTCGTTCAGTTTTAAAAAACTTCGTCTTTGGCGCTCAAGACTTCTCCGCCCCTGGGTCCGGCACAATTCTCCTTGTCGGCCTCGCAGGTTTTGCGCATTCAGAGTGAAGTTCCGGTCGGCTTAAGGGCAAGTGAGGAAAGGTGTCTAATATCCCGTCACGCTGGAAAGTCGCCTTTGCCTTACGATTTTCCAGGATTAACCATCAACAGAAGGGAGGTGGGAAAAAAATCTCTGGCTGGCCGCTGCTTGGCAAGGAAACAACCGACATCGGACCTTTGCGGTCGAACTTTGTAAGAAACTTCAAGATGAGAGGGGACGATAAGATGCGGAAAGCAGGTTTAATAATACTGATGGTTGCGGTTGCAACCGCCGGCTTCTTTTTCATGGCGGTCCAGCGATCCTTGGCCGATACACTTCTGTTTGACCGGGGGCTACCTGCCACCAATGTAAACACCGGCATCAGCAATCAGAGTAACGTCGCATGGGCTGATACTGAGTCCTCCGCCAATCCATCAGAGTATTGGTTGCCTGGCGACGATTTTACCCTTTCAACCAACGCCTCGGTCAACGACATTAGAGTATGGGTTGTGGCAACAGGTACTTCCGCGCCAGGCTATTTGCCTTCTGGAATCTCTTTACTAGGGGGGAAAGCAGGCGGCACGATTTCTACGATCTCACAGTCCTTTACAGCCACATCTGTTCAATACTCGAATGGTCAGTCCTATCAGGGTAGTTCAGGAAACTTCTGGGACCTGTACCAGGTAGACTTTAGTACCACCGGCTTGAACCTAACGGCTGGTGAGACATACGATTTCTTTGTTGATCAGCCTTACGTTATTTACTCAACCACCTCTGCATCCCCTTATGCTGACGCTTTACTTGCCGCATCTAATGCGGGCTTGAGCGGCTCCACACAGCAGGGTGCAAACGGCCAATTTTTGTGGCTTGATGTAAACGGGTCGTCTCAGACAGTCGAGACCTGGTATTCTGGAGATGGTGGTGGGACAACCGGATGGGGCCCAGGATGGGACAAGAACACCGACGCCAACGTACAGGTTTTCGGCGTAGCCACCCCTGAACCGCCATGTCTTCTCCTCATTGTTGTCCCTTTTATGGGGCTTGCAGCGTTAAAGTTGAGGTTCCGGAGGACTTAACCCAACGCTTTTTTATCGTTCTATCGGCATCCTAGACCTGTTTTCGGGTACAAATTCACCAGATTTTGTACCCGTTTTAATTTTCAACCGCCCGGAATGGTCCCAAAAGATATGCATACATGCACATTTCAGAGGCAAAACCGTGAATACATGTGGGTATCTGAGGGTGAGAGACAAGACCCAAGGCGGACGTTGACGGTCTTATCTCAGAAATTTCATAAACGATCTCAAATCGCCTTTTGAGGAGATTAGGCAGCACCACCTCTGGCAGGTGGAAAATTTTCGTGCTCCTTTGTTTGTTAAACTAGACCATAGAAGACCCGATCCTGCTTTTCCACCACGACAGAATCTTATTCCTGCAAAAGCCGCTGTCCCCCCGAAAAATTATTTTCACATCGAACGAGGTCTTGGGCCGGTTGATCTTTCCCCTCTAACGGTTTTGGACAAGGCAGCCGCGGCCGAGATAAGGGAGAGATGGGTCAAGGCCTGGGGAAAATTCCCCAGCATCTCGCCCGACCGGATATCGTACTCCTCGGGAAAAAGCCCCAGATCGTTTCCCATACGCAAGGCGCGTTCGAAGACGCTTCGGGCCTCCTCGGCACGGCCCTGCCGTGCCAGGCACTCTACCAACCAGAAGGTACAGGGAAGGAAAACTCCCTCGGACCCGGGCAGATTGTCGTCATGAGGAGCGTAACGGCGCAGGAGCCCCCCCTCTTCGAGTTCCTGCCGTATCGCATCGGTAGTGCGGACCATGCGCTCGTCACCATAGTCCACAAAATCGACGCCGGGAAGCAGAAGCAGGGACGCATCCAGGATCTTGTGGTCGAAGGCCTGGACAAAGACGCCGCGGTCCGGCAGGTAGCCCAGGGTTTCAACCGCCTTTCGAACCGCATCGCGGTTCTCTTTCCACCGGTCGATGTCCGCTTTTCGCCCCAACTCCTCGGCTAGCGCTATCCCGCGGTCGATCGCCGCCCAGCACATCACCTTCGAATAGACGAAGTGACGAGGCTCGCCGCGCAGTTCCCAGATGCCTCGATCCGGCCGCTGCCACGATGTGCACGCGGTTTCCACCAACCCGACAAGGAATTCCCAGTAATCGTCGTCGGGAGATTTGCCCAGTCTGTGCCACCGGTAAGCCAGATCGAGCAGATCGCCGTAGGTGTCCAGCTGCCTTTGATTCCATGCGGAGTTTCCCACCCGCACCGGTCTTGCCCCGCGATAGCCTTCGAGGCCGTCCAGTTCGATTTCGGGGAGCAGACGTTCGCCCCCGAGTCCGAAAAGCGTCTGCACTTGGTCTGCGCTGCCCGCGGCGCTTCTTTCGATAAACCGCCTGAACCCGTCGGCCTCTCTCACATATCCCAGCTGCACCAGGGATTTCACCGCAAAGCAGGAATCACGCACCCACGAAAAGCGGTAATCCCAGTTCCTGTTCCCCCCAGGGTATTCGGGCAGCGAAGTCGTAGGCGCAGCCGCTATGGCCCCGGTCGGCGCATTGGCCAAAGCCCTCAGCACCATCGCCGATCGTTTTGTAATTTCCAGATCATGCCCGCCAAACGTACCCTTGCGACACCAACCGCGCCACCATGCCAGGGTCTCCTCCAGACGGCCGTCCAATTCCCCGCTCTCCAGCGCCTCATAACCGTCTTCGAGTAACTCCGGCTCGCGGAATACGATCGACAACCACCCCCTGGAGCCTTCCGCCGTAACGCAGACCCCGATCAGGTTGTGCCTGTCTTTGAGTTCCAACTCCAGGTTTCCGGAAATAACCAGACCGTTGCTGCCGCCTATGACCAGAAAATTGCCCCGCGAATCTTTCCGGATCCAGGGCCTGACCGCCCCATAGTCGAAACGCGGTTCGATATCGATCTTCAAGGCAACCGCGCCTCTCACCCCCTGGATGGAGCGGAGAAGTTGCCGGTGCGGGTGATGCCGACCGCCCGCCCGCATTGTAAAACAGTCTATGACGCGAGCTTCACTCGCTCCGCAAAGAAAGGTGGTCTCGAGAACCATCGACGATCCAAGATAGCGCCGGCTAACTCGGTGCTTGCTTATCGGCGAAATCCGGCAGTATCCGCCTCTTTCCCAATCGAGGATGCGGCCAAAACAGCTTGGTGAATCCATTCTCGGCATGCAGCACCAATCGATCGAGGCCGATTTCGACACCAGGGCGCACGAATGGCTGTCGGCTATGAAACCATAAGTCGAAATGGGCGGATAGCTACACACACTCACGGGCTCTCGGGTTTCCACCGAACTCTCCGATTTACCTTGCCGATTCATTTGCAACCGATGCCTCTCTGAGAGGAAGCGCGGAGCGGGAAGCAGGAAGAAACGAACGCCCCGCGAACCTTCCATTGAATCGGGTACTCCCGGGGTAACATGAAGGACTGTTGTATTCCAAAGCGGGGAAGCCTTCCCGAACGAAACCCCGGGGGTCCACGTAATCCGAGGTTGCGCATCGAATGGGCAGATGTCAAGCTGCCGAGGGCAGCCGAAACCGGCAGAAAAAAGTGGACACGCAGAGTTTTCCCTGTCCAAATCTTTCGCCTTTGCCGTCGAGAGGGAACTTTGGACAGGATTA
The DNA here is from genome assembly GCA_049964955.1 of Syntrophobacteraceae bacterium. Lineage (GTDB taxonomy): Bacteria > Desulfobacterota > Syntrophobacteria > Syntrophobacterales > Syntrophobacteraceae > SbD1. Next base: position 8,365 of record JBMFWU010000203.1, read on the forward strand.
CAGGATTTACAGGATTGGGATTTTTCGAAAGGACCCGATTTC